>NZ_JAAMFG010000034.1:0-351533 GCF_011064545.1 Wenzhouxiangella sp. XN24
GTGTTCAAGGTGAAGGGCGACGCCGGTAACCTGGCGGCCTTTGAGGTCAAGTTCATTGAGAACGGCGACACGGGCCAGGTTTACAACCTCGGGACTTACAGTGGCGTGACCGACCTGGGCAACGGCTGGCTGCAGGTATCGATCCCGATGAGCGATTTTGCGGCGACCATCGCCGGCAACCAGGGCTTCCTGCTCGGCCCGCTGGGCGGCCAGGCGGCGCCGTTCACGCTCCTGTTGACCGATATCGGCTTCACCGGAACCGCGGGCGGCGGCGGAGGCGGCGGTGCGACCGGCGAGCTGGTGGTCAACGGCGATTTCGAGACCGGTGACCTGAGCGGCTGGGAGGCGTCGCCGAACGGCGGGACGATCACGACGACGAACGACAGTGCGTCCGGCAGTTTTGCGGCCAATCTGAATATCACTGCCGCGGGCAATCCGACACTCAAAGCGGCCAACCTGGGAGCTGGAGACCTCACGCCCGGCCAACAGGTTACGGTGTCTTTCGACTGGAAAGGCAGCGATGCCAATGGCGGCGTTGTTGACATCAGGCTCTTTTCGGAGCTGAGCGGGGGCGGCGTCTCTGCGACGGAAATCATTCGCGAGGGCGCCGGGTTCCCGTCGGACTGGACCACCGTGGGTCCGCTGAACATCGCCATCGGCCCTGATGTCAGTGGCGGGGTGTCATTGCAGTTGACGGCGATCTGCGGGGCCGTTGCCGGATGCGTCTCGGACATCTCCATCGACAACGTCTCCATCGTGGCCAACTGATGGTCAGGCCGGCAGGGCATTCAAGCCGAATCGACATCCACCAAGAAGTCAAATCTCAAGCAAGAGTAGTCGCTATGGCCCAATCAAGCTTCTCCAACCGTATGGCCTTTTTCGGCAGCCTGCTGGCGGCCGTACTGATCTTCGCCGCTCCCGACGTGACTCATGCGCAGGTGAACAAGGTCGAGACCTACAAGGACGAGAAGGGCTGGAAACTCAAGGTCGATGGCGAGGACTTCTACGTCAAGGGCGTGGTCTGGAGCTACTCGCCGCGGGGGCAGAACTACACCTACGGGCTGTTCAACGAGCCCGACGACTTCATCCGCAAGGTGCTGGATTACGACTTCGGCCTGATGAAGAAGATGGGCGTAAACACGATCCGGAGCTTCACGACGATCCCGCCCGAGTGGGTGGAGTACATCTACCGTGAACACGGCATCATGAGCGTCATCAATCCGCTGATGGGCCGTTACGGCTATTCCATCGACGGGCAATGGGTGCCGTTCACCGACTACTCTGATCCACGCACCCGAGAAATCCTGAAGCGGGACATGCAGGAGTTCGTGCGCCGCTACAAGGCCACCCCCGGCGTGCTGATGTTTGCGTTCGGCAACGAGAGCAACTACGGCCTTTCGTGGTCGAGCTTCGAGATCGAGAACCTGCCGGAAGGCGAGCAGAACACGGCCAAGGCCCGCTACTTGTACAGCCTGTACGAAGAGGTCATCTCCGCGGGGAAGGAGATCGCCCCGAATCATCCGTTCAGCATCGTGAACGGTGACATCCAGTACATCGATCTCATCGCGGAACTCGTTCCGTCTCTCGACATTCTCGGCAGTAACGTCTACCGCGGCACGAGTTTCACCGACCTGTGGCAGCGCGTCGAAGAGAAACTCGACCTGCCGGTCGTGTTCTTCGAGTTTGGCAGCGATGCGTTCAATGCCCGCACCTTCCAGGAGGACCAGGCGGCCCAGGCGCTGATTCTGAAGGAACAGTGGCACGAGATGTACAACAAGTCCTACGGCAAGGGCGAAGAGGGCAACGCGATCGGCGGCTACATCTTCGAATGGCGCGACGAGTGGTGGAAATACCTGCAGACTGAAAACCTCGACATCCAGGATACGAATGCCTCGTGGTCGAACCAGGCGTACCTGTTCGACTGGACCCCGGACGGCAACAACATGAACGAGGAGTGGTTCGGTATTGCGGCGCTCGGCCTGCCGAATGCGGAGGGGGTGTACGAGGCGATCCCGCGCATGGCCTACGACGTGATGAAGGAAATCTTCTCGCTGGATCCATACGAGGCATCGCGTAGCGAGATCAACTCTATGTTCGCCAGCATGGACGTGGACTATTACGAGCTGAGGGGCGACGTTCGTCGGGTCAAGGCCGACGCCAATGAGGTGAGCCGCGCGCTGAGGTTGACGGGCGGCAGGTTCCAGGCCGAATTCGTGGCGCGCGGCGAGGATCGGCCTATCGAGGAGGACGGGGAGAACGCCATCGATTTCAGCGATGGGCAGATGGTGTTCCTTGACTTCGCATTCAATCCGAACTCGAAACTTGAAGGCCAGTTCACGCTCAACGTGCTCGGCAACGTCGCAGACAAGCGCCCGCTCGAGTTCAGCTACGGTGACCGGGGGCTGGAACGCGAGATCTTCGTGGCTACTGAAGAGATCGAGGGCACTCAGCGGACTCCGATCAAGATCGACGACGGCCGGCGCATAGAGATCTATGACTTCAGTGCGGAGTACCGGGGCGAGGCCTTCGACCTGGAAGCTTTCTATCACACCCCTCGTTTCCACTGGGGCTATGAAGGCGATTTCTTCGGCCTGGTCCAGGAGGCCACGGACATCGCGGGCATCGATATCTGGGATGCCAACGCACCCTCGGGTGTCGAGATCAGGGGTAAGGGCAGCCTGGAGGGCCTGACCCTTCTGTTCGGCCCTGAGGTTTACTGGGGCGCCAACCCGAAGGCGGTCCTGAAATATGATTTCGGCCTGGCGGACATGGACTGGACGTTCATCCACTCCGAGGACGTCGCGCGATTGGGTCGGTCGGTGGGCGGCGCCGGTCAGACTGAGCCGCAGTCCCGGCAGACGACGATCTACGGCAAAAAAGAATTCGTGAACGGCTGGGAACTCGAATTCGGCGGAATCATGGCGGCTACGGAGAAGGTCGGCGACAAGTTCGATCGTTACGACGCCGGCAATGTCTACCTGGACGAGATCGACTGGAAGGATACGCTCGGCGTGAAGGCCAAGCTCACCTTGCCCCTTTTAGGTACGCGCACCTACCTCTCGGCGCACCATGCCGGGCTGGTGGCGGACGGTGGCCAGCATCACAAAGTCTACGGGGTTCTGGACCCGAGCAACCTCCCGTACTCCGGCCTTGGCAACAAGCAGGAGTTCGAGGCCGGCTCGCAGATGTTTTTCGGTAATTGGATGGTCTTCCCGCGGGTGATGTACCGGGACAACCTGGTTCACGCGAACCCGCTCATCGAGCCGGAGATCATCGACGGTATCCTGTCCCCCGGGACCAACCCGCGTAACCGCGATGCGGATCCGTTCGCAGTCCTCGGCAACCGCGAGGCGCGTTCGGGTGAGATCTATTTCACCTGGGATCCGACCGGCGCGACGCCTTACTACGACTGGGACAACGAGTGGCGGGAAGACGCACCGTTCGCGATCGACTTCGGCGGCACCTACACGGAATACCCGACCGCGACCGATTCCTATCGCTTCTTCTTTGCGCCCAACGAGTCGAACGTGGCCTTCGGAGAGGGACTGCCGGCCGAGGATGTCTGGCTGCTTTCGAGCCGGGTGACCATGAATACGAAGAATCGGACGAAGCTGATATTCAAGGGGATCCGGGGCTTCCAGCAGTCGACGGGCAGCCCCGACGGTGGGACCCAGAAATTCTGGGAGCTGCATGGCAAGGCCGTCTGGGGCGGCAAGCACAGGCTGTCGGGCTATTTCATGAAGGACCGCTGGGGGCCGTACGACTTCTACCGCCAGTTCAACGTCACGTTCCCGGAACAGGTAGAGCTGGACTACTCCTACCTGCTCGGACCGGGCTACACGGCGATCGCGGACAGTGTCTCTGAGCAGCATGCGACCAGGATCGGTGTCCGTGGCTTGTACCGGTCCTTCGGCGAGGGATCGGAGTCTGAGGAAGAGTTCCCGGGCAGCGACTACATCTTCAGCGTCAACGTCTACTTCATCTATCAGTTCTAGCAAAGTGCATGCACAGCCGAGGTAATATTGGAATGAGAGAGCTGAATCGAAAATCCGCCAGGCCGGCTCGCGGCAAGCACCTGCTCCTCGCGCTGCTGGGTACGGCAGCGCTGGTTTCCGCCGGCTGCAGCGGCGAGCGTGACGAGAGCGACGGCGAGCTGATCAATACCATCGTCCTGCCGACGGACGTGGTCCTGGATCTTTATTGCGAAAACATCGGCGTCCACCCGGAGACCTGCGTCATGGAGGACCCGGAGAACCCGTTCGCCACGACCACCATCATCGAGTTCGACGTCAACAACCCGGACGCCGACAACAAGTTCGACCTGTTCAACGCGCTGCCGCCAGGTCCGTCAGGTGCGAAAGCACGGTTCTACTTCTGGGCGACCGCGCTGGCGCAGCGGCCCTCCGGAGAGAACCAGTATTACACCGCGCTTGCATTGCACGAGTTATACGACGCGAACAGCAACGCCATCTCGACGGATGAACTGGTCCGGCAGCAGGCACTCAAGGCCTACCGGTCCGTGCTGGACAATTTCTACAGTTCGGTCACGGTGTTCGAATGCTGCCCGGCGGCTAGCCCCGACGGCGAACCCGTGCCATTTTCCATTCCGCTCAACGAACTCACGGCGGACGCCCTGTACCGGACGGAGGCCACTGGCTTCCGGCGCGTGGTTCCGGGTGACCCGATCCTCGTGTTAGAAGTCCTGCTGGACTGGGGGTATTCCTATCAGCCGGCCACGCCGCCGGATTTCAACAACGGGGTAGTGTCAGTCAACGGAGGTTGAGCGGGCGCGAAGTGCTTGGTAAAGCCCTCATCAAGGCCCTGCTGATCGCGGGGCCTTCCCTTTTCTGGAATCCGGTCATGGCGGAAGCGGTTCCCGTTGAATTGCGGCAGACGGAGGAAGGCTGGCAACTGCTTCGCGGCGGCGAGCCCTATTTCATCCGTGGCGCCGGCGGAAACCACTCACTGGAGTTGCTCGCGGCCGCCGGTGCCAACTCCGTGCGCACCTGGGATGCCGAGGATCTCGAGCCGTTGCTCGACCAGGCGCATGCGCTCGGCCTCACCGTGACCGTCGGGATCTGGCTGGGTCACGAGCGGCACGGCTTCGACTACGATGACCCGCAGCAGGTGGCCGAGCAGCTCGAGCGCGTGCGGCAGATTGTACTTCGCTACAAGGACCACCCGGCCGTGCTGTTGTGGGGGCTCGGCAACGAGATGGAAGGGTTTGACGACGGCGGCAATCCAGCCGTCTGGAGCGCCGTGAACGAGGTCGCCGCCCTGGTCAAGCGGCTGGATCCTCACCATCCGACGATGACGGTCACGACCTTCGTCCATGGTGAGCGCATCGAATGGGTTCATCGCCGCAGCCCCGCCATAGACATCCATGGCATCAATGCCTACGGTGGCGCGCCGCTGGTGCCACGGCTGCTGCGCGACGGCGGCGCAACGAAGCCGTTCGTGCTGACCGAGTTCGGTCCCGTCGGTCCCTGGGAGATGCCCGCCACCGAGTGGGGCGCTCCGCTGGAGCAGACCAGCGCCGAAAAGGCATCGTCCTACCGCGAAAGCTGGGAGCGGGGCGTCGATGCGGCTCCCGGCCTGGCACTCGGCGGCTATGCCTTCCTCTGGGGCCATAAGATGGAGGCGACCGGGACGTGGTTCGGGATGTTTCTGGAGGACGGCGCGAAGACTGCGGCTGTCGATGTCATGACCGGGATCTGGTCGGGGGAAGAGCCGGACGACCTTGCTCCGCGTGCGGCACCGCTGTCGGTGGACGGCCCGACAAGGTCAGAACCGGGTGCGGTAGTCGTGGTCCGCGCGTCCGTGGAAGATCCGGAAGACGGCGGCATCCGCGTCCGCTGGGAACTGCGGCCGGAATCGTCCGACTACCTGACCGGCGGTGATTTCCGCGCAGACATGCCCGTCATCGAGGGCGCCGTACTGGAATCAGGCATCGACGGCGCACGGGTTCGCATGCCCGAACAGCCGGGACCCTATCGCCTGTTCCTGTATGCCTACGACGGGGCCGGGCACGCAGCCACCGCCAACATCCCGCTGCTTGTCGAAGGCGAAGCTCGCATGCCGCTGCCGTTCCCGGTGTACGAGGATGCGCTCGCCGGGATGCCCTGGGTACCGTCGGGCTGGATGGGCGACATCGAGCATCTGTCGCTGGACGGCGAGTACGCCGGCAAGTTCCATCGGGGCGCACGCAGCATCCGGCTGCGCTTCGAGAAACCTTTCGGTTGGGTGGGAGTCGCCTGGCAGCACCCACCGAACAACTGGGGCGACCAGGAAGGGGGCTACGATCTCCGTGGCGCCCGGGAGCTGGAGCTCTGGGCCCGGGGGGAGTACGGCGGCGAGAACGTGAGCTTCGGCGTCGGGTTGCTCGGAGAAGACAAGGCGCATCCCGATTCCGTCGTTCGCAAGGTTGACGGCATCGTGCTGACCCGTGAATGGCAGCGCTACACGGTGCCGCTCAAGGGGGCTGATCTCTCGAGCATCAAGACGGGATTCGTGGTCACGATGACCGGACGCGCCACCCCGGTGACGGTCTATCTTGACGGGATCCGCTACGTCCGCTGACGTTGACGACGAGCGCTCGGGAGCGTCCTCAGGATCGTGCTTCGGATGGTGCCGGGCCGGTCGACTCGCGGATTCGCAGCTGAGCGGGCACAACGGCGACGCCTTTGTATAGAGAATCCTTGTGGGAGCCGTCCACCAGCGCCAAAGTCGCGAGCTCCGCCATGGCGGCGATCGGCTGCCGGATGGTCGTCAGGCTCGGGTAGAACTGGCGTGCCAGCGAAATGTCATCGCAGCCCGCTACCGAGAGCCGTGCGGGGATTTCTATACCCTGCCGTGCTGCGACACGCATCACGCCTGCGGCCATGTCGTCGTTTGCTGCGAAAATCGCAGTCGGGGGCTTGCTGAGGCCCAGTAACTGGTCGGCGGCCGCCTCGCCGCTGCCGACCGAGTTGTCGCCCTGTGCCACCAGCTCATCGCGAACCTCGAGGCCGCTGTCCCGGAGACCGTCGAGATACCCGAGATAGCGGTTGCCCACCGCCTTGTGTTGGCGGTTTCCCTTGATAAAAGCAATGCGGCGGTGCCCCAGGGAAGCGAGATGTCGGGTCATCTCCGCGCTGATTTCGCGGTCGTTGGTAGCCACGCAGAACTGTTTTCCATCTTCCTTTCCGGGGGAAAGCCGCACAACCGGGGTGCCGCTCGCCTGGATGGCGCGCACGATGCGGGGCATGTTCGATAGCGGGGCGGCCAGGATGATCCCGGTGGGCCGGATGTGCCTGATCAGTGCTTCGAGTTCCGTCACCACGTCCTTGTCGCGATAACGGCAAGGATGAATGAGCAATTCGTAATTGGCCGCGTGGCAGGCGCGCAGGGTGCCTTCCTGCAGCCGGATGACATAGCCCGAGCTCGGCACCTCATATGCGCTGGGATCGTCGTAGATCAGCCCGATGAGCCGGGAGCGGTGGCTGGCGAGGTTGCGTGCGAACTGGTTCGGCCGGTACTGGAGCGCGTCGATGGCCTTCTCGACCCGCTCGCGCGTCGATGCGCGCACGTTCGGCTCGCTGTTGATCACCCTGGACACTGTCTTGGGCGAGACTCCGGCGAGTCGGGCAACGTCGTCGATATTGGATTTGACCATTTGGGCCATCCTAACCCGCTTCCGCTATGGATACATTCCCTGCATTACGAGCTTTGGCTGCCGTTCGACGGTGAACAGGCCCCAATGCTTTTCCGGTTCGAGCGGATCCGGAGAGCCCTTCCACGGCTCATCGAAAGCCTCGAACACAAAGGTAAGAATCTGCGCGGCATTTGTCCACTCCATGAGCTGCTCGTAATAATCGCGCTGCAGTTCCTCGTTGGCGTTCCACGGCTCGATGCCCCGCCCGTTGGAGGCTGTGGTCCAACCAGCCTCCGTGATGATGACAGGCTTGCCCGGATAATGATCGGCCACGGACAGGTAATTTTGCCTGGTGTAGCTGAGCGCATCTTCCATGGTGCGGTACTCCCACGCGGGGTAGGTGTGCACCGAGATGAAGTCGAGTTCCGCGGCAAGAGGCTCGAGCTTGTAAGTCCACGGGACATAGTTCTCGCAGAAAGTGACCGGGTGGGGAATCGCGCTTTTGAGCTTGCGAACATGGGCCACCAGGCGATCGACCGGCACCATGTGGTCCGTCCACTCGACGCTGGCCTCGTTGCCGACGGAGACCGCAAACACGATATCCTCGTAGCGGCGTGACAGCTGGATGGCCCGCTCGACTTCTTCCTCGTTGCGCTTGCGGTTGCCGGCGAGCGTCTCCGGGCTGAACTCTGCGCCCCAGGGACAATGCGGATTGCTCATCTCGGCGGCCATGTCCAGTCCGAGCATCAGCCTGAAGGGTAAGCGCTCGCGCCGGATGACTTCGAGGACAAGCTCCGCGTGCGGGCTGCAATCGTAGAGCCGCAGAAATCCCCAGTTGCGGGACAGGATGCGAAGGTCTTCATGGACCTGATCGTACGAAGGGTAGACCTGGTCGACCGGGCTCTGCCCGTGCCGATACCCGGAATAACAGATCGCGTTGCCGTGCTCGAGTCTCATAGCCGTCGTCTCCAGCCGGCGCCATCCAGCCTTTCAGAAATACTTGGGGCTGCCGTGCTTGTCCCACAGTCCCCAGTAAGCCCCCACGTCGCCCTCCGCCGCTACTTTCCAGGCTTCATCGAAGGAGGAGAAATAGAAAATTTCCACCCCGTCTTCCTCGGCCCACTGGTAGGTGTCGATAAAATACTTCACGGCATTCTGGTAGGACGGCACGGCGCCCCCGGTTGCGGTCCCGATGTTGGGCCAGCCGGTCTCGCTGATGATGACCCGCTTGCCTGCCGCGACCTTGAGGGCTCGACGGTACATGTCTTTCATGTACAGCAGGGCGTGCTCTGCAGGACAGCCTTCCCAGAAGGGATAGCAGTTGGCGAGCACCACGTCGCAGGCTGCGGTGACGCGGGGATAATCGACGAACTTGAAGTAGGCATCGACATAGCCCACGGGCACTCCGGGGGCTGCCTCTCGCGCACGCTCGATGTAATCGATGAGCTCGTCCTCCGAGAGCTCGCCGCGGAGCAGGACCTCGTTGCCCACGGCGAGAATGTCTGCATGGCCGGCCCGGGCTACCTCGACGGCATTAGCGAGGTCGGCCTCGTTCCCCGTGCGATCTTCGTCCAGCCAGACGCCCACCAGGGTCTTGAGGCCGGCCTCCTTGGCGATGCGTGGCGTAAGCTCGTTGCCCTCCCGGCAGGAGAAAGTCCGGATCCAGTGCACCGAGGGCTGGATGATGCTGAGCCGCTCGCGCAGCTGGTCGGCCTGCAACTGTGTTCCCGGTTCCTGGCCCTCGAGGTAGGGGCTGAAACAAAGCCCATGGATTTTTCCCGCCAGGATCTCCCGCAGCGTGCGCTGTAACTCCTCGGGCGAGACGGCAGATGCATCGATCCCCGCCAGCGAGGTCTTTCGGGCGTAGTGATTGGACATTGGCAGTCCTCAGTGGTGCCGTGTATTGAAAAGCATGCTTGCGCCGAGGGTCAGCTCGATGCGGCGAATCTTGCCGCCGTGGCGGAAAAGCGCGGCGCTGTCCTCCGCCGTCAAGCTGAGTTGCTCCAGGCGTTGTTCACTGCCGTCGTTCCTGGTGATGGTCAGTGCAGGCGAGTTCACGGCGCCCAGGCGGTAGATGACGGGCACCTGGCACCAGGTGAAGGCGAGGGCGCCGGCCGGCACCTCGATATGCTGCCAGCGGCTCTCGGTGTCCAGGTAGCGGAAATCCCTCGACTGGCCGTTGAATTCCTGCCGACGCAGCAGCGCCGGTTCGAAGCGCGCCAGGCCGTCCGCCACGCGCAGGCCAAGCTCACCGAAGCGCGTGATGATCTCTTCCTTGACCTGGCCGGTCATGCCAGGCTGCCGCGCGCCCGCGTGCCCCGGCGTGTGGGAGTAAGGATCAGTGGGAAAGGCGCCGTACTCGGCAGGGGTCTTGTTGAAGCCGATGCCCTCCCGGATCCGGTAATAAAGATCCCCAAGGCGCTGCTGCACTTCGGCGTCAGCGTCGTGGTCGAGAGCTGCGAAAAAATTCTCCTGCGCCGCCAGCAGCAGCTTGGACACCATGTGCCAGTAGATCGAGCCAAGGCCCTCGAAGCCGAACATGGTCCCGGAACGGCCGGTGAAAGCCTTGTGATGAAACACCGACTCATAGAGCGCGACCAGGGCGGGGCGTGCGGCCTCCAGTTCTGTGCCGTACTCGGCAACGAGCAGGTCAACCTCCGCATGGAGATCGCTCACGTTCCTGAATTCCGAGCTGAAGCGATAACAGCCCTCGGCGTCGCGCGCCACGATACGCTCATCGCCCTTGTCGAACATCCGGCGCAGCATCGGAATCGCTTCGGCTTCGGCGGCGCTGATGCGGTTCTTTTCCAGAAAAGATGGCAGCTTGCGGTCCGGGTAGAGCATGAAACTGTGCTGGTCGGGGCGGTAGAGGCTGCTGCCGAAGAGGGACTCCAGCAGCGTCGCCGCCTCCGCAGCGGGAATTGCGCCTGAGCTGAGCGCTGCCACCTGGCCCTCGAGCATCGGGTAAAGGCTTTCGGTCTCTGCAGCGCCGTCGCGCAAGTCCATGAGGTTGTAAGCATTGAACAGGCCGTCTTCGCGGCGGTTGGCCTCGACGCCGTGGTCGATCACTGCGAGCGCATCCTCCAGCATGAGGCGGATCTCGCTCGCCGGCTGCTCGATTTGGCCCGAAAAACCCTCGAGCCCGTACACGGCATCCCGATAGCGACTCGCAGCCTGCCCGAGTTCGGCCAGCGCCCGGTAGCGCAGTTCGGCGCTGGCGCGACCGGGCTGCAGCTGCGCGCGAAGACCGTGCAGGGCGGACGCCGTGTCCGTGAGCCACTGCTTCACCTCGGCGGATAGCGTGAATGAGCCGTCCTCCGTCGCGAGCAGCCGGGAGAGGAAACGCACGTAGCGACGCATGTAGCAGAGGGTCACCACCGACAATCCGTGACCGACCAGCGCGTTGTTGGCGTCATTCCACTCCGGCCGCTGGGTGTTCAGCCAGATTCCGCCGTCCACGACCAGGTTGCCGAGCTTGCACAGCAATGTCACGAGCAGCTTTTCCAGCAGGTTCACCAGCCGAACCTGGCCGTCGGAGCCGAGCACCAGCTTGCCGTCGGCGCCGAGCGTGGCGACGCGATGCTCGATCCTTTGCGCCAGGTCCTCGTCATACAGCACGGTGGCCTTGGGGTCTTCGAGCAAGGCTTCGAAGGGCTTGATCCGATAAGGAACGTTGGCGTAGCAGAATCGGGGCGCGCGCAGCATGCCGGGCAACCACTCCGGATAAAACTGGCTGGAGAGTTCCAGCAGCTTCTGGAGATAGATGACCTGGTGGTCGCCCCAGTAACCGATATAGCTCCAGGGATCGGCGGGGTCCTCGACCTCCCAGTCGATCCCTTCCTTGGTGATGCGGTAGGGGTTGTAGCCGTCCATCGTCGAGGCATTGACGAACTTGGCGATCATGCTGCCGATGAACCCGGGGAAGCTGAGCGCCAGGGCTTCCCAGTTCTGGAAGATGTCGCGCCAGTTACCCTCGTAGGACAGCAGTGCATTGCCGTAATCGTCCTTGAGCCGGATGGCGAACTGGTTCCATGGCCGGCTGGGGTCGCCATGCCGGCGGCCGAATGTCAGGGGCAGGTATTCGCCGGCAAGGCGCAGCAATTGCGGGTCCCCGCAAGCCTCCACCCGCGCCAGCAGCTCCTCCACGCCCAGCTCCGGCGGCAGCCCTTCGAGCAGCTCCCGGTGGCGTGCGTGGACCTCCCGGTTGAAGTGCCGGAGGGTGCGGGAGAAGTCGCTCGAACGAACCGTGTACTGGTCGAAGAAGATGCCGCCGCGCAGAACGTTGAACAGCACGTTCGCATAGTGGTGCACCGAGACCGCTTCCTCCGCGGTGGCCTGGAACCCGTCTCCGCTCGCCAGGATCCTTGCCAGCTTGTCGCTGCCTTCCTCGACAGAGCGGGTGATGGCGTCGCCGATCTCGGCCTTTTCCCGCAAGGCCCGCCGGAGCGCGACGACATCCTTCTGCGTCTTCGCGGTGTCGGCCACGATGCGCCAGCGTTGCACTTCGCCGTCGCGCAACTGGAGCGGGACGCCGACAAGATATGCGCCGCGGATGCCGCGCTTGTGAGGCTCCGGCTGCAGTTCAAGGCCCGCACGGAAAGCGTCGATCTGCACGGAGGAGATCAGTATCGTGGGATCCTGGAGGCCAAGGTTGAATACCGTCGTGGCTTTCAGCGACTCGGCAGGCTCGGCACGGTCCGTGATGGCGGAGTAGAGGGTCATGATGGCGAGCCCGGTGGACTCGTCCAGTTCGTTCCACTTGTAGGCATCCACCAGGTTGCTGACGTTGGTTTGGGTGAACAGCGGTGTGCCCGCGGGCAAGATGTTCTGCACGCCGTCGAGCAGGTCGATGCGCAGCGTCCGTGCTCCCAGGTTCTCCAGCTCGCAGCTTCTTACGAAGCCATAGTCGCGGCTGGTCATCCAGGTGTATCGAAACGCCAGCTGGAGGTCATGATTGACCTCTTCGAAACACAACTTGTTGCCCAGGGTGTTCTTGAAGATGTTCCGCGTGACCGGGTGCCGGCCGGCCTGCTCGCGGTTGAAGGGTTCCCAGAGCTCGAAACCGTGCTCCCCGTAGACGCGCAACAAGGTGCGACTGCCGGTGTGCGTGATGCTCTCGTGAATCTTGTCGACGGTGACGTACGGAAACAGGGCGTTCGCGGGAGACACGCGACCCGCGGTAAGGCCGCCCGTGGATGACGCGAACAGCCAGTGGTCATCGCTGGAAACAACGCTGACGAAGAACGGCTGCATCTTGTCGACGTGCCGAATTGCGTAATAGCGTTCGCCGGCGATATCCACGAATTCGCCGCGGACCCGTTGGCCGTTTTCTGCATGGTCAAACATGCGCGCCATTCTAGTCAAAGTTGACAGCGCTGTCAGCACTAGGTAAACCGTTGCGAAGGGGACCGGTCACGAACGCGCGCACCAGCGGCCCGCGGCGGACCGGACAGGGTCACTCGTGCTGCAATCGCAGCATCATCATGTTCTTAGGCGCAGTGCAACAATGAACCCGAAATCTGCAGCTATTCTCGCCATGACGGCATCCGTTGTATTCACCCTCAAGGGAGGCCTGGCCCAGGCAGATGAACGCCCGATGGTATGGGCCGTCAACGTCGGCGGCCCGGCCTACCAGGCGACGGACGGTACGGCTTACGAGGCCGAGTCCTCGCTCAGCGGAGGAATAACGGGCACGCTCGATCACGTCAAAGGCTCCCAGGACCCCGTCCTTTACGAGACGTTCCGCGAAGGCGCGCTGCGGGTTGAGAGGCCTGTGCCGAACGGTCGTTACGACATCACCTTCCATTTTGCCGAACACGAGCCGATCGGCGGGGGCGAGCGCGTGTTCGATGTGCTGGTCGAGGACCGGGTCGTGATCCGGGCGCTGGACGTCATGCGCAGCCGCGACGGCATCGATGACGACATCTTCCCGCAGCGAATGCTCGTGGATTACGTGCGCGTGTATCGCCTCGAGCCGTAGCGCGTCGGGCGCGGACTCAAGGCGCCGTGCGCAGCCGGCTGGCGTGCTCGGCGAGCGACCTGATGCGGGGCCAGTCGCCAGCGCGCACGGCGTCCGCCGGCACCATCCAGGACCCGCCGACCGTCACCACGTTGCCGAGGGCCAGGTAGGCGGGCGCGCGGACTGCGTCGATGCCGCCCGTCGGGCAGAAGCGGACATCGGGAAACGGACCTGAAAAGGCCTTGAGTGCGGCGACTCCGCCCGCGGCCTCGGCCGGGAAAAACTTGAAACGACGATGGCCCGCCGCGATGCCGTGCAGCAGCTCGGTGGCCGTCGCGATCGCGGGAATGAAGGGTATCGCGCTTTCCGCCCCGGCGACGTACAAGGCTTCGCTGGCGCCGGGGGAGATCGCGAACATCGCCCCGGCTTGTGCGGCTGATTGCAGCCCCGCGGGGTCGAGTATCGTGCCGGCGCCGACGATCGCGGTCGGAACCTCCTCGCGAATAAGGGCGATCGCCTCCAGAGCGGCGTCGCTGCGCAACGTCACCTCGAGGACGGGCAGGCCGCCGTCCACGAGCGCGCGTGCCAGCGGAACTGCATCGTCCAGACGTTCGATCGTCAGCACCGGCAAGACCGGAGCTCGTTGCAGAATGGCGTCGACCGCGGCTGCACGACTTGTCGGATCCCACTTGTTCATTGCGCTTCCTCGTCTGGGCAAACCGTGCGTTCGTGCCGCCGATATCGGCGACCAGCGCCCGCGTACTAGTCTCCGTCGAACAACGCGCAGGCGCCTTGTTCCGCGCTGCCGGCGCCTCTGCGCATCAAGCCGAACATCTCTCGCCCGTAACCGACGTGATGCGTCTCCAGTTCCAGCGGGGCGGGCGTTCGCGCGGCCAGCGTGGCTGGCTCGACATCGACATCGAGTCGCCCTTGCTCGGCATCGATCGAGATCGGGTCGCCGTCGACCACGCGGCCGATGGCGCCATCCGCTACGGCTTCGGGCACGACGTGGATCGCCGCCAGCACCGTGCCGGACGCGCCGGACATGCGGCCATCGGTCAGCAGTGCGACGCGCTGGCCACGGTCCTGCAGCAACGACAGGACAGGCGTGAGCTTGTGCAACTCCGGCATGCCGTTTGCGCGCGGGCCCTGGCCGCGTATGACTGCGACGAAATCACCTGTGAGCGTGTCATCCCGGAATGCGTCCAGCAGGGCGTCCTGGGAATCGAAGACGCGGGCCGGCGCCTGGATGGCGCGGTGCTCCGGCGCCACCGCCGAGATCTTGACCACCGCCCGGCCGAGATTGCCCTGCAAGAGGCGGATTCCGCCCTCGGGCGCAAAAGGACTTGCGGCAGTTCGCAGCACGTCGATGTCGAGAGACGCTGTCGGCGGCTCCCGCCAGCAGAGCTGTGCACCGTCGAGCCAGGGCTCGCGCGCCTGCGCATACAAGTCGCCACCGTGCACGCAGGCAATATCCGGATGGAGCAATCCGGCACCCAGCAGTTCCCGGATCAGCAACCCGAATCCCCCGGCCGCATGGAAGTGATTCACGTCCGCGCTGCCATTGGGGTAGATCCGCGTCAGCAGCGGGGTCACGCGGGAGAGCTCGTCGAGATCGCTCCAGTCGATCACCAGTCCGGCGGCGCGGGCGATCGCGACGAGATGGATGGCGTGGTTGGTGGATCCTCCCGTCGCGGCCAGGCCGACCATGGCGTTGACGATCGCCTTCTCATCGATGGTCCGGCCGATGGGCGTGTAGCAATCGCCGAGGGCGGTGATCGTGCACGCGCGTTCTGCGGCGGCCGCCGTGAGAGCGTCACGCAGAGGCGTGTTTGGGTTGACGAAGGCCGTACCGGGCATGTGCAGGCCCATGACCTCCATCAACATCTGGTTCGAGTTGGCGGTGCCGTAGAAGGTGCAGGTGCCGGGACCATGGTACGACTGGGACTCGGCTTCCAGCAGTTCTTCCCGGCTGGCCTTGCCCTCGGCATAAAGCTTGCGGATGCGTGCCTTCTCGCGGTTGGGGATGCCGGAAGGCATCGGCCCGGCCGGAATCATGATGACCGGGAGATGACCGAAGCTGAGCGCGCCGATCAGCAGGCCAGGGACGATCTTGTCGCAGACGCCCAGCATTACGGCGGCGTCGAACATGTCATGTGAAAGGGCCACGGCGGTGGCCAGCGCGATGGTGTCGCGGGAAAACAGCGACAGCTCCATGCCGGGCCGACCCTGGGTGACGCCGTCGCACATCGCGGGTACGCCCCCCGCAACCTGGGCGGTGCAGCCGGCCTGGCGTGCGGCCAGCTTGATCAGCGCGGGATAGCGCTCGAGCGGCTGATGCGCAGAGAGCATGTCGTTGAAGGCAGTCACGATGCCGAGGTTGGGCCGTTGCAGCCCGCGCAGCACCGGCTTGTCGCCGGCGGAGGCCGCGAAGCCGTGTGCGAGGTTGCCACAACTGATGTTGCCGCGTGCCGGGCCCTGGCTGCGCGCCCGGTCGATCTTCGCCAGGTAAGCATTGCGCTTGGGATGGCTGCGGATCCGGATCCGTTCCGTGACGGCTTCGATGACGGGATGAATCGGCATCATGGACTCCAGTGGATTTCGATTGGCACCGTAGCGCGCCGCAACAGAGTCGCGACCGGCAGGTCCGGCCCGTTGCGCTGCGACTGGGCCTGGTCGAGAACGGCGCGCTTGGCGTCGCCGGTGGCGACGAGAAAGAGCCGCTTCGTACGCATCAGTCGGGCCAGGGTGAGCGACACCCGGGGATAGGGGGCTTCCGGCGGCAGCGGGACCGGGTTCACCACCAGGGCGGATCGGCGACTGGCCGGATCCAGGCCGGCGGCCAGCTCTGCGGCGCCTGGGAACAGCGAGGCGAAATGGCCATCGGCCCCGATGCCGAGCAGAACGGCATCGAAAGGCTCGCTGACCGCGCCCATCGTGGTCTCGCCCTGTTCGGCATTGGCGTCGGCGTCGGGTCCCACGGCTGCCGGGACCAGTTCGAGCACGTGCACGCCGGCAGCCGCGCCGAAGGCGTTACGCACTTCGCGGCTGTTACGCGCGGGGTGACCCGCCGGCACCCAACGCTCATCAGTCGCGACCAGGGATACTCTCGACCAGTCCAGCCGGGCCTCTGCGAGGCAGCGATAGATCGGAAAAGGCGTGCGCCCGCCGGCCAGGGCCAGCACGGCTTTGCCGCTCGAGTCGAGCGCTTCACGAACCAGGGCCTCGAACTGCCCTGCGACCCGGGTCGCAAGCGTCTCGGCGTCGGCATGGCTCGATTCCGTCCAGCTCACGTCGAGATTCACTCGCGCCAGCTGTGACCGTAGCGCTCGGTCAGCGTCACGGCGCTGCTGGGCCCCCAGGTGCCGGCCTGGTAGCGTTTCGGGCCATGTTCGTTGTTCCGCCAGCCCGACAGGATCTCGTCCACCCAGTGCCAGGCGGTTTCCACCTCGTCACGGCGGACGAACAAGGTGCTGTTGCCTTCGATGGCATCGATATACAGGCGTTCATAGGCGCCGCGCCGGCGCACGTCTTCGAAGGCGTCATCGAGATCCAGGTCCAGGGCCACCTGGGACAAGCGCAGCCCGCCGCGGTCGAGACCCGGCGCCTTGTTCATGAGGTGCAGGGAGATGTGTTCTTCTGGCTGCAGGTGGATCACGAGGGCATTCGGCTCCACTCGCGCTCCCCCGTTGGCGAAGATCGAATGCGGGACGGCGCGGAACTGGAGGCAGATCTCGCTGCAACGTCGCGCCATGCGCTTGCCGGTGCGCAGGTAAAAAGGCACGCCCGACCAGCGCCAGTTGTCGATATGGGCCCGCAGGCCGACGAAGGTCTCGGTGCGGCTGGGTGCGCCGAGTTCCTCTATGTAACCGGGCACGGCCACGCTGTCCACGGCTCCCGCGCTGTACTGGCCGGACACGCTGTGGGTGGCGATGTCGGCGCCCTGGATGGGCCGCAGTGAGCGCAGGACCTTGATTTTTTCGTTACGCACCGCGCTCGGGTCGAATCGCGAGGGCGGTTCCATCGCGGTGAGGCACAACAACTGGAGCAGGTGGTTCTGCACCATGTCGCGCATGGCGCCGGACTCGTCGTAATAACCGGCACGACCCTCGACTCCGACGGTCTCGGCCACGGTGATCTGCACCTGCTCGATATGCCTGGCGTTCCACAGGGGTTCGAACAGCGCATTGCCGAATCGCAGGGCCAGCAGGTTCTGCACGCCTTCCTTGCCGAGGTAATGGTCTACTCGGTAGATGCGGCCTTCGTCGAAGGTCGTGGCGACGGCATCGTTGATGCCGACGGAGCTGGCGAAGTCGTGTCCGATCGGTTTTTCCATCATCACCCGCGTGCCCGGGCCAGTCAGTCCGGCCGCGCCGAGTGCGGCGCACACGTGGCCGTACCAGCGCGGGGCCGTCGACAGGTGAAACAGCACCTCGCCGGTGCGCCGCTCGGTCACAAGGCGGGTCAAGCGGTTTATCGACTCCTGGTCCTCAAGATCGACCGGAAGATAGTCGACCCGGGCGAGCAGGCGTTGCACGCTGTCCTCGCTTCGATCCTGGGGCGGGGTTCTTCGCGTGATCGATTCGGCAACCTGGGCGTGAAAAGCCTCGCGATCGAGGTTGCTGCGAGCGCAGCAGAGAATCTGCAGCGATTCCGGGAGCAGGCCGTCACGCTCGAGGCTGTGCAGCGAAGGCAACAGCATCCGCTGCCCCAGGTCGCCCGTGGCGCCGAATATGACCAGCAGCGAAGCCGCCTGGGAATTCAATGCGCTACTCCGCGCACATCGTTGTGTAATGCGTCATGGTTGAGCATGCTCGACGAAGTTGACAGCGCTGTCAATCGGGCGATACATGTGGCGCGCGCCGCGTTGTCCTGACTGCGCCCTGCCTCGGCCTGCCTATACTTGATGCAAAGGCAGGCCGACCGTCTTCCGCACGGCCGATGCCTGCGGTCCGGTCATTCAGAAGGAAGCATCCATGAAATCTTACCTGCGATTCGCCGCGATGATCGCCACCTCGACCGTCGTGATGTTCGGCCTCATGTACTTGAACACTTACGAGTTCGGGCACCTCTTTTTCAGCGAGACCCGCCTGTACATGGCCCTGTTGATGGGTGCATCCATGGCGATCGTCATGCTGAGCTTCATGTGGAACATGTATTCGGATCGTCGCGTGAACATTGCCATCTACGTGCTGGGCGCCGTGGTATTCGCGGCATCTTTATGGCTCGTGCGGAGCCAGGCTACGGTGGACGAGGTGTCGTACATGCGGGCCATGATTCCGCACCACTCGATTGCAATCCTGACCAGTGAACGCGCCACCATCGAGGATCCGCGGGTGCGGGAACTCGCGGACGAGATCATCGCAGCGCAGCGCCGCGAGATCGAGGAGATGGAAATGCTGATCGACGACCTGGATCGCTAGGGATCCGAGTCCCGAGACGCAACCGATTTTGATGGCCGTGTGCCCGTCCCCGTGAAATCGCGTGTCGCGGCCCGTAAGCTTTCGGCATGCAGCCGGGTCTTACAGGTAGCGGCATACGAAACACGCGGAGGGGAAATTGATGGCCGAAGAGCGCATTCGCTTCATGGGAACCGGGGGAGAATGGCTCGTGGGCCGCATCACGCGACCGTCGGACGGCGCGCCGCACGCCTGGGCCCTGTTTGCCCATTGCTTCACCTGCAGCAAGAGCATCGCGGCGGCGACGCGGATTTCACGCGCCCTCGCGGAGCGCGGCTTCGGCGTATTGCGCTTCGATTTCACCGGGATCGGTGAGAGCGCGGGAGATTTTGCCGACACTAACTTCTCCAGCAACATCGAGGACCTGCTGGCGGCCGCCGACTGGATGCGCAGCGAGGCCCGTGCGCCGCGCTTGCTGGTCGGCCATTCCCTGGGCGGCACCGCCGCACTGGAGGCGGCGGCCCGGATAGAGGAATGCGTGGCGGTGGCGACGATCGGCGCGCCGGCGCGCGCGGATCACGTCGAGAAGCTGTTTGGCCCGGATCGCGAGTCGATCATGCAGGACGGCGAGGCGACCGTGGACCTCGGCGGACGGCCGTTCAATATCAAGCGGCAATTCATCGAGGACCTGCGCAAACACGATATGCCGCGGTCGTTACGCAAACTGCGTCGCGCGATGCTGGTCATGCATTCGCCGCAGGACGAGGTGGTGGCGATCGACAATGCCAGCGAACTGTTCAGCCACGCGCTGCACCCGAAGAGCTTCGTCAGTCTCGACGGGGCAAACCACCTGCTCACCGGGACGGCCGATTCCCGCTACGTCGCAGAGGTGGTTGCCGCGTGGGCCTCGCGCTACCTGCCCGAGGAGGACGTCTCGACGGCCGCGGCTCCGCAGGACGCACCGCAGGAAGAAGGCAGGATTTTCGCCCACACCGGGATGGGCGCCTTCCGGACCGAGTTGCAGGTCGCCGGACATGCATTGATCGCCGATGAGCCGGTTTCGTTGGGTGGTGACGGCGCTGGACCCGGTCCCTACGACCTGCTGGGCGCCGCGTTGGCGGCCTGCACGTCCATGACGCTGCAGATGTACCTGGCGCGCAAGAAATGGCCGGCCGAGGCGATCGACGTGACGGTGCGCCATGACCGGATCCATGCGGCGGACTGCGCGGACTGCGGCACGCGCGAGGGCAAGGTGGATCGTTTCCGCCGGGAAGTACACGTCACCGGCGCGTTGGACGAGGCCCAGCGGGCCAGGCTGCACGAAATCGCCGACATGTGCCCTGTGCATCGCACCCTGGAATCCAGGGTGCAGATCGAGACCGTTACGGCTCATTCTCCGGCTCCGGCGGGTCCCACGAACGGCGATTGATCGTGTAGCCGCTGATCCGGCCGCGAAACGGCAGCGCCAGCAGCCCGGTCAGCCAGCAGGCCTGGCGCGGGTCGGTGCAGCCATGGATGCCGATGGTCATCCCCGTATGCCCCGCCCGGGGCTGGGCGCGGTAGGTGCCGAACAGGCGGTCCCACCAGGGCAGGCTGAAACCGAAGTTGGAATTCGTTTCGTCGTCCTCGACGGAATGGTGTACCCGGTGCATGTCCGGTGTCACCAGGAACCAGCGCAGCACTCGCTCCACACGGCCGGGGAGACGGACATTGCCGTGGTTGAACATGGAAGTCGCGTTGAGCAGCACCTCGAAGATGACGACGGCGACCACCGGCGGGCCGAGCAGGGCGATGGCGGCGAACTTGATCAGCATCGACAGCAAGATCTCCAGCGGATGGAAGCGTGCGCCGGTGGTCAGGTCGAAATCGAGATCCGCGTGATGCACCCGATGCAGGCGCCAGAGCGCCGGGATCGCGTGCACCATCACGTGTTGCAGCCAGATGACGAAGTCGAGCACCACGACTGCGAGGACGACCGCCAGCCACGCAGGCAAGGCCACCTGGTTCAGGACGCCCCAGCCCTCGCCGGCCACCCAGGCGGCCATGCCGACCGCCGCGGCCGGGAAGACCAGGCGCAGCAGCACGGTATTGAGGACCACCAGGCCGATATTGTTCCCCCAGCGGAGGCTCCTGGAGAGGGTCAGGGCGCGCGCCGGGGCGCGAAGTTCCCAGGTCGCCATCAGGGCGAAGACGGTGACGAACGCGGCCCCGCGGACCAGTATTTCGTGGGCAGCGATCCAGTCAGCGAAGGCTGCCATGTCGGGTTGCTCGGCTAATTGGAGATCGGGTCAAGCGATGATGCTTGCAGGATGGTGTCGCCTTGTCAAAGGACCCCGGGGGAAGCCTCCTGCGGCCGCCGGCGTTTTTTTCGCCAACTGCTCGGCCGCCGTGAAATTCGCCGCCCGGATATGAATTCTTTGTGACACCGGCATTTTCGCTATCAAGGGCGGCTTACAAGAGCCGCTAAGGGGCGCATACACCCAGGTAAGCGAACGATGCCGCTTCTAGTCCCGCCGTCTGGTGATCCGGTCGCGACGGATCCAGCCGCCGATGATCCCGCGAATAATCAAGGCACACCGTCGCGGCATGCCGTGGACCTTTTGCGAGCATCGTCGTCCAGGGGACTGTCACTCGACGGGATCATCGAGTCGGGGACGACCGTCGACCCGGATCGCGTGGCGAGCGAAGTCCTCGACCTGTTTCTCGCCGACCATGATCTGCGCGTCATTCCCGTGATCGACCAGGGCCGTCCCGTCGGCCTGGTGAATCGCCAGTCCATGGTGGAGATGTTCAGTCGCCCCTTTCGCCGCGACCTTTTCGGCCGCCGCGAAATCCGCCACCTGATGGACCCCGACCCGATCATCGTGCATGCGACGACCGATATCGATGATCTCGCCCAGACCCTGGTTGCGGCGGGCTTGCAGCAGATGCTCGACGGATTCCTGGTGGTCGGCGCGGACGGTTCGTACGCCGGGATCGGCAATGCCCAGACCCTTCTGAGCGAGATGACGAAACGCAAGGAAGCACACCTTTACCAGATGGCGCATTACGACGCGCTGACCGGGCTGCCGAACCGGATCCTGTTCCGGGACCGGTTGACCATGGCGCTGGAGCAGGCCAGCCGCAGCCTGGCCCAGGTCGCGGTGGTCTTTCTCGACATCGACCATTTCAAGCGGATCAACGACACGCTCGGGCATCCGGCCG
Source organism: Wenzhouxiangella sp. XN24 (assembly GCF_011064545.1). Taxonomy (NCBI): domain Bacteria; kingdom Pseudomonadati; phylum Pseudomonadota; class Gammaproteobacteria; order Chromatiales; family Wenzhouxiangellaceae; genus Wenzhouxiangella; species Wenzhouxiangella sp. XN24. The sequence goes on from NZ_JAAMFG010000034.1 coordinate 22,196, forward strand.
GCGACGACCTGTTACGCACCATCGCACACCGGTTGCAGAGCTCGGTACGCGGTTGCGACACGCTGGCGCGCATGGGAGGAGACGAGTTCACTTTAGTGCTGACCGGCCTGACGGGGAGCACCGATGCGGCGGTCGTGATTCGGAAGCTGCGCGCGCGCCTGAGCGAGCCGATGGCATTGGCCGGGCGACAGACCATGGTCACTGCGAGTATCGGCATCGCCATGTACCCGGGCGACGGGCGGGAGATGGACGACCTCGTGCGCAAGGCCGACATCGCGCTCTATGCGTCCAAGCAGGCCGGTCGCGACACCTATCATTTCTTCGACAAGACCCACCAGCGCTTCGACGACTCGCGCCTGTATCTCGAGGAAGAACTTCGCGTGGCCATCAGCCAGCACCGGGTCCAGCCGGTCTTCCAGGCGCTCGTTTCGGCCTCGGACGGAAGAGTGGTCGGCATGGAAGCCCTGGCGCGCTGGCGGCATCCTGAGATGGGCATGATTCCCCCCTCGACCTTCGTGACGCTGGCCGAGGATGCCGGCCTGATCCGTGCCCTCGGGCTGTCGATGAATCGTGCGGCGAGCCTTGCCGCCGCCAATGATCCGGACACTGCCGGCTTGCGGCTCTCATTGAATGTATCGGCGCTCGAAATCCGCGCGGACGACTTCGTGAGCAACCTGCTTCAGCAACTCGAGGAGGTCGGTTTGCCTCCCGCGCAGGTCCAGCTCGAGCTGACGGAGCGACTGTTCCTGGATCCCAGTCAGAAGCTGCTCGCCAAGCTCGAGGAGCTGCGCGGCAAGGGCATCAAGATCGCCATCGACGATTTCGGCATCGGTGCCACGTCACTGCACCTGCTGCACAAGCTGCCGATCGATGTCCTCAAGATCGACCGGGTGTTCATTCATGGCCTCGAGGAAGACGACCGCATCGGCACGCTCGTGCGGGCGATCATCGAGATGGGCCATTCACTCGGTCTCGAGATCGTGGCCGAGGGCGTGGAGACCGCCACCCAGGCGCAACGGCTTCGAGGCTACGGTTGCGATTACCTGCAGGGATACCTGTTCTGCAAGCCGATGGCGCCGCCGAGGTTCCGCGCCTGGCTGCGACGGGGTGAGCCGTTGAGCCAGGCTGCGGGGTAGACGCGATTCGCGCCGGCAGGAGCGGCCTGGCTGATCTGCAGCCAGGCCGCTCCGATGGCTTCGAGGTTCAGGGCAACTCGGCGTAGGCCCAGGGCAGCAGCACCGACGGAAGCCCGGTCGGATCCTCCTGGCGCCAGAGGACCGTGAAGGTGTCGCCGTCGCTGCTGATCAACGGGTCGTCTGCGAAGCCCGCCTGGTTCTCGAGCTGTACGCTGGACCAGTCGGTGCCGTCGAAGGTGCCGTAATGGACCTGTGGGAAGCCGCTGCCCGAGCCATCCTGCTGTACCCAGGCGATGCCGAAACCCGTATCGTTGGCGGCAAGTCCGCCGCTGAAAGCCTGGTTCAGCAGTGCGTCACTGGTTCCCACTGCCTGGGCGCCCAGCCACGCGGAGCCGTCGTGCACATTCGCGCGCAGGGTGGACGACGTGAAGTCGGCATCGTCCCTGGATTCCCAGCTGATTGCGTAACCGCCGGTGACCGGGTTGGCGACCAGCGCGCGCAATGTTGTCGAGATCGTGTCGTTGTCGAGCAGTTCGGGTGAAGACCAGGCGCTGCCGTTCCACAGGCTTGCGTATATGTCGTTGGAAAACCCGGTCGTCGGGCGGGTAGACCAGGCCAGTCCATAGCCCGTGCCGTCCGACGCGACCAGGATTGGAGAAGCGACCGTCGCAGAATCGTCGCTCACGCGCGCCGTGGTGAAATCACCAACTGCACCGGTAGGAGAAACGCTGGCGTACGCATTCCTGAAGACGTCTCCCGCGGGGTTGTGGGACCAGTAAATCATGTACCCGGTCCCATCGGAAGTGATTTCTGGCGAGCCATTCGCACCGTCAGAACCTATGATCGTGTGACCGCTCCATGCCGTCCCGTCGAAGATGTTCACCGGCAGGGTATTTTCCAGGTTGTTCCAGGCGGTGGCATAGCCCGTGCCGTTGGAGCCGATTTTGACCCGCTGGACGAACTCCGCGCCGTCATCGATCTGCACAGGCCCGCCCCAGGCACCGTTCTCGTAAAGACTCGTCCACGCCCGATTCCGGTCGAACGATGTGTCGGAGAACAGGGATGCTTGTGCCCACGCCGCCATGTAACCCGTGCCGTTGCTCGCGATCGCGATGCTTTGCGGAAACCCCGTCAATGTGGCGTCGATCGCGGTCACCGGGCTCCATGCCTGTCCGTCGAATACGCGCACCACGACGTCGTAGTTCCCGTCAGCGCGGCTTCCCCGGCTTCCGATGATGGCGAACCCGGAGTCACTGGCAGCGATGCTGTCGTCTTCTTGCACACTCAAGCCGAGTTCGACCGGGTCGCTCCAGTCGCCGCTGGCGCCCCTTGTGCTTGCGTAGGTGCTTGTGTCGGCACCGTTTCGCTGAGTCCAGACGGCCAGCGTCAGGCCCCCGTCGTTAGTCACCAGGCGGGCCGGGCGCACACTCGACCCGGGTTGCAGGCTCACGAGCGCGCTCGGGCTCGTGAACGGGGCGTCGCTACGGGACACATACACCTGCGTGCCGCTGTCGTCGGATGGTTGCTGGGACCAGTAGGCGAAAGCGTCGATCCCGCTGCCGACAGCGACAAGGCGCTCCGGAGAATCGGGCAGGGTCTCGAGCAGGACCGGCGCGCCGCTGCCCCAGGTGGCCGCGTCCAGGCGATAGCCGAACAGGTCCCGGGTAGTGTTCGGCGCAGGGGATTGCGTGTAGTTCACGACAAAACCGGTGGCGTTGGGGGCCGCCTCGACGCTGCTCGCGGACTCGGTCCCGGTGTCGAGGGCCAGTGGGGTCTGCCACGCGCCATCATGGAGATTCGCCCAGGCGCGAGTCCGGCTGTCAAACTGGCTCCATGACACGAGATACTGCGACCCGTTGTTGGTCAACGTGACCTGGCTGGGACTCCTGGCACCATTGTTGATCGTGGTCGGTGCGTCGAAGCCCGTGTCGATCGAGCCCACCGTGGCACGAAGCGAGTTTCCTGCGGCCGTCCAGGTGACGAGGTAGTCGCTGCCGTTGCTGATCATACGCACGTCGCGGACGACGTCGGCGCTGCTTTCCAGGGGCGTGACGGCCGACTGGACGAAGCTGCCGGAGAATCGCATTCCCAGGACCGAGGCGACGCCGCCGTCATCCCCGATCCAGGCCAGCTGGTAATCGCTGCCGTTCGACGCGAGCGCGGGGAGCGATGAAGAATTCACGTCCTCGATCAGTGCCGGGACCGGGTTCCATCCCGAGCCGACGGTGTGGGTGATCCGGATACTACGGGCCGTAGCGGTGTTTTCGGTCCATGCGACCATGGCCGAGCTGCCGTCGCTCGCAAGCACCGGCAGGAAAGAATCGCTCGGGGCGTTCAGGCTCTGGATTCCGCTCCAGCCGGCGCCGACAGCGGCAAGCTGTGCGGCCCGGATCGTGCTTTCTCGATCAAAGGTCACCGGGTCGAATGATTCCTGGCGTCGCCATGCAGCGACGTAACCTGATCCCGACGAGATCAGCGCCAGGTTGTCTAAACTGAGGAAACGGTTGGTGGTTTCATCGAGACTCTGCGGCGTGGAAAAAGCGCCGTTGGCGAACGTCGTTGCGAAGAGTTCGGAGCCGTTCTGATTCCGCTGAGAAAACAGGACGGAAACAGAATCGCTGCCCCCGGCAAGCACGAACGAATATCCCCCCGGCGGCGGAGCGCTGACGAGTTCCTGGCTGGCGGACCAGCTTTGCGTGGCGGCGGTGTAAACCGAGTAGTGCAGTGCCTCGCTGCTCTGCAAGTCGAACTGCCACACGGCCACGCCATCACCATTGGCCATGAAGGCGGCGTCGATGTCATCGATCGAGGCCGTGCCGAGTTCGCTGCTCAGCAGTTCGAAAGGCGCCGGAACGGTGATGAAAAACGACGCGAGCGATGTGTCGGCCGTGCCGTCGCTGACCGAGATGACGATCGGGCCGAAGGGCCCGACATCAAGGTTCGACGGCGTGCCGCTGAGTGTGCCGGTGGCCGGATCGAAAGCGGCCCAGTCGGGCGCGCCGTCCACATCGAAGGTCAGAGAGTCGCCGTCGGCGTCGCTGGCCGTGGGGATGAAGGTGTAGTCCGCGCCTACAACGACCGACGTGGCGGGCGTGCCGGAGATGACGGGTGCGGTGTTGGTGCTGCCGCCGCCGGAGCCACCGCCGGAGCCACCGCCGGAGCCACCGCCGGAGCCGCCGCCACCGTCACCCGAGCCGTCCCCGGCCGAGGAGCCACCCCCGCCGCAGCCGGCTAGCAGCAAGCAGGAAAGAAGCATCGGGACAGCTGATTTCATCGCGCCACGCATCATGTTCATGTCAATACACTCTCGGTTCCCGGGGAAGTTTTTTCGTTGTCTCACTCAGGTAAACGCTATCGGACGGGGAATTCCCTCATTCCGTCCGGGTTTTGTTTGCACGGCAAGACTCGACATGACGTTTCGAAAGATTGTTGCTGGGGGCGCCCTCGGCTAATCTCGACCCCTCGCACCACAGGGGAGAGTCATGTCGCCGCCGCAGGGAATCACGCAGTTGTTGTCGCGCTGGCAAGGCGGGGAAGCCGATGCGCTCAACGAATTGTTGCCGCTCGTCTATGACGAACTGGCCCGCATTGCCCGGCGCGAATTTCATGGCCAGCCATCGGGGCATACCCTGCAACCGACCGCGTTGATCAACGAGGCATTGCTGCGACTGGTGGACAACCAGATCAGCTGGCAGGACCGGGCCCACTTTCTCGCGGTGATGACCACCACGATTCGCTGGGTGCTGGTGGACCACGCCCGGAGCGGGCGGCGTGACAAGCGCGGCGGCGATGTCGTTCGCGTGACCTTGTCGGACCAGGCGCCCGGGGCCGGGCAGACGCCCGGGGCCGAGCAGACGGTCGACCTGCTGGATCTAGACGACGCCATGACGGCTCTCAAGGCGCACGACGCCCGGAAGGCGAGGATCGTCGAGTTGCACTATTTCGGTGGCCTCAAGTACGACGAGATGGCCGCGGTCCTGGGCCTTTCCGAAGCGACCGTGCATCGCGAACTGCGTTTTTCGCGGGCCTGGCTGAAGGAGCGCCTCGCGGGCGACTCCGAGGGGCAATCGGCCTGATGGACGTGGGGGACTGGCAGCGCCTGCAGCAACTTTTCGAGGCGGCGCTCGAACTCCCCGAGGCCGCGCGCGGCGAATTCCTCGACCGCGAGTGCGGTGCGCATACCGCTCAGCGCAAGGCGGTCGAACGCCTGTTACAGCAGGACACCATCGACGACCAGTCCCTGCACAAGGTTGTCGGGGTCACGGCCGCAGAGGTGGTCGGCGCTCGCCCCAGCGAGCGAATCGGGGAGCGTCTCGGCGCGTGGCGCATCACCGGCCATATCGCGGATGGCGGCATGGGCGCGGTCTTCATGGCCGAACGCGCGGACGGCGAATACGAGCAACGCGCTGCCGTCAAGTTGCTGAACCCGGCCTTCGTGTCGGCCAATGCCAAGGCACGACTGGAGACCGAGCGGCAGATTCTCGCCGGGCTGTCCCATCCCAATATCGCCCGCCTGCTGGACGGCGGGCGCAGCGACGAGGGTGTGCCGTACCTCGTGCTGGAATACGTCGACGGCGAGTCGATCGACACGTGGTGCGATCGGCAGGGACTCGACACCCGGGCCCGCCTCAAGCTCATGGCGAAAGTGTGCCATGCGGTCGATTACGCGCATCGCAACCTCGTGGTGCACCGTGACCTGAAACCCAGCAACATCCTGGTCGATGAGCAGGGCGAGCCGCGGCTGCTCGACTTCGGCATCGCCAAGATGGTGGAAGGCGGCGCCGGGCTGACCCGCAGTGGCCACCGGGTGCTCACGCCGAGCCACGCCAGTCCCGAGCAGATCACCGGCGGTCCGGTCACCACCGCCACCGACGTGTATGCCCTCGGCGTGCTGCTGTACGACCTGCTGACGGGCCGTGCGCCCTACGACAATGAACCGTCCAGCGCGGTCGCGCTCGCCCGGGAGATCGTCGAGGGTGAGCCGACGCCGCCCAGCAGCGCGGTCACCGGCACCAGCAGCCGGCGCATCGCGGCCGCGCAGTCCCGGGGCGACCGGCTGACGCCGGCAAGACTGGCGCGCGAGCTGTCCGGCGACCTGGACAACATCGTGCTCATGGCGCTGCGCAAGGAGCCGGAGCGTCGCTATGCGTCGGCCAAGGCCCTGGCCGAGGACATCGAACGCACGCTGGCGCACCTGCCGGTCCGCGCGCGGCCCGATTCGTTCCGCTATCGCAGCGCCAAGTTCCTGCGTCGTCACAACGTCGCGGTGCCCGTCTCGGCACTGGCACTGCTGCTGGCGCTCGGCGCGGCGGCGCTGTTCACCTGGCGATTGGCCGAGCAGCGCGATATCGCATTGGCCGCCGAGGCGCGGGCGAACAACGCGGCCGAGTTCACCGCCTCGGTGCTGGGACGCACCAGCGCAAGTGCCGACGCCTCCCGTCTCGTGTCGGTGCGTGAATTGCTCGATCGTGCGGCCGAACGCCTGGAAGAGGAATTGCTCGACGAGCCTGAGGTGGCGTTGCGGGTGCGGCTTGCCCTCGCGGACGCCTACACCAGCTGGGGCGCTTACGAGGAGGGGTATGCACAGGGACTCGCCGCGCTCGAGCTGGCGGAAGTGCTGGACGTCCGCCCGCAGGAGGCCGAGGCGCTCAGGTTGCTTGGCACGGTAACCCATGGGCTCGGCCGGCTCGAAGAGTCGCTGGACTGGAGCGAGCGCGCGGAGGTCGTGTGGCGGGAGGTCGGCACCCCGGCCGAGCACGCGAGCGCACTCAGCGACGTTGCGGTGACCCTCAACGGCTTACGGCGTCGCACGGAGGCGGAACCGGTGTTCCGGGAAGCGCTCGCACGGCTGCGCATCGCGCATCCGGAAGGTCACGGCGATACCGCGTGGTTGCTCAACAACATGGCGTGGGGACTGCACGCCATGGGGCGGTTGGACGAGGCCCGGCCGCTGTACGAAGAAGCGCTGGCCATGCAGGCGCGTCTCGGCAGCCCGATCTTCGAGCTGTCGCAGACGCGAAACAATCTCGCCGGCCTGCATTTCGACCGCGGTGACCTGGCGCAGGCCGAAGCCATGTGGCAGCAGACCCTGGACGAATTCGTATCCGTGTTTGGCGCCGACGGGCATGCCGCGGTGGCGCGTGGCCAGATCGCCCTGGCCCGGGTGGCGCGGGTGCGCGGCCAGACCGTGCGCGCGCTGGAACTGACGGCGCGGGCGCTGCGGACCAACCGGGCCCTGGTGGGCGATAACCATCGCTGGACGGCGCGGTCGATGGCGATCCACGGCATGGCGCACCTCGAGGCGGGCGACCCCGACAGCGCCGAACGTTTCCTGGAACAATCCATGGCGGTTCGGCGTGAACTCCTGCCGCCGGGTCACTCGGAGTTCGCGCGACAGCACCTCGGGCAGGGACTGATCGCCCTGGCACGCGGCGATGCCGTCACGGCAGAGCGGGAGCTACGGGAGGGCCAGGCCATCGTCGCGGCGCTGGCGTCCCCGGACCGAACGCCGATCGACGCCATCGAGCTTTCACTTGCGCGGGCCGTCGCATTGCAAGGCCGCGTTGAGGAGGGCGTTGCGATTGCCCGCAAAGCGGTGGAGCGCATGCAGACGAACATGCCGCCCGGGCACTGGCAGCGACGCGCGGCTGAGGCGATCGTCGGTCTGCCGCCACTAGTGGTTCAGCCTACGGGCGCTACTTTGGCTCAAGCGGAGCAGACGTTGGCCGAACTGCGCGCAGAGTTGGGGCCGAACGCGCCATCGGTGCGCGAAATCGAGACTGCCCTGGCGACGTCCGCGCCAGGGAACCGGTAGGCCGTCGGCCGGTCAAATCCGGCTGTTTAACAAGGAGAGACACGTGTTCGACGCAAAGAAACTTCTCGACCAGTTCGTGAACAGCGGGGCCGCGGGCGGCTTCGCAGGCGGGCTCGCCGGCGGGGCGGTGGCCAATGCTTTCATGGGCAAGAAGGGCCGCAAGCTGACCAAGTCCGCGGTGAAGCTGGGGGGGCTCGCGCTGGTCGGGGGCCTGGCTTACAAGGCGTGGCAGAATCACAAGCAGTCGTCCGCCGGGCCAGCTGCGGGGCCCGCCGCGGGCTACGGGCCGGCGGCGGTGCCCGCCGGAAACCCGGCGTCCCAGGTGCCGCAGGGCACCGGCTTCCTGCCCGGGCCCGGCGATGAGACGGGGGCCCAGGAGCTCAGCCAGCTGATGGTTCGCGCCATGATCTCCGCGGCCAAGGCTGACGGACAGATCGACACGCGCGAGAGCCAGATGATCCTGCAACAGGTGAACGACCTGCCCCTGGACGACGAGGCCAAGGCGTTCCTGTTCGCCGAGTATTCCCGCCCGCTGGACATCGAGGGTCTCGTCGCCGCCGTCGACTCGCCGGAACACGCCGCCGAGGTCTACGCCGCCTCTGCGCTCGTCGTGCACCCCGCTTCACCCGCGGAACAGTTCTACCTCGACTCGCTGGCGCGCGGATTGCGTCTCGAAGCCGGGCTCGTACAGGAATTACACGCAGCGGTCGCATCCAGCACCACCGCGTGAGGATGTTCCGGTCCACGACATTGCGGCTGTTGCTGCTGCTCGGCTGCGCGCTCGTCGCGCAGCCGGCTGCGGCGCGCACCGTGACCGACAGCGCGGGCCGCGTGGTGGAGTTGCCGGAGCGGATCGAGACCGTGTTCGCCTCCGGGCCGCCGGCGTCGATACTTGTCTACGTGGTCAAGCCCGAGGTGCTCACGGGCTGGCCGCGCGCGCTCCGCCCGGAGGAGGCCCCCTATATCGCGGAGCCGTACCGCGATCTTCCGGAAACCGGGCGCCTCACGGGGAGGGGCGGGGACGCCAATCTCGAGCGGGTGCTGCAGATCGAGCCCGACCTGATCATCGATTTCGGCTCGGTGCGGGACACCTATATCGACCTGGCCGATCGGGTCCAGCGCCAGACTGGGATACCCTACCTCCTGATCGACGGACGCTTCGAGGCGACGCCGGCCGCATTGCGGCTCGTCGGCGAAGTGCTGGGGGTGCCCGAGCGCGCGGAGACGTTGGCCCGCGACGTGGAGCAGACCTTCGCCAGGGTGGACGAGATCCTCGCGGCGACGCCGGAGAGCGAGCGGCCCACGGTCTACCTGGCGCGCGGGCCGGACGGCCTGGAGACAGGGCTGAAGGGTTCGATCAACACCGAGATCATCGAGCGCGCCGGCGGCCGTAACGTGGCAGACCCCGGGGACGGACGACGCGGCCTGGTGCGTGCTTCGATCGAGCAGGTCATGGTGGCCGATCCCGAGATCATCGTGACCTGGGACAGCCACTTCTACCAGCGCGCCCAGCTCGATCCGCTCTGGGCCGGGATAGAGGCCGTGCGCACTGACCGGGTCTATCTTGCACCCACCGTCCCGTTCGGCTGGATCGACCGTCCGCCCTCGCTGAACCGGTTGATGGGATTGCGGTGGATGGCGGGACTGCTGTATCCCGACGCGTGGGACGAGGCCCTGCGCGAGGATGCCCGCGCCTTCTACCAGCTGTACTACCATGTCGACCTCGCCGACGCGGAGCTGGACAGGCTGCTGGAATGGAGCAAGGGGAGACCACCGGAGTGATCGGCCGGGCACCGGGCGTGCGCGTCTCGCTCGTGCTTGCCCTCGGCCTCATCGTCGCAGCGCTCTCCGTGGGGGCCCTCGCCATCGGACCCTTCGCCCTGTCGCCCGCCGAGACGATGGTGGCATTGTTCGGCGGGGGCGAGGAGCAGGCGCAGGTCGTGGTGCAGAACATTCGCCTGCCGCGCGTGGCGGCCGCGCTGCTGGTCGGCGCGGCGCTGGCGGCGGCCGGCGCCAGCTACCAGACCCTGTTTCGCAATCCCCTGGTCTCGCCGGACATCCTCGGGGTGTCGGCCGGCGCCGGACTCGGCGCCGTAATCGGCATTTTTCTCTCGCTGCCTGTGGCGTTCATCCAACTGTTCGCTTTCGCCGGCGGACTGGCGGCGGTCGTGCTGGTGACCGTAGTCGCCTCGGCGGTGCGCAACACGGACCGGATTCTCGCGCTGGTGCTCACCGGGGTGGTCATCGGCGCGCTGGCGGGGGCCGCCACTTCGTTGCTCAAGGTACTGGCGGATCCCTACGACCAGTTGCCGGCCATCACCTTCTGGCTGCTCGGATCCCTTGCTTCGGTGACGACGACCGACATCCTGCCGGCGCTGCCGGCGGTCTTGATCGGCCTGGTGCCTCTCGTGTTGCTGCGCTGGCGCATCAACGTGCTTTCGCTCGGCGACGACGAGGCACGCGCGCTGGGCGTGGAGGCGGGGCGGGTTCGTTTCATCGTCATCGCGGCAGCCACGCTGATCACCGCCAGCGTCACCGCGCTGGCCGGCGTGGTCGGATGGGTCGGGCTGGTGATTCCGCATATCGCAAGGATGATCGTCGGCCCCAGCTTCGCGCGCCTGTTGCCGGTATCGGCCATTATCGGCGCCGGGTACCTGCTGGTCGTGGACACGCTGGCCCGAACCATCGGGGCCGTGGAGATTCCGCTCGGCATTCTCACCGCGGTGATCGGCGCGCCGTTCTTCATCTGGCTGCTGGCGTCCGGCCGCCGGGGCTGGTCATGAAACTGCAGGCCAGCGGACTGGAGATCGGCTACGGGCCCGTCATCGTCGGGCGCGACATCGACCTGGCGGTGGCGCCTGGCGACATCTGTTGCCTACTCGGGCCGAACGGCTGCGGCAAGACGACCTTGTTCCGCACGATGCTCGGGCTCATTCCGGCGCTCGGCGGGCGAGTGATGCTCGGCGGGCAGGCGCTGGAGAGCCTGTCGCGAATCGAGATCGCGCGGCGTATCAGCTACGTGCCGCAGGCCCATGCCCCACCGTTTCCCTACGAGGCGCTCGAGATCGTGATGATGGGACGCACCGTGCGCCTGGGCCGCTTCGCACAGCCGGGCCCGGCCGATCGCGCGGCCGCCTACGAGGAGATGGAGCGCCTGGGCATCGCCGACCTTGCCGGACGCGACTACACGCGGCTGTCCGGCGGCCAGCGGCAGCTGGTGCTGATCGCGCGGGCACTGGCGCAGCGGACTCCGTTGATCGTCATGGACGAACCGACTGCGAGCCTCGATTTCGGCAACCAGGCGCTGGTGCTGGGCGAGATCGGCAAGCTGGCACACGCCGCCAGCCAGAGCGGGCAGGGCGTTGTGCTTTCCACGCATAATCCCGATCATGCTTTTGCGCTGGGCTCCGAGGTGGTGCTCATGCACGAGGGCGGCATCTATCGGCGGGGCACTCCACAGGAGGTGCTGACCTCCGAATCGCTGAGCACGGTCTACGGCGTGCCGGTGGGCGTCGAGCGCACACCGAGCGGGCGTCATGTCTGCGTCTCGGCCCCGTTGGGTGATGGCGCTCGGCTTGCAGGCCGGGGCGCCTGACAAGGAGTTTTCGGTGATACGTGAGCAGCTCGGCCGCTGGATCGGCCATCCCACGGTGCAGAAGACGATCATCGGCCTGATCCTGATCAATGCCGTGATCCTCGGCCTGGAGACCTGGCCGGCGGCCATGGACACAGCGGGCGGATTGCTGAAGGCGCTCGACCGGATCATCCTGGCGGCGTTCGTCGTGGAGATCGCGGTGCGGATCTACGTCCATCGCATGGCTTTCTGGCGCGACCCCTGGAGCCTGTTCGATTTTGCGGTGGTGGCGATCGCCTTGGTACCCGCGTCGGGCCCGTTCGCTGTGTTGCGTGCCTTGCGCGTGTTGCGGGTGCTGCGCCTGCTGACGATGGTGCCGTCGATGCGCAGGGTGGTCGGCGCCTTGCTCGCGGCGATCCCGGGACTGGGCGCCATCGGGCTGGTGTTGATGATCATCTTTTACGTCTTTGCCGTGATCGGTACCAACCTGTTTGCCGACAGCCACCCGCAATGGTTCGGCAGCCTCGGGCGCACGCTTTACACGCTGTTCCAGGTGATGACGCTGGAGAGCTGGTCGATGGGCATCGCTCGGCCCGTCATGGAGGCGTATCCCTACGCCTGGCTGTTCTTCGTCACGTTCATCCTCGTGGCGACGTTCACCATGCTGAACCTGTTCATCGCGATCATCGTCAACGCGATGCAGAGTTACCAGGACGTGGAACACGAAGAAACCGTGCAGGCGCTGCACGAGACGCAGGAGCACATCGAGGGCGAGTTGCACAGCGAAATGCAGTCGCTGCGAAAAGAGATGGCCGAGCTGAGAGTCTTGCTGGCAAAACGCTGAGCCGCGCCAGGCCCATTTCGGACCGGGAGGACGACACCAGCACGTGATGCCCCGGACAGCGAAGGCGCCCCTACTTGTTGAGAATCAGCTTTCCCTGGCGCGTCTTGCGCAGTATGTAGGTCTGCCCTTCGTGCTCGATATGAAGCAGTTCGGCACCGCGGAAGAGGGCGCGACTGGTGACGTGCGACGCACGAGGTGCAGCACCAGGCGAGTCGTCGTGCCCGACGGTCCGACCGCGCGCACTCCGATCGGTGTTCGTGCCCTCGCTGCAGTCCATGCGTCGCTCCGGAGCGTTGCGATTCCAGCTCGGCTCAGATTCTCGCGCCGAGCAGCGAGGCCAGCGAGAACGTCACGCCCTTGTTGACGAGCACGCCGAGGGCCATCCGGCCGATCTCCGCGGCGAGCGGGGTTCCGGTACGAGCCGGCTTGCGAGCTGCCCGTAGCGGTGTGGCCTGGGCCTGCGCCTGCGTGGCGCGCAGCGACTCCGCGTGCAGGAACGCAAGGATCTTGTCCGCGTTCATGACGTCTACGTCGTAAAAGACCGTGACGCTTCCGGCCTTCGGATTCAGGCGGACGCTGCGGATGCCGTCCTGGGCCTGGAGCTTGCGAAGGGTGGTGGCGCGGGCTGCCGAGTTGCAACGCAGGGACTTCGCGCGAACGCGCAGCCGGCCAGGTACATGGTGCAGATAGTCGGTCATTCAGTCGCCTCCCAGGAGAAAGAGTTCGCGCGCGAAGCTGTCGGCGTGACCAGCTGTTGCAATACTAGTAAGAATCGTTACTATTCGCAACCGTGGTCCCCACCAATCCTTCGGGTGGCTGAAAACTCCCTGGAGCCCAATATCTCATGATCGTCAGCACTGTTGCCGGGCGCATCCGGGTTCGGTCCAACTCATTGAAATCACGTTCTTTCGCCGAGCAGGTACAGCGTGGCGCGGAAGGCCTGGCAGGGGTGGCCGAGGTTCGCACCAACCTCGCGGCCGGGAGCGTGGTCGTGATCTACGATGTCCGTGAGGTCGATGCCGAGGCGTTGGAAAGCGCGCTCGAAGCGCTGTGTCTGCCGGTGCCGGCCGCCCGCAGGCCGGCCACGGCGGGGTTCTCCCGCCAGCTCAACCGGGCGACCAAGATCGGCATGGTGGCTTCCCTGGGCTCAGCGGTGGCCCTGGGTTTCATGGGCAAAAAGAAAGCCCATATCGGCTTCGGGACTGCTTTTCTCGCCCTGGCCGGCATGCACATCTGGCGAAATCAGCGCACCTTGCTGCGCTGACCCCCGAACGGCCGATCAGCCTTTGGACGCGGTCCTGGCGGCTGTTTTTTTCTTCGCGGCGGATTTCTTGCGCACGGCTTTTTTCCTGGCCGCGGGCTTGGGCGCTGCTGCCGGCTTCGCCAGGGGCTCCTGCGGTTTTGCGGCGGACCGTCCTGGCGTCACTTTCTCCCGCAAGCCGCTGACACCCTGCGACACCTTGCCGGACACCTGGCCCGCAGTCTCGCGGACCTTGCCGCCGATCTCGTGGGTAGTCCGCCTGACTTCCCGACGCAGTTTCTCATCGCGATAGAAATAGGCCCCGAGCCCGCCGATCACTGCGCCGGCTACGAAAGGGATAAGGGGAATCGCCATGTCTTGCTCCTTAGGTCTGACTGTTCAGGCTGGGCTGGCCAGCCGTCGTATTGTCGTGCCGGATGGCGCGACTTGCGGGATCGGGATCGCCGAGGCCCCGGAGAGCCCGCACCAGGAGGCCCACCGTCGTGCCGTTGTGCAGGATCGCCGAGACGACGGGAGAGATCATCCCGAACGCGGCGCCGACCATCACTCCGGTGTTGATGCCGATGGCCGCGCGATAATTGGTCGCGACCAGCTTCATCGTGCGTTGCGAGATATCGTAGGCATCGACCAGCAGTCCGAGCCGGTCCTCGAGCAGGACGACATCCGCCGTGGCGCGTGCCAGTTCGGCGCCGCGCGACATGGCGATCCCGACATCGGCTGCAACGAGGGCCGGTCCGTCATTGACCCCGTCGCCCACGAACGCCACGCGGCGCCCCTCGGCGCGCAGCTGCTCCAGCACGCCTGCCTTGTCTTCAGGTACCTGCTCGGCGAAAACCTCGTCGATGCCGAGCTGCCGTGCCATCGCCTGGGCGCGCTGCTCGTGATCGCCTGTCAGCAGCACGAGGTGTTTCACGCCGCGTTTGCGCAGCTCCGCGAGCACGGCCGGGGCATCCTCCCGCAAGGTGTCGCGCAGGGCGATCAGGCCGATGGGTTCATGCCGGGTGCCGATATAAAGCAGCGTCTTGCCTTCATCTTCGAGGGCCTGGATCTGGCTGCGGAACATGTCGAACGACAGGCCCTCGTGCTCTTCGACGTAGTGGCGGCTGCCGATCAACAGGTGGTCCCCGTTCACCGGACAGCTCATGCCGTGCGCGACGAGATACTCGGCCTCGCCGTGATCGATGTGGTTGAGTTTTTCTTCCCGGGCCTTGCGAACGATGGCTTCCGCGATCGGATGGGTGGCGTGCTCTTCGATGGATGCCGTGACGGCCAGCAGGCGGTCCCGCGGCCAGCGCTCCGGGTCGAGGACGACGACATCGGTGACTTCGAGATCGCTGTGGGTCAGGGTGCCCGTCTTGTCGAACACGACGGTGTCGATTTCCGCGAGGCGTTCGACGGCTTCCCCGCCCTTGAGCAGGATGCCCTCGGCGGCGGCGCGATACATTCCCGACTTGAAGGCCAGCGGGGTGCCCAGCTTCAATGCGCAGGAGTAATCCACGAGGAACACCGAGGAAAGGCGGCGCTGGTCGCGGGTTACCAGGTAGATCAGCGCTCCTGTGCCGAGCGTCAGGTACACACGCCGGTCCGCCAGGCGTTCGGCCATCCGCTGGGTTTCCGAAGTCTGTTGCAGGGAGTCGTCGATGAACCGGGCGATTCTTGCGGTGGTGGTCTCGTCGCCGACGTGACGCGCCTCGATGCGAAGGCGGCCGTCTTCGACGATCGTGCCGGCGATCACGCGATCCATGATCTCCTTGCGCACAGGGACGGACTCCCCGGTGATATTGGACTGGTTCACCAGCGCGGCGCCATCGAGGACCAGTCCGTCGATTGCGATCTTCTCGCCCGGACCCACCTCGATGCGGTCGCCGGTCACGACCTCGTTGTCCGGCAACTGCTTGAGTGTGCCGTCGCGCTCCACCCACGCGAGCACCGGCTCGGGCCGCAGCAGCCGTCGCAGCATCTGGTCGGACTTGCGCTCGGTCGTTTTCTCCAGGAACTCGCCGAGATGCATGAGAAAGTCGGTCACGTTCGCCGTGAGGTACTCGCCGCGCCAGGCGGACAGCCCGATGGCGGTCGCATCCAGCACCTCGATCTTCATGCCGCGATGGATCAGTGTATCGACACCCTTGAACAACGTCCCGCTGATGTTCAGGAACGTCAACAGGCGACGCATGGGCGGTGAAAAGAAGGGCAGGGCGAGGATCAGCAGGCCGGTCGCAAGCATGGGCGCCAGTTCCGCGGGCTCTGCCGGCAAGGATTCTCCGTTTGGAATCTGTTCACGCCGCAGGCCGCCGAGGAGCGCCAGCATGGCGTCTCGTGTCGCCGGCTCGCCGTCGTATTCCAGCACGATCGAGCGTGCATGGCGGTTCACCCGCACGCTCGAAACGCCGCGAACCGACTCCAGCCAGGTCTCGAGCCAGGAGAAATCGATCAGCGGATCGACCAGCATCGGCAAGCGGACGCGCAGCCGCCCCGGCGTCTCGTGCACCAGCCGAAGTCCGTTGTCGGCGCGCATTCCAGGCGTGCTCAGTCGGCGTCCCCGGCGCTGGCGGCGTGCAGTTCTGCTTCCGCGTCGCGGAAACGCTCCTTCATTTCCTCTACGCCGCCCTGCAGCACCGACCACGCCTTGACCGCGCCTTTGACGGCGGCTTCCTGCACCTCGGGATGGCTGAGCAGATAGGCGGCCAGGGCGCCGACGAGGGCGCCCTTGAAGAACCGCGGGTTCGCCAGCGGGCCGGGAGCACTCATGGGAGGCGGGGGTGGCGCTGCGTAAAAGGTGCCCGGAGGATAGTAGCCGGACGCACGGGATTGTGGCGGCACATAGCCGGGTGGAACACCCTGGTAATAAGCCCGCGGATCATACATCGCCGCGCTCCTTGCGTTGCTCGGTGAGCACGTACATGACGGCGGTCCCGGTCGCGAACGTCGCGGCCATGGACGCGGCCGGGTAGCGCGCGAACATGCGTCCGACCGCCGTGGCGGCCGCCGTCGCGACGCCGGCCTTGAGACCGACCCTGGCGGAATCGACCAGTGCCTGCCGCCAGGTGGATTCGGCGTTGCGGACGCGGTGCAAATTGAGGGCGGCGGCTCCGGTGGCGCCGATCAAAGCACCGGTCCTGGCCGCGTTGAGCAACATGTTCATGTCGTGCCGCTGCTGCCACGCCTGTTGCTGGTCGTATTGGACGGGCGCCATAGGATAGTAATAATGGGTCATCGGCCTTGCTCCTCTTCTGCTGCCGCGTCGGTTCCCTGTTCGTCTGCATCTTCGGTGGACTCTTCGCCGAAGCCGGCCATACCGGCCTTCATTGCGTTTGCGGTCTTGGCCGCGCTGCCCAGCAGGGCGTTGCGCAGATCGTCATTCGTCATCAACAACACGATGGCTGCGCCGACCAGTGCTCCTTTCCAGAACTCGCCGTCGTTGAAATTCAAGAAACCCTTCAGGGCACCGAGACCGCTCTGGTCGGCGATCTCGTTCATGGCAGCCGAAAGCCCGGCGGCCGCGGCCGGGTCCGGGCCGAAGGGTTGCTGGGGCCCATAGCCAGGAGGATAAGCGCCCCAGCCCGGCGGCATTGGACCGTAGGCCCCGGGCGGCGGACCGTAGCCGAAACCGGGTCCTTGCGGTCCGCCCCACTGGTTATGCATGTCCGGCCCCGGGCCGAACGGGCCCGCCCCTGGGCCGTGCTGCATCGCTGGACCGTGAGGACCGGGGCCGGCGCCGTAATGCCCCATGGCGGGACCGTATCCGCCCGCCCACTGACTGGGGTCGCCCTGGAAACCCGGCGCATCGGTGCCCGAGCCTGGCCCCGGACCCTTGGCGCCATGTTGCTTGTCATGCATCTCGTTCAACCCTCTCTTTTCATGAGTTACCGTCTGATACGGCAACCGGAATTCCTGCGGCTTGCGCCGCGGATACGGCCGAGGCCAGTTCGTTTTCCAGCAGTCGGTTCATCAGGCCGACGGCTGCGGACTCGTGTCCGAGAATCAAGGTTTCCCACCATTCCGGCTTGATGGTGTCGGGCCGATACTCGACGACCACCGAGCCTGCACTGGGATTGACGCGTACGTCCTTGATGCCGTCCAGCGCGCGCAGAATCCGGTCGAGCGCCTTGCTGTCCACGGCGCCGAGATCCTTGACGATGGCGGGTCCTGCACGCAGCCGGATGCGACCGGGGATGTGGTGTGCAATCCGGAGGTGGCGACGCACCGCGAGGAAAGGTCCGAGATCGACCTGCGTCATGGGCACCGGGCCCCAGGGCCGGGATTCGGTCGATGGAATCGTGAAAAACGAGCACTCATGGTCCAGCACCTGGACGCTGCCGCGTCCTCGAAGTTGTTCCTGGCTGGCTTGGCTGCCGGCCCGCGGAGGACTGCGGGGGCGCCTGGCTGGCTGGGCTTTATTTCCAGGGCGCCAGTCTAAGCAGGGTGCGGAACAGGGGCAATACTGAAATTACCTAGGCCGGGGAGCCCTCCCGCGCTGGGAGCCGCCCGAGGCATTCCGGCGGCGAGTTTCTGGCGATGCGCGCACGCTTGAGACCCCGGTCGCCAATAGGGGACGTGTCAAGCTGGCGCACTGACGCCTCGACTAAGATGGGTACATCAGTCATTGCCCGCCTCATCCAGCAGGATGTCCGCGAGAAGATCGCTCACACCGTCCTGCACGTCGGATGGTTTCAGGACATTGATCGCAGTTTCCCGGTCCTCGCCGTCAATCGTGACAAACGCGGTGTACTGGTCGTTCGAGGCGATGTAGCCGAGGCCGTCGACGGTGGAAATATCGGCGGTGCCGTCATCTACTTCGGCTTTTACGGATTCAATAACTTCCGTTGTCGGCAGGCGGTCGAGTATTTCCTGGGTGCTGATGACGATATCGCTGGTCTCCTGGATGCGGTAGACGTTCTGCGACGCGGTGTTGATTGCCGCCGCATTCGAATCGCTCAAGACGGTCTCTGTCCAGGTCCGGTTGTAAACGGTGTAGCGCCTGTTGAACGGTGAGCCGAAGGTATGCGCGTGGGATGCGGAAATGGTCACCCTCCGGTTCGCATAGGCGGCATCGAGTGCAGCCTTCAGGGCCTCGCGCAGCGCTTCGTCGTCTGCTTCCTGCGCACGGAGCTTGAGTTCCGCCATGGCCGCTCGCGGCGCCACGATAGCCGCCGCAGACCTGTTGAAAGCGGACGCACCCGCGCTGTTGGCAATTGCATTCTCATCCGAAACATCGTCCAGGCAAACGCGGCCGACGAGCACCGAGACACAATTGTTTCTCATGTACGAGAGTGTCCTGCTCCTCGCATCGCTCCGCGCCGCAGGCGGAATGCCGTCCAGCGTCGCGATCGCGGCATCCATCATCGCCGGTAAGGACTCGCGTAGCCCCCGCAACGATACCTCGAACTCGTAGTCTTGCGTCGCCTGCTCGAGGTCCTCGGTCAGCTGCTCGACCTCCGCCAAGCGGCGATCCAGCGCCGCGGACACCGTGTTGTTGATGTTGGCGGAAAAGCTTTCCGGGAACTCGACCCGGCCGACCGTTTGATTGTCTGCAAACTCGAGTGAAACGGACAGGGACTGGCCGCCTTCGTCCACGCTGCCCGTCAGGCCGACCACGTCGTTCTCTACGCTCAGCAGGCCGGCGATCGACGCTTCCGGAAGCTCGCTGCCCCAGGTGCCGTCGAGGAAAATGCCGTATTCGCCGTCGCCGTTCAGGTAGCCGCTGCCGGTGGCCGTGGCCGAGGGGCCAATGTTGTAGGGATCGGGGAACAGGGCCTGGTCCGGTTCGATACTCAAGGCCATGGCGAGCTGCTGGCGGTCAAAGCCGACGTCCAGCGTCGCGCTGACTTGTGCGAGATCGAACGAGAACAGTCCGAAGCCCACCACCGACAGCGCGAAGTTGAGGTCGCCGTTCAGCCCGCCGCGATACTCGAAGTCGGACTCAAACACATCGTCGAAATTGATGTCGGCATATGTACTGTTTTTGAATACGCCGGTGCCGCTCACCTCGAACACGTCCACGAACTTTGTGCCAAGGCCGATCGAGCCGTTTTCCAGTTGATGTCCGGTAAAGCTGTCGAGCTCGACGAAGTCCAGCGCGGGCACGAACGGAATCAGGCCGTTGTCGGATGAACCCATCCCGCGCGAACCAACCAGTGCCGTGCTGCTGAAGTCGTACAGGAACGTGTCGGTCGGATCGGTGATCATGAGGATCTGGCCGGTGGCCGGCGTTCCGAGCGTGACCGTCTCCTGCTGTGTCGGGTCGTTGCGATCGGTGATCGTGATGTCGAAGGCCGTGCCGACATAGAAGACGAAATACTTCGTGTCGTCCATGAGCTGGATGCCGAAATCCGTATCCTCGTTGATTTCGCGCCCGGTCAGCGTCTCGACGACGGCGCGGACATTGCCGTTGACGGCAACGTTTTCAGAGAGTTGCAGCGGCAGGTCGGTGTCACCATGCAGCAGGTCCAGCTCGCCGTCTTCGCCGAAGATCAGCGTCAGGGCCGCGTTCCGGAACTCCTGCTCGAACTCGTTGGTCGCAACGACGAGATCACCCACCGACTCGTAGCCATCCGTTATCGGGATGACATCGCCCATCGGCGCAAAGCTCGCCCGGCTGAGCCGTTCCGGCATGACGGCGATCGAGAACGGGCTCAGTGACGCCGACAGGCTGCCGTCGCTGACGGAGATCAGGACGTCCTCGACGGCGCCGATATTCCCGGCGGTGGGGCTGCCGGACAGCTCGCCGGTGTTGGTGTCGAACATCGCCCACAGCGGCGCGTTCTCGATGCTGAACGTCAGCGCGTCACCGTCCGGGTCGGACGCTGTCGGGGTAAAGCTGTAGCTGTCGCCGACACTGATACTGGCGGCCGGCGATCCCGAGATCGATGGCGCCCCGTTGGTCGGTGGCGGTGTTCCGCCGGTGCCGCCAGTGCCGCCGGTGCCGCCGGTGCCGCCAGTGCCGCCAGTGCCGCCAGTGCCAGTGCCAGTGCCAGTGCCGCTGCCAGTGCCGCTGCCAGTGCCAGTGCCGGCATTGCCGTCACTGCCCCCACCGCCCCCACCGCCGCAAGCGGCGAGGAATGCTGTGAACGCCAGGGCCAGGAGAATTCGTTTCGTTGCCGATTGCATGGTCCCGCTCCGATTGTGCTGTCCTTACCGGGGAATGCAGGAAAACCACGCAGATCGGGTCACGGGGGTGGTCCGACGTTGCGCTCCAGGTAAGCGGCGATCCAGGCCTTGCCGAAGCGCAGGGCCCGTTTCGCGGTCGCCTCGGAGATCTCCAGCACCCGGCCGGCCTCCTTGTAGGTCAAACCGCCGAAATAATGCAGTTCGACGATATCGGCCATGCGCTTGTCCTCCCGGGCGAGTTCGCACAGTGCGCGGTCGAGGTCGATGACGTCTTCGGCCTTCTCCCTGTCGCGCACGGTCGCCTCGTCGAAAGTCACGCGAACGGCATCGCCGCCGCGTTTCTCCGCCGCTTTTGCGTTGGCGTGGTTAAGGAGGATGCGGCGCATCATGCGGGCCGCGAGCGCATAGAAGTGGGCGCGGCTGTCCCAGTCGACCGACGCATTGACGAGTTGCAGGTACGCTTCGTGCACAACCGCGGTCGCCTGCAGCGTGTGGCCGCCTCGCTCCTGCCGGAACGCATTGCCCGCAAGCTTTCGAAGTTCGTCGTAGACCAGCGGCGCCAGTGCCGCAAACGCCGCTTCGTCGCCATCGCTCCAGCGCTTCAGCAGTTGCGTTATTTGTCGGTCATCTGCGCTCATCCATGTATTATGCCCCCGTCAAGGCGGCGAAAAGCCACTATCGGCGAGAGCTCATGGCGGAAAACCGGTTCGCGAAGCTCGAGGCACTGTTCGACCAGGCCATGTCCCTGGACCCCGCGGCGCGCGAGGCATTTATCGCGTCGCAGACGGCACAGGACGCCGAGCTCGGCAAGGCCCTTGCGGATCTCGTACGCCATGGCGCAGACGAGACCGGTTATTCGGATGCGGTCGGCTCGATCGCCGAGTCCGCGCTCGGCGTGTCCGGGAATGGCCTCGAGCCCGGCAGCCGGGTGGGTAATGTCGAGATCGTTCGCCGTATCGGCACGGGCGGCATGGGCGACGTCTATCTCGGCACGCAGTCCGAGCCGCTGAAGCGCCGGGTGGCGGTCAAGCTGGTTCGCTTCGGGGTCGCGCGGGAGTCGCTGCTCGCACGGTTCGAGGCCGAGCGACAGGTGCTGGCGCGCATGAACCACGCGAATATCGCGCAGGTCTACGACGCAGGCGCACTGGAGAATGGCCAGCCCTACTTCGTGATGGAGCATGTCCAGGGCTTGCCGGTCGACGAGTTCTGCGCGACGCGCCAGCCGGGCCTCGCCGAACGCCTCGACCTGTTCGCGAAAATCTGCGACGGCGTCCAGCACGCGCACCAGCGCGGCGTCATCCACCGCGACCTCAAGCCGTCGAACGTGCTCGTCGATGACGACGGCAATCCGAAAATCATCGATTTCGGCATCGCCAAGCTCATCGAGGACACCGGCCAGGACACAAGGCTCACGCAGGTCGACGAGACGATCGGCACACCCCAGTACATGAGCCCGGAACAGGCGGTATTTCACAACGAGGAGATAGACACGCGCAGCGATGTCTATGCGTTGGGCGTTCTGCTGTTCGAACTCCTGACGGGCAAGTCACCGTTCGACACCGAGGGCAGGACGCCGCTCGAGATCCGCGAACTGATCGCCCGGACCGACGCGCCGAAACCCAGTTCGATCATGACCGCGGACATGCCATTCGCCGCGCGCGAGATTGCCGGCGACCTCGACTGGATCGTCGGCAAGTCGCTGGCGCGAGAGAAGGACCGGCGCTACGGTTCACCGGCGGAGCTTGCAGCGGACATCGAGCGTCACCGCAATGCGGAACCGGTGCTCGCGGGTCCCGACGAGGTCTCGTACCGGCTGCGCAAGTTCGTCCGCAGGCACAAAACAGGGGTCGCGGTCTCCGCCGTTGCGCTGGTCACCATATTCGCGGGTCTTGCCGGCACATCCATCGGGCTGTTGCGCGCGCTGGAAGCCGAACGTGCAGCGGCCGAGTCCGCCGAGATCGCGAACCAGACAGTTACCTTTGTCGAGGATCTTTTCAGTGCCGCAGATTCGACCAAGGTCAGGGGCGCACAGATTACGGCCAAGGAGGTCGTCGACCAGGGCGTGATCCAGCTCCGCAGTAACGAGGAACTGCCGTGGGCGCTGCGCGCGAGCATGCTGCAAACGATGGCGCGCGTGTACTCCGGTCTTGGGCTCTACACAGACGCCTTGCCGCTGCTCGAGGAGTCCACGACCCTCTACACGAGCAACATAGAGCGCCTGGCCGATCGGTCGGCACCGTACTTCGCAGCGCAACTGGAGTACATCGAGATTCTTAAGATCCTCGGTGAATCCGAGCGGGCGGAGACGTTGCTCGATGAACTGATCGAAAGCCAGGTCGAGGCATTCGGCCCGGAAGACCGGCGCCTGGTCGATTCGTATATCCTCAAGCTGAATTTTTTCACGGGCGAGGCCGACGCCGCGGCGGCGCGAGCGCATTTCGAGAAGACCATGGCGTTGCTGGACGCGACAGGTGCTTCGGACCTCGACCGGTCACGCCTGCTCACCATCATGGCATTTATCTACGTCGAGGGCGCGAGCTTCGACGAGGGAATCGAGGCCGGACGAAAAGCCCTCGAGCTCAGGACCGACGCGCTCGGTCCCGACCACTGGAGCACGCTGATCGCCCGCGCGAACCTCGCCTGGTACCTGACGCGCAGTCGTCGCTACAAGGAAGCGGAACAACAGTACGACGGGATTGTTGGAGTCAAGAAGAAGATCTACGGCGAAGATCACTTCTCGCTTGGCATCACGCTCTTCAATCTCGGTTCGCTGCAGAGAGACCTCGGCGACTACCAGGACGCGCTGGCCAATTACCTGCGCGCTCGCGACATCTGGGCCGACCAGCTGGGCCCGGGCCACAGCTACGTCACGGCTACGATCAGCAACATCGCGCAGCTCTATTACGACCTCAACCGCAACGAGGAGAGCGAGGCCATGTATCTCGACCTGATCGAGCTGGAGCGGCGGACACTCGACGAAGACGATCCGCGGCGGGCCTATGCACTCAACAATCTCGGCATGGTCTACCATGCCATCGGGGAGCTCGACAAAGCCGAGACGTTCCTGAGCGAGGCGCGGGATCTGCGGATCCGAACGCTGGGCGAGGGACACGACCTCTTGCTCGACGGCTACATCAACCTCGGCCGGCTTTACCGGGACAAAGGGAAGCTCGAACAGGCGCACGACAATTTCCGCAAAGCGATCGACATCGGCACGGAGCGTTTCGACGCAGATTCCCCGATCGTCGGCCTCGGGCGGCTGGAGATGGGCATCCTGCTGATCGAACAGGACGAGCCGAAGAAAGCCGTCGCCTATCTCGAAGATGCGATGCCGGCCTTTGCGGCCGCCTATCCGGACGACTTCTGGGGAAACGGGCAGCTCAAGAGCACTTACGGCGAGGCCTTGATGCTGAGCGGCGACCTCCCTCGCGCCGAGGAACAAATGACTGATGGGCTGGCAACGTTGCTTGCAAGTGAAGACCGCGGGGGCCGACACACGCGGGAAGCGATCGAACGGCTGATCCGCCTGTATGAACGGACCGGTGACGATAAGCGCAAGGCCGAGATGGAAGCGCTGTTCGAGGAAATCAGAACGGAAGGCCGGTGAATCACGTGCGTGAATCGCACGTTGACCAAAAAACAGGCTCGGCTGGCAACCAAGCCGGCCCAGTCCTTCAAAGGAAGTGGGCCACGTAGAGCGTGCCGAACACGGCGCCGACGCCGAGCACCCCGACCGTCGCCCAGTGCCAGCGTCCCATGCCCGCGCGGGTACGCCGCCAGGTCAGCCATGTGCCCGTCCCGGCGAGTGCCGTCAGGATAAGTCCGGCAATGAACCAAATGGTCTTGGTAAGCATCCCCCCGACGTCGCCAAAGTGCCAGGGGTCTGCAAGTTCCGTAACGTATTGCAGTACCGTGATGTTTTTCGGGGACTGCACCTGCAGCACGGACGCATCATAGGGGTTCAGGAATACTCGGCTGGCACGGTCACGTACAAGCCAGTCATCCGAGCGTCCCATGACCGTGACAGGAGCGCCCGCGCGCGACGGGAACAGGATCGAAGTCGGTCGGAGTTCGGGGTACGCGTTGACCGCGGCGGCGATATAGCGAGAGGGGGACGGGTAGGTCTGGAACTCTTCGGGGATCGGGATCTCTGCCGTGTACCGGGGCGCCTCGGTGCGAATGCCGGACTTGTTGAGTCCCCACTCGGCCAGGTACCAGAAACTCGTCACTACCATCAGGAGCGTGAACCAGAAGGTCCACAGGCCCATTGATCGGTGGAAATCGCCCACCACGACACGTGCGCTCTTGTTCGTCCTGAGTGTCACCAGGCCTTTCAGCCATTTCCTGATCGTCACCAAGCCCGTGACGAGTTGCACGGCAAGCACGCCAGCGGCGATGGTGACGATCGGCAGGCCGATGCCGCCCGTGAGGATGAACAGGTAGCGATGCATTTCGCGTAGCAGGCGCTGCGCGGACAACCAGTGGCCTTCACCGGTCAGTTCGCCGGTGGCTGGATCGAAGAATATGAGGTGCGGGCGCTCATCCGGCTTGGCCGTCCGCACCTGGGCGGCCATTGCGCGGAACTCGCCAAGCCGGATTTCGGCGATCCGGTGTCCGGGCTGGCGTTCGCCTGCGGCCTCGTAGATGGCGTCCCACTGTGGCGGGGCGGTCGACGGGGCCACGCGCCGGTTGCCGTCGATCAGCCAGTCGATCTCGTCACCGAAAACTGCGAGTGTGCCGGTCAGCAGTACGACGAAGGTCAGCAGGGTGAGCTGGAATCCGGCCCACGAGTGAATTGCGAACATCTGTTGCCGGAGCGTTCGGCGGCGCGTGGGTTCGCCCGCAGGGCGAGCCCCGCGCCTCCGGGTTGCGGTGTTCGTCACCAGCGTGTCGTCAGGGACAGGTACCACGTTCTCGGCGTGCCGATGTTGATGCGTTGGCCATTGTCAAAGCCGCTAGCCGGATACCAGGTCTCGTCCGTGAGGTTTTTCACTGAAAACTGAATGCGCGTCGGCAAGCTCGAATCGCGCCCACGGAAAGTGAAGGGAAGGTTGTACCAGGCTGAAAGGTCCAGCAGCGTGTAGTCCCCAAGACGCCAGGTATTGGCATTGTCGCCATATCGGTCACTCGAGTGAAAAGCGCCGCCACCGACGCCCAGTCCCCTCAGGCGCCCGTCCTGGAACTCGTAGCTGAGCCACGTGTTGAAGGTGTGTTTGGCTACATTGCGCGGCCGATTGCCGTTCGGCAGCGAGGCGTCCGTGTACGCGTAGCCGGTGACAAGATTCATGCCGGGAGCAATTTGTCCTGTTCCGCTGATTTCGAAGCCTCGACTTTCCTGGCCTTTCGTGAGGACCGCATCCGCGCCCGATCCCTGGACCACGTTCTCCTTGTCAATTTCGTAGGCCGCCATGCTCATGTTGAAGCGCTCCTCGAACAGGCTGGCCTTGAGTCCGACCTCGTATTGCTGCGACTCCTCCGGCGGGAACGGGTCGCTGGTCGAGACGTTGCCGTCGAGGTCGACCACGGTCTGGACGTTGGGGATGAGGGCTTCAGAGTAGCTGCCGAACAGGACGATGTGGGGGGCGACGGCATAGCTGAAGGCCACCTGGGGCGATAGCTCATCGACGCGGTCGAGCGGTCCGCTGCCGTCCGCGTCCACGAAATCCATGCGCAGGCCAAGCAGTGCCGAGAGCTTTTCGTTTATGCGGATATGGTCCTGTACCGCGAAACCGTACTCGTCATCTTCCGCCGCCGTGTCGAAGCCCCTGGAGAATCCTGGAGAAAGCGTGCCGTAGACGGGCGCGTTGATGTCGAAAAGTGGCAGGGTGATGCCATCCGTGTTCGGGTTCAGGCCGAAGAAACGTGATTCCTCGCTCTCGCGGTAATCGGCTGAAAACGCGAGCAGGTGCTCGATCGATCCGGTCCAGACGCTTCCGGTGAGCTGCGCATTCGCGTAAGTGGCATCGATCTGGCGGTCCTGGCTGCCGTCAACGCGACGCGCGAGCAGGATGCGGTCGGTCGGATCCTCGAAGAATGGTTTCGGTTCGGCCGGCTCGGTGAAAAACCCATCGACGATCGGCGCGGATGCATCGAAGATGAGGATGGCCCGAGGGCGTACCTGGATGTCGTCGGAGTCTGATGTTTCGTGCGCACCGGACAATCGCAGCTTCCATCTTTTCGACAACTCATGGGTGAGGTCCACGCTGAAGAACTCGAATTGCGTATCAAAGATCTCGAATGCCTCGCCGAACCGGCGCGACCGGGGCGTATCGACGATTGTGCGACTGCCGTCGGGGGTGGGCACCGCGATGGTGCCGCGGTCCAGCGGGCGGCTCTCGTCCCGATATTCATACGAGAGATCGAGTCGCGTCGCATCGCTGACGTCGAAACGTCCGGTCAGGGCCACGACGTCACGCTGGATTTCCGTGAAATCCCGGAAAGACTCCGAGTCGTGCATCGACGCGTTGAGGCGGACAGCGAATCGGTCGGTGACCGGCTGGGATATGTCCAGGAGGGCGAAATAATCGTCAAAGCGCCCCCCGCGCAGCTCGACGTAATTGCGCGGCTCGTCCAACGGTTTCTTGGTGACGATATTCACCAGCCCGCCGGGCTCTACCTGCCCGAAGCCGATGGCGGCCGGCCCTTTGACGACCTCGACGCGCTCGACGTTCGTCGTGTTGGTCTTGAAGTTGCTGCGTCGGCGAAGTCCGTCCCGGTAGACGGTGTTCCGTCGAAAGCCCCGGATGAAGTAGTCGTCGTTGGTGCCACCGAAACCGTCACCAAGGGTAATGCCGGGCACGTTGCGAAGGGCCTCGCCCAGGTCGGTTACCTTCTGGTCGAGCAGCAATTGCTCGGGAATGATCTCGACGACGCGGGGGAGGTCGAGAAAGTCGAGGGGAAAGCCGGTGAGTGCGTCCGTCGTGCGGGTGTCGTAACGCGATGGCGGCGTGCCGTAAATTACGATCTGCTCCATCATGGCCGCAATTTCAGTTTCGCCGTCGGCCAAGGACGGGGTTCCTTCAGCGTCGCCGTGAACCGTTGGCGCGGCCAGCAGGGCGGTAAAACAGCAGGTGCTGCCGAGTTTTTTCGTCCAGTTCATTGCGGGCCTCCGATGCGCCCTTCCATTAACCGGTACGAAAAGTAATGCGAAGGATTCGCAGTCGCAATAAGGAATAATCCGTACTGGCTCACTCAGGTGCTCGGATCGAGTGATTCCGCCTTTCGCAGCGCCCGGCTTCACGAACCCGTGTCAACCAATCTGCTCGTCAGGCGTTGTCCTCCATGAACTCATTGAAAAATCGAGGACGGCATGAACAAGCCAATTCTGGTATTCGCCCTGGTCGGCCTGGCGTGGGCCGGGAACGCCGCGGCAGACCCGGGTGACCGGGCCGAGGCACGGCTCGACCGCAAGGGCGATCGCGTTGAAGCACGCATGGATCATCGTGGAGATCGTGTGGACCATCGGCTCGACCGTCGTGGAGATGCCGCGGAAAGACGTCACGACCGGGCGTCCGATCGCGCCGATGCAGCAGGCCGCGAGCGTCTCGCGGAAGGTCTGGAGCGGAAAGGCGACCGCATCGAGCAGCGACTGGATCACCGCGGCGATCACATCGATCGGCGGCTCGACTGGCGAGGTGAGCGTACCGATCGGCGCCTCGACAATCGCGGCCAGCGCATCGAGCGGCGCTGGGATCGGCGCGACTGATATCCCGTTGCGGCGTGCGCCGATAGTGCTCGCCCCGGTCAAAAACGCCTACCAAGGAGATTGAAATGTACCCGTATCGATTATTCAAACGTGCGCGTGCCACGCTGGATCGTGCCGGCGGCGCATTCGGACGCACTGGCGCCGTGCTGGTGATGGCCATGCTGCTCGGCGCATGTGGCGGCACCGATAACGGCGGCAGCGACGGCATCGCGACAACGCCACCTGCAACCGCCGAGAACGGCGAACTCATAGTCACACTGACGGACGCCCCGGGCGACTTCGTCGCGTACCTCGTCGACGTCACCTCGGTGCGGCTCACGCGGGCCAACGGCGACGTGGTCGAAACCCTCCCTCTGACCACGCGGGTGGACTTCGCGGAGCTCACCGACGTGTCGGAGTTCCTGACCGTGGCGACCGTGCCCGCGGGGTTCTACGAGACGGTGACCCTGACGGTGGACTTCAGCAACGCCGAGATCATGGTGACCAATGCCGCCGGGGAGATCGTCGCGGCTGAGCCGGTGGATGCGCAGGGCGAGCCGCTGAGCACACTCGATCTCAGTTTGTCACTGACAAACGGCAGCGCCATCAGGATCACCCCGGCCACGGTGCATGCAGTCAGCCTGGATTTCGACCTGGATGCTTCCAATGTCGTGGATGACACGGTCGAGCCGCCGACGGTGACCGTGGAACCGGTGCTGCTGGCCTTGCCGGAACTCGAGGAGGATCGGGACCACCGTGCCCGCGGCCTGCTGAGCGAGGTGGACCAGGCGGCGTCGACCGTGACGTTGCGGGTTCGGCCGTTCCGTCATTCGCGCGGCGCGTTCGGAGAACTCCTCATTTCGGTTGGTGACGACACCGGCTACGAGATCGATGGCGAGGTTTACCAGGGCGCCGAGGGACTGGTCGCGATGGGCGAGCTCGACGAGGGTGCACCGGTCATGGCCCAGGGCCGGATTCGCAGTGGGCGCTTCCAGGCGGATCGCCTGCTCGCCGGTGACAGCGTGCTCTGGTCCGATGCAGAAGTGGTGCAGGGCGTGGTCAAGTCACGGGACGCCACCTCGCTGACGGTGAGCGGAGTCAGGGCGGCGTTCGCCGACGGTCGGGTCCGCTTCGAGCGCGAGATCACGGTGTTGCTCGGCGACGAGACGATCGTCAGCGCGCCGGGCCAGGGGGCGACGCTCGATCAACTCGATATCTCCGTCGGCCAGCGGATCGCTGCGAGCGGTGAGTTCGCGGATGACGCGACGCTGGACGTCAGCGGCGGTCGCGTGCGCTTGCTGATGAACCGGCTGTGGGGCGACGTGGTCACGGTCGATCCGCTCGTGGTGGATGTCTCTCTCCTGAACGGCCGGCGGCCCGCGGCTTTCGATTTCAGCGGTACCGGGATGACGAGCGAGGAGGATGCGAATCCTGACGCATACCGGATCGACACGGCGACTCTTGGCTTGCTCCAGCTCGACGCGGGCGACATCGTGCAGGTGCGGGGCCTGGTCAATCGCTTCGGCTTCGCGCCGCCGGACTTCCAGGCGCGCACGGTTGTCGACGTCGCGACCAAGACGCGGGGCGCAACCGCCATGGTGGGCTGGCCGGAGGGATCGAACATGCCATTCATCGCCAGTGCCCCGGACCGGCTTGACCTGGACCTGGCTGACACCCGCTCGGTGATCAAGCTGCATGGCCGCGTGCGCGGACTGCCGATCGAGCCCGAAGCCCTGGCGTTGGTCGCGCCGGCCGATGGACGCGGCAGCTACGTGGTTGTCCAGCGAGGCGCGGGTATCGTGATGGTTTACCGGGAGTTCTCGGCTGCAGCCGAGGCTATGACAGGGCTGCTGGACGCCGGTGCCGAGTTGCACAGGCTCACGGCACACGGCCGGTATACTGACAACCTCGACGAGTTGCTTACGGTGCGGGCAAGCTTTGTTTTCGAGGTGGTCGATACAGGCGCAGGTAACTGATGGCGACCCGCCCCGGGCGCTTGTGGAGCCCGGGGCGGGTCCGTTGACGCCATGAACCAGAGCGCCGAGATGAACGCCTTCCTCGCGGAGGTCGAGAAGCGGGCTTTCAACATGGCCCGCTTTGGCGTCAGGGACACGGAGGACGCGTTGGACATCGTGCAGGACACCATGTTGACCCTCGTCCGGCGCTACGGCCGGCGGCCGCGGGCCGAGTGGCGCCCCCTGTTCTTTCGTATCCTGCAAAGCCGGATCACCGATCATCACCGCCGCTCCGCGGTGCGCCGCAAGTTGTTCGGCTGGATCCCGGGCGGGTCCCGAGACGCCGGGACACACGAGGACGACCCGGTGGCCGAGGTGATGGATCCCGGCGTGGCGGACCCGGCACTGCTTGTCGCGCTGGACGGTTCGGCCGCCGCGATGGAGCAGGCGGTGACGACGTTACCGCTTCGCCAGCAGCAGGCCTTCCTGCTGAGAACCGTGGAGGGCCTGTCCGTGGAGGAAACGGCGCAAGCCATGAACTGTTCGTCGGGCAGTGTAAAGACCCATCTCTCGAGAGCGCATACCACGCTTCGCACGAAACTGGAGGACCACTGGTGATGAGCGGACAGAACGAAGACCGTCAGGACCAGGACAAGCTCGCTGCGGCCGCCCGCCGGCACACCGAGGAGGTCTCTCCGGAGGTGGCGGAGCGACTCCGGGCGATGCGCCGCGTTGCGGTGTCGGAACTGGGGGAGGGCCCGGCTAACGCGGCGCCGGGATGGCTGTGGCCGGCCGGCGTTGCGGCGGCGGGAGTCGCGTTGACCCTGGCCCTGCTGCTCGGTGAGCCGGACGGCTCTGCGCCCGACCCATTGCTGCTCGCCGACGCCGACGAACTCGCGGTCGTGGCGGATCTCGACGTGCTCGAGGAACTCGAGTTCCTGGCCTGGCTCGAGGAGGAGGGGCCGGATGACGGCGAAGGCTGAGATTCTGGTTGCCTGGCTCGCCGTGACCCTGCTGGTCACGGCGGCCCGGGCGGCGGAGCTCCCGCGGGCGGGCTCGTCGTCCGAAGAGTTTTCACCGGCAGCGCGGCCGCCGGCGGAGTCGCTGCCTGATGCGGGTTTCCTGGAGTTTCTCGGCCTGCTGATCGAGGACGGGGACGGTTACCTGGATCCGCTCGACATGGCCGTGGACGAAACGACGGAAGCAGATCACGAGGCTGAGGCCGAGGGGCGACCGGGTTCGGATCCGGGCGCCGTGGAGGATGAGGATGAACCACGGAATTGAGCTGATGCTGAAGCGGAGCTTGCTGGTCGTGTTGCTGCTGTTAGCCACGCCAGCGGTCGCGCTCGAGTGGGACGGCTTGAGCGAAGCACAACAGAGACTGCTGTCCGACTACGAGGCCGAATGGCAGGCCTTGCCGGAAGCCCGGCAGCTTCGCCTGGCGCTGGGTGCCGAGCGCTGGTTGGCGATGCCGCCGGAACAGCGCCAGCAGTTCCGGGAGCGTTACCAGCGCTGGCAGTCGCTCAGTCCTGCGGAACGGGACATTTTGCTGGACCGCTTGCGCCTGTATCGCGAGCTGAGTCCCGATCAGCGGCTCCGGATGCGCGACAATCTGCGCCGCTTCAGGGACCTGCCGCCGGAACGGCGCATGGAGTTGCGGGAGCGTTTCCAGCGGCTGTCGCCGGCCGAGCGGGCTCGCGCGCTGGAGCGGCTGAAAGAGCGTCAGCGGCGCACCCGCTGAGCCGGACTGGCTGAAACCCGTGGCGACAACCCGACCCCGGGGCCCAGCGGGGAGCGCTGAACTCTCGAATAGACCAGGACTGTCGCACGGCTGTCGCACCGGGCCGTGCGACAGCCTGGCGTCATGGCGTACCGCTGTCGTTGGCCGTGTAAACTTTCGTCCCTGTAATCGGTTCCGCGCAATCCGGCGCAGTTTCGAGGAACCGAGATGGAACACGATACGCTGCACAGCACTCCGGCCGGCAACCCGGGAGCGTCCCGCATGAAAGTCAGCCTGCGCCACGGCATCGAATGCTGGTTCGACGTCGATGACATCACCATCCGCGTCTGGGGCGCACCCTGGAGCGGGCGGGAGGTCATTAGCGTCCAGGACGCGGCCGGCGAGCGCGTCGTCTCCCAGAAGCGCAACCTGCGGTTCAACTCGCCGCATGAGTTCGAGTACGGCGGACACCTTTACCGGGTGGAGATCCGGCTCAAGTTCGGTGTCGCCGAGATTCGCCTGTTCCGCGACGGCGAACTCATCGACTCGGACCTGCATGACGGGGGCGTGCGCATCAATCTGGAGACCGGGCGGATGAACTGGTCGGCGACGCTGAAGAAAATCCTCCCGGCGCTCGTGCTCGGGGGGCTCGTAGGGGCGGCCTTCGGTTACCTGGTCGGGAGCCTCTTCAAGTGAGCCGCCCCGCAGCTTCCACCCTGCCGTCGGTGCCACGCGGATGAACGTCTCGGCCGATCGTATACGCCAGGCCCGCATCGAGCGTGGCTGGACGCAGCAACAGCTCGCGGAGATCGCGAACCTGAGCCTGCGCACCGTTCAACGGGTCGAAAACCAGGCCGTTGCCTCGAACGAGACCGTCTCGGCGCTGTGCGCGGTGCTGGAGCTGTCGCGCAACGAACTGCTGCTGCAGGATCCGACCCGACCGGAGCACCAGGCCGCTGCGGCGCGCTTGCGACTGTTGCTGCCGATCGCGGTCATGCTCGGCGCGGCGTTGGGGTCCGGTTTGACCGTGCTGTTGATGAGCCTCGGCGGCGCGGGCTAGACCCGCGCCGCCGTGCCAGGCCCTGTCAGAACACCCGCGGCGTCCACTGGCCGGAGCGGAAAGCCTCGATCAGTGCGAGGATCTCGTCGGCCCAGCGCCGTCCATCGGGTAGCTGCTCCAGTATGAGAGCTACTGCGGCCGAGGCGGCCGCGGTGGTTTGTCGCGACCGCGTGGGGCGGTGCCATCGCCGCCGCAACTGGCCGGGACATTCACCGTGATCCTGAACGTGTTGTTGGCTTCATTGCTCTCGGCAATCTGCTTGGCGGGATCGATGTCCACGCGCAGCAGGTGCGAACCGGCGGCAAGAAAAATGTTTCCGCTCACGTTCCGGCTCTGGCCCTTGCCGATGTTCAGGCCGGTGCCCATGTGGAGCTGAGCGGTGGCCGACAGTCGACTGGTGGCCCCCGACGCGTCGACCTGGCCGTCATTCGCGACGTCATATTTCATCCGGAACTGGCAGCCACGCGGCGTGTTCGCCGCAGCATCCGCTTCGGTCAGGTTGAGCACGCCGCCCCAGGGCGCCGCTTGCTGGCCGATCGTCATGCCTTGATGCGAAGTGAGATCCGGCAGGGCGCTCCCGCCGGGAGGCGTTACGGGGACCGCGACGATCGGTGTCATGGCCTGGCAGTTCACGACGTAGCTGTCGCTGGCCGAGCGCGTTTTTTGCCGGTATCGCACCTGCAGTTCAACCGTTTCCGTCGGCGCCAGGCCGAGCTGCGGCTTGGGCTGCATGCCGCTGCCCTGGACGCCCAAGGCCTTGTTCGGCGGCTTGTCCGGCTGCGACGGACCTGCGACATCATGCTGGGCTGACACTGCGCTGACCTGCTTGCCTGCCGCCACGAGCTGCTTTTGCCAGGGTGAAACCGGCTGACCGTTATTCAGGAATCGGTATTCGAGCTCGCCGCCGTTGCCGCTCGTATGGATCGTGCCATTGAAGCTGATCTCCGCGGGACAACGACCCTTGTAATTTTTCGGGTTCGCGGTCACGGCAACGTGGCCGATCGTGAGCGGTTGTGCCTGTATGTTGCCGGGGAGCGGCAGGGCAGGCTTCGGGGTGGTGGGGGTGAGCGCGGCGCAATTAACCCTGAGCGGGTGGGGCTTGATGACGTTCTTCGACTCCATCAGCACGCCGTATTTTCCGGCAAGATCGCGGCACTGGAAACTGAACTGGCTCCAGACCTGGTTGTCGAGCGTCAGCGAGAAGGCCTTGCCGGCTTTACCCTGGCCCTGGCTGTTGCACGCCTGGATCGCATTGGATCGAACCTGCTGGTTCGGCTTCCAGTCGATCGAGATGGGTTTCATGCTGCTGGACCAGGTGCGGTCCCTGTTCGTCAGGTTCTCGTAGACATATTTCCAGGTCAGCCCGTCGCTGACATATTGAAATGGCGCCGCCGAATCGGTCAGCCGATAGGTGATGACCTTGTAGGCATGGGCCCAGACACAGCGCCCACGCGCCTCGGCGTTGAATGTCAGCGAGTTATTGCCTTCCACCTGTGTATAGCTCCCGTTCTCCCCGGTGACCGTCAACTGGGGAAATGGCGAGCGAATATTCATGTCCGCGTATTCGACGGCCTTTGTGGCATGGGCCGTCCCTGTGACAAACAGCGCTGCGAGGGCCACCGCCCGAACGGCCACGGAAACTGTCCTGGGTTTCATTTCTTGCTTCCTTGTGCAGTCATTCTGCTTATGCAGGCGGCGTTGTCGCCCGGGTCGGGACGGTCATGCTGCACCATTTCTTATCGGGGAAGTGTGAACGGGTTCTCGGAAGATTGCAGCAATTCGTGTACAAAGGCGGAAATAATACGCTTGGCAGGGGATGCTTATGCGTGGATTCCTCCTGCTGATATTCGCAGCGATGGCGCCGGCCGTCCACGCGCAAAGTGATATTCCCATCCAGGCGCTCGACCAGCGCAACTTCAGCCTGGCGCTGCCGGAAGCTGCTTTCGGCCAGGAAGGTTCCAGCCTCGCCGTCGATATCTCGGGTTACGATGTGACCGGCTTCAGCCGGATCGACGGGGTTTCCCTCGTCGTCGAGATGGACTCGCCGCTGCCGCCCGGGGAATACCTCGTCACCGTCCTGCAGGTTTTTGCCGACGGCAATGCGGCCGTGTTGCTGGATGCCTTGCTTGGGGTGGCGGAGCCGGACGGCGGCCAGTATTCGCTCAATGGCATGCTGCAGAGCAGCTACCGGGTCGCGGACGGCTCCGGGCAGGCATTCGACGGGACCGACGAGTCGGTCACAAAAGGCAGCTTGTCTTTTGAAGGAGTTCGCACGTCGGGCGCGTTGCGTCTCGGCAGCGCGGTCGACGTCATCTATGACCGTTACAACGCGGCAACCCCGCCCGAGGAACGGTGGCTGTTGCCGGATTACCTGGTATCGGCGACGCGCGACGGAGCGGCGCTGACCTCTTCGCTGAAGATTGGCGGCGTCGGCGTAGGACAGAACGACTTCGTCTTTTCCAGCTTCCGGCGACGTGGTGTGAGCCTGGAAACGGTGGATGTCTCGGAGCGCTTTGCCATCCAGGCCTTTTCGGTTGTCTCGACGCCCCGAAACCTGCTCAGGGGGGAAGAGCTGCTGCCGCGTGAAAGCGATGACCGGGCAAGCGGTGTCACCGCCTCGATCTCGCTGCTGGATGATCGGCTGCGATTCAAGGGTGGACTGGTCGATGGCCGCACGAGCCTGAGCGGGGCGGGATTCAACAACTTCGGCGACCCCGCGGTCTACGGCGGCGAGACCTGGAACGCCGGCCTCCAATCCACGCTCGTCGATGGTGGCATCGAGATCTCCCTGGAGCGCGCAGGATCACGCTTCGACGCGGACGGAATCGGCCTCGGCGAGTCCGCCCGGGGTGGTGACGCCGAGCGTGCAACGGTCGTTTTTTCATCTGCCGGAGGTTTCGGGAACGGGCCGTTCGCATACTGGTCCATGCAACTCGAGCATCGGGAGGTGGGGATCGACTTCTACAGTCTCGGCAATATGTCCCTCCCTGGAAATCTCCGCGTACAGAGCGCTTACCTCCAGGCCGGCTTCCGTGACTTCGCCGTCGATCTCGACTTCGCCCGCGAGCGCAGCAATCCCGACGACGCACCTTCGCTGGCTTCGCAGACGCTGGACCGGGCCGGGATCAACTTCGTCTATACGCCAGGCATGCTCGAGCTGTCCAGAGCGCCCTGGCGCTGGCTGGGTGCACCGTCGCTGAATACCTGGTTTTACCGCATGGACAGCAGCCAGCCCGATACCGATGCGGTGCTGGTCGGTTTCGACGTCGATAACACGACGGAAGAGGCGGGCATCGGCTTGTCCTTTGCGAAAGACCGGTTGACCTGGGCGCTGCAAGTCGGCCTGATCGATTACACGGACCGCAGTGTCGCGGTTTTCGACGGCCCGTTCCTGCTCTACGAGCCGCCATCGGACAGCCGCAACGTGCAGGTGTCACTGCAAATGAGCTGGGTACCCACGGAGAGGACCACGCTCGATGCCTTCGTGCAGAACAACCAACTTGACGAGAGCGAATCGAACAATGCTTACCGCAACCGGGTCTACGGCGTCGGCGGTTCGTTCGTTC
The DNA here is from genome assembly GCF_011064545.1 of Wenzhouxiangella sp. XN24. NCBI lineage: Bacteria > Pseudomonadati > Pseudomonadota > Gammaproteobacteria > Chromatiales > Wenzhouxiangellaceae > Wenzhouxiangella > Wenzhouxiangella sp. XN24. The sequence continues at coordinate 58,917 of NZ_JAAMFG010000034.1, forward strand.
TGTTGCCGGACAAGCTTTCCGCGCGCGCGAGTGTCAGTATCGGACGTGACCAGAACAGTTTCGGCAACCCCCTGTTCCTCGATGAACGACTCCGCTCGCGTGTTGCCGACCTGCAACTCATCTGGCATGCCGTCGCGGCGCGCGACAGCCGCCCCGGCTTGCGGCTGACATTGAGCGGCAACTATGCGCGTAACGAGGACCTGGCCTGGCTGGTGGACGACGAACTCTGGTCCGTGATCATCGGCGCCCAGCTCGACTGGAGGAGAGACCGGCCATGAGACATCGTATGCTCAAGACATTGCTCGGCCTGGTCATGGCCCTCCATGGCATGGCGGGACTGGCAGAGCTCGCCGACATCCGCGCTACGCCGGCGCAACTGACGCTTCTCGCCGCCAGCAATAACGTGGTCCAGGTGCGCTGGCAAGTGGCCACCACCCCGGATCATACGTCCGGTGTCTTTTCGCCGCCGGCCGCGATTCTCGATCCCTCCACGGGAGGCATACTGCAGCGCGTAGATACCTCCCTTGAGGCCGCCGGCACCGGGCCGTTCGTGCTGAGGGAAACGTTGCGGCTCGATGCAGGTACCGTCAGGGGATGGTTGGACGAAGGCATCCAACGTGTCGTCCTGGAGCGCAGTTTTGCGGACGACGTGGGCCGGGCCAGGGTCGCCCGGGTCGTGCTCCGGCTGAGCGGAAGCCGGCTTCAGTCGATCCGCGAAGGCGCGCCGAGCGAGCTCGAAGTCGTTTCGCTGCGACTTGAATTCGAGACCGGCAACAATACGGCCATCGTCGCGCCGGAGACGTCCCTCCAGGCTGCGCTCACGGTGCAACATACCGGCACGGGCGTGCTGCGTGGTCGCTGGCAGATTGCGGAGCCGGGCAGTTCAGAGGTGGTCCCGGTGTTCCGGACGCTGGCGCTCGTGAACGCCCAGGTCCGGGCCGGCCAGAGAAGCTACTATCGCAGCCCGGTCCTGCCGACCGGGCAAGCGGGCATCTATGCGTTGCGCTTCTGTGTTTCCAACCCCGACCTGGCCGACCCCGGAGATGATCTGCAATGTCCGGACTCCACGCAAATCGTCTATGGCAGCTACCAGGTCCAGCCACAGGACACTTCGCGCCCTGTGCGCATCCGTGGGCTGGCGCCGGATCGCTCGCGCGCCGGACCCGAAACGCCGTTTCGATGGGATGCCGTCCGCTCCGCCGCAACGTACCAGTTCCAGGTCTTCGAGTTCGCACTGCATACCGGGGAGGGCGACCCGGTGCCGCCCCGCTTCGTCGGTGGAGTGCTGATACCCGGAGAGGCGAACCACACGCCGCTCGGCGCCAGCCTGGTCAACAAGCTGGTTCCCGGAGAGCGGTACCTGTGGCGAGTCACCGCGCATGATGAAACCGGCCGCACCGTCGGTTCCAGTGTCGAGGCCACGTTTATATTCGGTCTCGCCGACTAGAGAGTCGCTCCGAGCGACCAATACACAGAGAGGAAAGTGATATGCATGGTATTCAGAGAAAATCCTGGATGAAATCAATGGCCGGAGGATTATGGGCGCCGGCCGTCCTCGTGATGCTGGCCGCACCGCTCACGACAATGGCCGACGAACGCGCTGTCGCGCCCCCTGAGAAGAAGCCTGAGCCGATTGGGCTGTTGCTGCCGGCAGTACAGAAAGCTCAGCCCGAGACCTCAGGCGAAGAGGCGAAGCCTGCGCCTCGAGGGATTCAGGCTACACCGCAGCGCGGCATCGAGCCGGATGAAATCGATGCGCCAGCACGTGCCCGCGCGGGCAGCGCCGCCCCGTCTGGGAAAGTAATCGACAAGAGTTCGCCGTTGCTCATGAAGAGTGCGGGCGGGGGTGGGGGCGCCGGCAAAGTGTCCGTCCAACAGATGATGGCGAAGCTGAAGCCGCGCCAGGCGATGTCCGTGGCGCCCCGCCCCGGCTCCGGCGCCGGGGCGGCGACATCGGTCCAGGCGCGGCCCACCGCGCCGCCCAGGTACGAGATCGCGGACTGCGGCACGCCGTCGAGTCCGATGATTTGCTGTCACCACGAGGCGGGCGACGGGTCCAGCTGCAACCTGTTCAAGATCCTCTGCGGAAACGCCGGCGGGACGGCGCAGGGTGACGGAGAATCGGCGGCCTGCTCCGACTGGTAAGCATTACCTGCAAAGCCGCATTTTTTGCGGCCGACCCGTTCGAGGCCGCTCCTGACAAGAGCGGCCTCGTCATTTTCGACACCCCGAAGCGGCGTGAGCGGCCTGCAGTTTCGACTACTACACTTTGAGCAGACTGCACCCCGGCGCTTTCCGGATGTCTCGAGGTGTCTGCCATTCGAACAGAGGTAAGCGAAGGCCGCGTCCGACAATTAATGGCGCCAGGATCGCTGAGCCAAGCTGGGGGTTCATTCTCGTGGCGTCCGGCAATGAACGGAACGGAAAGCCTTGACTGATTCGGGCCTCCCCGCGCCAGACGACCTGGCTGAAAGGTCGTGGCACGCCCTGTCCGCTGATGAGGCGGTCGCGGAGCTCGACACCGATGATGGGGGGCTGAAGGACGAAGAGGCCGAACGCCGTCGAGAGGCGTTCGGGCCGAACAAGCTTCCGGAGCGCAAGCGGGAGACGCTGCTCCAGACCTTCCTGCGACAGTTTGCGGATCCCTTGATCTACATCCTGCTCACGGCCGGACTGGTGTCGCTTGCACTGGGTAACATCGAGGACGCGGCTTTCATCTTCGCCGTCCTGCTGTTCAATGCGGGCCTGGGGACGTACCAGGAATACAAGGCCGAGAGCGCTGCGCAGTCGCTGCAGAAAGTGATGCGCATCACGGCGCAGGTCACCCGTAACGGCAAGCGCCGCAAGATCGATAGCACTGAAGTGGTGCCGGGCGATATCGTGTCGGTCAAGTCCGGCGCCTCGGTCCCGGCGGACATCAGGCTGCTGCACTCGCAAGACTTGCGCGCGGACGAGTCCCTGTTGACGGGCGAGTCCGTGCCGGTCGAGAAGAAGGCGGGAGCAGAGCTCGAGGAGGACACCGCCCTCGGCGACCGGGCGACGCTGCTCCACGCTGGAAGCAATATCACCAGTGGTCGCGGCAAGGGGGTCGTCTGTCGCACCGGCCCCATGACCGAGCTCGGGCGGATCGCCGAGTCGCTCAGCGAGGAAGAGCAGGTGCCGCCGCTGGTGATCCGCGTGCGTCGTTTCACCCGGGTGATCGCGGTGGCCATCTTGTTGATCATCATCGTCCTTGGCGCGATCCAGGCGCTGCGCGGTGACGAGCTGACGCAGATCTTCTTCCTGGCGGTGGCGCTGGCTGTCTCGGCGATTCCTGCCGGCTTGCCCGTGGCGATCACCGTCGCACTTTCGATCGGCTCGAACCGCATGGCCGAGCGCAACGTCATCGTCCGCAAGCTGCCGGCGGTCGAGGGCCTCGGCGCGTGTACCCTGATAGCCAGCGACAAGACCGGGACCCTCACCGAGAATAAGCTGACCGCGAACCGGATTCGGCCGATCGAAGGCGAGGACGTCGAGGTCAGCGGCGCCGGCTATGTGGCGGAGGGTGAGTTCACCCGCAACGAAGGCGATATCGACCTCGAAGAAGAGAACTGGCTGAAAGAGCTGGTGGTCAGCGGGGCGCTCTGCAACGAAGCCGGCTATGAAGTCGAGGACGACGAAGTCCAGGTGAGCGGAGATACCGTGGACGTGGCCTTCCTCGTGCTGGCGCGCAAGCTTGGCCTGACACGCGATCGCCTGCTGGAAGACCATCCAGAGGTCGGTGGCATTCCTTTCGAGTCCGAGCGTCGTTTCGCCGCCAGCTTCAATCGCCACGACGACAGGATCGTGGCGCATGTGAAAGGCGCGGCGCAGACGCTGGCCCGGATGTGCGATGTCGACGAGGAGGCCGTGCGCGAGCGCGAGGAGCAGCTCGCAAAGGATGGCTACCGGGTGCTCGCCGTCGCCGCGGGCGAGGTCGACAGGGAGACCGCCGAGGAGGCAGACCCCGATGCTCTTGGCAGCCTGCACTTCCTGGGACTCGTCGGACTCATCGACCCCGTCCGCGAGGAGGTGCCGGGCGCCGTCAAGGCCTGCCAGGACGCCGGCGTCGAGGCGCGCATGGTCACCGGAGACCACCCGAGCACGGCGCTCGCGATCGGTCGCCAGTTGCACATGGCGGACGACGCGGACGAGGTCATCACCGGCGAGGAAATCAGTCAAGCGGAGGAGGGGGACGACGGCAATGCAGCCGACCGGATCCGCCAGGCTAAGATCTATGCTCGCGTCGAACCCCGGCAGAAAGTGACGATCATCGAGGCGCTGCAGGACGCGGGCCACTTCGTCGCCGTCACTGGAGACGGCGTGAACGATGCGCCGGCGCTGCGCGGGGCGCATATCGGCGTGGCGATGGGCGAGAGTGGCACCGACGTGGCGCGCAATGCCGCCGACCTGATCCTGACCGACGACAACTTCGCCTCGATCGTGAACGGCATCGAGGAAGGTCGGATCGCCTACGACAACGTCCGCAAGGTGATCTGGCTGCTGATATCGACCGGCGTGGCCGAGCTGGTGCTGTTCACGCTGTCGGTTATTTTCAACACGCCACTGCCGCTGACGCCTGTCCAGCTGTTGTGGCTGAACCTCGTTACCAACGGCATCCAGGACGTCGCGCTCGCTTTCGAGAAAGGCGAGCCGGGCGTACTCAAGCGGCGGCCGAGGGATCCGGACGAGCGCATTTTCAACCGTCTCATGATCGAGGAGGTGTTGACTTCGGGGCTGTACATGGGACTTGTCGGCTTCGCCGTGTTCTGGTTCCTCACCGCACAGATGGGCTACGAAACCTTCGATGCCCGCAACCTGTTGCTGCTCCTGCTGGTGCTGTTCGAGAACGTGCATGCCTTCAACGTGCGCTCCGAGACCCGGTCCGCCTTTCGGATCCCGCTCAGCGCGAACCGGTTGCTGGTCGGTGCCGTCGTCGTTTCGCAGGGTGTGCACATCGCCTCGATGTTCATCCCGGGCTGGGGCGGGGTGCTCGATATTGAACCCGTAGCCTTCACGACATGGGTGATCCTGCTCGCCATCACGCTGAGCAAGTTCCTTGTCGTGGAGGCTTACAAGGCGTTCCGGGGTCGCTTGTTGGCCGAGCAGATCTACCAGCGTTCTTCACGCATGGTGTGATGTTGTCAACGTGCAGGCGGCGCCATCGCCCGCGTGGCGTTGGGAATTCCGGTCGCTGGGAGAAAGGCTTGATTCCGGACTGATGGAATACGACGTGTCAGCCGGGCCACGCCGGGCCGGGGCCTACCAGCGCCCGCCGACGCGTATAAAAAATTTGTAATTTAGAGTAATCTGAATTTCAGTCTGCATCGTGTCGACCGCCGCGAGACTCTGCTGTTGTCCCAACTTCACCGCTTCCGACAACCCTGTCCCGGCGTGACGCTGCTGGTCCTGGTCCTATGCGCCCGGGCGCTCGTGCCGGAGGGTTTCATGCCCGCCCAGGGCGCGCTGGTCGAGCTCTGTACGGAGCATGGCCTGCAACGGGTGCTGGTGGATCCCCAGACCGGCGAGGTTCTCGGGCAGGATGAAGGGGCCGCTTCACCGACCTGCCCCTGGTCTCTCATGCTCCCCACGCTGGCGCCGCCGGCAAGCCCGAGCGAGACATCGGTTGTATCCACGGGGCGCGATCATGCTTCAGGCTCGACGCGTCTCGAGCTGGCGTCCGAAACCACTGTCATCCCTCCCGCACGCGGTCCGCCAAGCCTCACCTGACTCGTGGTCCACGGCGACCCGGCGCGCAGACCTTGCGCCGGCGCGACGCCGTCCTGTCGAGCAGCCCTGCAGCTGCTCGTCGCACGCTGTAAATAGAGGACTGGATATGATTCCGCGCTCCTTTTCGGTCGGCCGACTGATGCTGGCCTTTTCGCTGCCTCTGGCGGCAGGCCCCGCCTTTGCTCAACCGGAGGCTGATGACTCGGAAACCGGCGAGTTGACCAAGACTTCCACCGCCACACTTACGTCGATCGAGGTTGAAGGCCGGAGAATGCAGGAGCGTCAGCTCGGCGCCGTCGATGTCGGAGCTGAGACGCTGCGGCGGCTCCGGTCGGCAACCAGTGACTCCGCGAGCCTGTTGCACGATGTGCCGGGTCTCAATCTGAATGCGGCCGGCGGGGTCTCGAGCCTCCCGTCCATCCGCGGCCTTGCCGACGACCGCCTGCGAATCAAGATCGACGGCATGGACCTGATCGCTTCCTGCCCTAACCACATGAACCCACCGTTGTCCTATGTCGATCCGAGCAACGTGGGCGTCGTGAGAGCCTTTGCCGGGATTTCTCCGGTGAGCGTGGGCGGCGACAGTATCGGCGGGACCATTTCAGTGGAGACGCTGGCCCCGGAATTTGCTGCACCCGGGGAAGACCACAGCAGCGAGGGCGAGCTGGGCACCTTCTATCGCAGCAACAACGGAGCCTTCGGCGGCAACGCCTCTGCGAGCTACGCTACCCCGACGACGAGCATCCGCTACGACGGCAGCTGGAGCCAGGCGGACAACTACACGGCCGGGGGCGACTTCAAGACCGACGTGGCCACCGGCCGCCCCGGCCACACGCTGCCGCTGGACGAAGTCGGATCGACCGCCTACGAGACTCGCAATCACACGCTCGGGATGGCGTTCAAGAACGGCGGCAACCTGTTCGATGTCGAACTCGGCTACCAGGATATGCCGGAGCAGCTTTATCCGAACCAGCGCATGGACCTCCTGGACAACGAGCAGAAGCGTATCAACCTGGGTTGGAGCGGCGCCTTTTCCGGCGGCGGCCTGAAAGCGCAGCTCTATCATGAGCAGGTGGAACATGTCATGGATTTCGGGCCCGACAAGCGTTTCTGGTACGGCGGTCTTTCCCAGCCGCCGGCTGCCCCGGAGGTGGGGACTCCATGCGCGCCGCTGGGCTTTTTGACCTGTGCGGCCGGCATGCCGATGTTCAGCGAGGGCGACACCACCGGCGCCTCGCTCAAGGCGCGCTTCGACCTTTCACCGGCCGACCTGGTGCGAACCGGCGTGGAATATCAGCGCTACCGCCTCGATGACTTCTGGACCGCGTCCGGTGGCGCCATGTGGCCGGGCACATTCCTCAACATCAACAGTGGGGAACGCGACCGCATGGCGTTCTATGCCGAGCGCGAGACGCAGATCGACGCTCGCTGGCTGGCGTCGGCGGGGGTGCGTGTCGAGCGGGTGGACACCGATGCGGGTGATGTCGAAGGCTATGCGACTACCATGCCGTCGCCGGGCAACCAGATCGCTGAGGCGGCAGCATTCAATGCCCGAGACCGGGAACGCACCGATCACAACGTCGATTTGACGGCCCTGGCGCGTTACCGGCACAGCGACGGGCTCGATATCGAGCTTGCGGCGGCGCGCAAGGTTCGCTCGCCCAACCTTTACGAGCGCTATGCCTGGTCGAGCTGGCCGATGGCCGCGGTCATGAACAACCTGGTGGGCGACGGCAACGGCTACGTCGGGGACCCGGATCTTGAAGCGGAGACTGCGTACAAGTTCTCGGCGACCTTCGACTGGCATGCGAAAGATGGCAGCTGGGAATTCAGCGCCACGCCGCATTACTCGCGTGTCGAGGATTACATCGACGCCGTGGCTTTCGATTCGACGGGGTTCCAGGTCGGGCAATTCAACGTTCTGCAATACGACAACCAGTCGGCGCGCCTGTTCGGTATCGACCTGGCCGGGAAGATGGTGCTGGCCGACGATGCCGGGGGTACATGGGGATTGAACGGCCTCGTCAATTACACCGACGGCGAAAACCGCGACACTGGCGATGGGCTGTACAACATCATGCCGCTGAACGCACGGTTCACGCTCACTCACCAGCATGGCGGGTGGGATAACGCTTTGGAATGGGTGCTGGTGGACAACAAGGATGAGGGCTCGGCCGTGCGCAACGAGATCCGGACGGGCGGCTACGGGCTGGTGCATCTGCGCGCCAGCCACAGATGGAAGCGCATCCGGCTCGATTTCGGCGTGGAGAACCTGTTCGACAAGTTTTATTTCCTGCCGACGGCCGGCGCTTATCTCGGGCAGGGCACCACGATGCAAATCAATGCGATCAGCTGGGGCACGGCCGTCCCCGGCATGGGGCGATCGATTTACGCCGGGGTGACCATCAGCTTCTGAACCGGCTCGCAGTGAGCCTCCCGCGTCATGTCTCTGCAATCAAGGTGTGACTCCAACGTCACGCGGCGTCGCTACTTTGCCGCGTAGTCCTGCGGTCATCTCGCTCTTCGCAACAACGAAAGATGAGGGGCTGCACCCCACCGGAATTGGAGACAAGACACATGGCCTCGATCGTGTTCCCCGACGCGCCGAATTCTCTTCGCAACGTCGCGCTGGCGCTTGCGGCAACATTATTACTTACCGCCTGCGAGGGTGACGATGGCGCTGCAGGCGCCCCAGGCGCCGACGGCGCTGACGGAACGCCGGGGGCCGCGGGTGCGCCCGGACCAGCGGGAGGACCCGGCCCGGCGGGCGACGCCGGCTTCAACTCGCTCAGTAACACGATCGAAATTCCAATCGGCGACGCCCAGTGCCCGGGCGGGGGGCTGGCTTTGCAGACCGGCCTGGATACGAACCGCAACAACGCCCTCGACGCCGGGGAAGTACAGGCCACCACGACGATCACGTGCGAGACCAGCGCTGTCGCGTTCACGCTTTCGATCCTGCATGCCAACGACGGCGAATCGAAGGTCATCAGCGACACCGACTTTGGCGGTCTCGATCGCTTCGGCGCCCGGTTGCTGCAGCTCCGCGATGAAGCGACCGCATTCGATCCCGGCAACGACACGCCGCGCGGCGCGATCACGGTGACCTCCGGTGACAACTTCCTCGCCAGTCCGGCCATCACCGCGGGCTTCGAGAACCACGATGCGGGCGGCCGGATCTACGATGCCATTGCGCTCGACTATCTCCGTTTCGATGCCATGGCCATCGGCAACCACGACCTGGACTTCGGACCGGATCGCATGGCCGACTTCATCGGCGACCACGTCGGCAGCCAGGTGCCGTTTCTCAGCGCCAATCTCGACTTCAGCAATGAGACTGCCGAGCTGCAGGCCCTCGTCGCGGCCGGCAGGATCGCCTCGAGCGTCGTCGTCCAGACCGCAGGCGAAGAGGTCGGCATCATCGGCGCGACCACCGAAGGACTGCCGTTCATCAGCTCGCCGCGAGACATCATCATCGGCGACGTGGCTGCGGCGGTGCAGGCTGAGATCGATGCGCTGACCGCCGCGGGCGTAGACAAGCTCGTGCTCATCTCGCACCTGCAGAGCATTGACGAGGAGCTCAGCCTTATCGCCGGGCTGACCGGCGGCATCGACATCGTCATCGCCGGTGGCGGTGACGAACTGCTTGCCAATGACGACGATCTCCTGGTTCCCGGCGACACCGCCTCGGGGACGTATCCGTTGGTCGCGACGGATGCGGACGGCCGCGAAGTGCCGGTCGTAACCACGTCCGGGGACTACGAGTACATCGGTCGTCTCGTGGTGCATTTCGATTACGAAGGCGAGATCCTCGAGATCGACGATGCGAGCGGCGTCGTGCGAGTGGCCGGCGGCGCGGAGCCTGACGCGGTGTTCCCGGACCCGTTCATCCTCCAGCAGGTCGTCGAGCCCGTGGCGGCTTTCCAGGCCGACCTGGCCGCCAATCTCATCGTCACGCCGGCCAGCTGCGAGGTCGATCTCGATGGCACGCGCGGCCAGGTGACAAGCACCCCGTTCGCCATCGTCACCCCCGGCGTGCGGAACTCCGAGACCAACGAGGGCAGCCTCATCGCGGATGCCCTGCTCTGGCAGAGCCAGCAGCTCGCGGCCGGCTTCGGTGCGCCCGTGCCGGTCGTCGGAATCCAGAACGGCGGCGGTATCAGGAACAACGACGTCATTCCCTGCGCCTCGGCGGGCCTGAACGAACTCGACACCTTCGACATGGTGCCGTTCTCCAACTTCGTCTCGATCATCGAGATCCCGCGCGCCCAGTTCAAGGAAGTCATGGAGAACGCCGTATCGCGCATCGAGAACGGCGACGGCCGCTTCGCCCAGGTCGCGGGCTTCTCCTTCAGCTTCGACCGTGACGGGACGGCGCAGATCCTGGACGCTGATGGCAATGTCATCACGCCGGGCAGCCGCATAGTGGACCTGTCGCTCGACGACGGCACGGTCATCGTGGCCAACGGCGTGGTCCAGGCCGGCGCGGATATCGCCATCGCGACGATCGACTTCCTCGCGCGTGGCGGGGACCAGTATCCCTACCGCGGCGCGCCATTCACCAACATCGGCGTAAGCTACCAGCAGGCGGTGCTCAACTACGTGGTTTCGCCGGCTGCCGACGGTGGGCTCGAGGGCGCCATCCTGGCGGTGGACTATCCGGAAGGTGGCAGCGGTCGAATCACTGACGTCACCCCGTAATTTTGTATGCGCCCGGCGCCGGGGAACCGGCGCCGGGCGCATACGTTTCCAACCATCGAAGTTGCTGCAAACCGCGTTCCCGCAGCGCGCCGAGACGCTGCAGCCGCATCCCCTGGCTTGCTGAGCCGACAACGTCGCATATACTGGGCCCGCACCGCGGGATCGGAGCGGTGCTGGCATCCGCACGTACGCACGCGAGAAAGGGGTCGCAATGCCGTACGCCACATGGGTCGGCATCCTGGGCTTCGTCGCTGTCGCGGCGTGCTGGGCCCTTTCAGTGGTGCTGTTCCGCGTCGGAGCGCCCGGCACCGTGGCGCGCAAGCTCGCCTGGCTGCTCGTCATCGAGGGCATCACCCTCGTCACCGGGGGATTCATCTGGTTCGTCCTGGCCGGGGATGAGATCTCGGACCAGTGGTTCAACAACAACATCCCGGTGGCGTTCCAGATAGCCAATTTCATCGTGCACCATCTCGGCGACGCCGGCATGATCGCGCTCTATCCGGCCTTCCTCGCCGCGGCGCTGCGAACCCGCCTGACACGCCCCTTCGGACGCAAGAGCCTGCGCATCACGATCGCGGTCGCGGGCGTCCTGATGGCCATCGGCACGGTGGTCACCAAGGCCCTCTGGAACTCGTTGTTCGGCAGCGCGGTGCTGTACGCCGCGATCATGGCGCTGTTCCTGTACGCCCTCGTGGTGTCGATTCACGCCTGGCGGATAGCGGAGCCGGGTATCGCGCGCACGCGCGCCCGGGTCTTCGCCATCGCGTTCGGCATCCGGGACATCTGCTGGGGGTTCAGCTATGCCGCGGCGTTCTGGACCATCCAGGTAAACGTGCCCTTGGATGAGTCCCCCGTTTTCTGGGCGGGGAAGATCGTTTATGCGCTCGGCACGCTCCTCGCGGTACCGCTAATCGCCCACGGCATCCTCAAGGCAAAGACGTTCGACATCGATCTCAAGGTTCGCTGGACGCTCAAGCAATCGACCTTTGCCGCGGCAGTCCTGGCGATCACCTTCGCCATCTCTGAGGGTGCGGAAATGCTCGTGTCCGCCGAGCTGGGGGACAGCTGGGGCCTGATTGCGGCCGCGGTGGCATTGCTGTTCCTGAAGCCCTTGCAGGCTTTCGCGGAAAAAGTGGTCGGCCTGTTGATGCCCAATACGCAGAACACGCCCGAGTACCAGCGCTCGCGCAAGATGCGGGTATACGAAGAAGCACTGATCGAGGCAATGGACGAAAACGGTATTTCTTCCAAGGAGCGATCGCTGCTGAACCGGTTGCGTGACTCGCTCGAGATTCCAGCGGCCGACGCCGAGGCCATGGAAGAAGAAATCAAGAGCCGCTTCGGATCGGCCCGCCTCGGGCTGGCGTGATCTCGTGTTCCAGGTAACGCCGTGGGCTATTTTCGGGCTGGCCTCCGTCACGCTGTGCTGGGCGCTCGCGTTCGTGCTCATGCGGGTCGGCATGCCCGGCAGCGTCGCGCGCAAGCTGGCGCTTCTGCTCACTGTCGAAGGCTTCGCCCTGCTGACCACCGGGATTTGGTTCGATTTCCTGGCGCCCGAGTTCGCTGCGCGCGTGGCCGGGTCCGTCTTCGACACGTTCAGTTTCCATGCCCACACGTTTTTCGATTGCGTGATGCTGGCGCTGTATCCGCCGTTCCTCGCGGCGTCGTTGCAGACGAAATTGACCCGCCCGTTCTCGACCCGCGGGGCTCAAGTCGGCCTGGGCGTCTTCGCGGCCGGGTTGTTCGTTGCGGTCGTTTCGACGCCCTACCAGCTCGGAATGACGCTGCTGTACGCAATGATGGCATCGCTTTTCCTGTACGCCCTCGTGGCCTCGGTCCATGCCTGGGCCGTATCCAAGCCAGGCGTCGCTCGCACGCGCGCGGGGGTATTCGCGCTTGCCTTCGGTTTCAGGGATATCTGCTGGTTTTCCGTCTATGCCGTGGCGACCGGGATCGTCTGGGGCGGGATAATCCTGGCTGAGGAAGGGGCCGGCTACGCGTTTTATCTCGACCTGTTCTACCGTCTGGGTACGCTGCTTTACGTCCCGATCATCGCTTACGGAATCCTCCGCACACACTTGTTCGACCTGGACCTCAGGCTGCGCTGGACACTCAAGCAGTCCACCCTGGCCGGCCTCGTCGTGGCGATCCTCTACATCGTGTCCGAGGGAGCCGATCGCTTTTTTTCGACGGAACTGGGTGACTGGGGCGGCCTGCTGGCGGCAGCCGTGGTGGTGTTTTTCCTGGCGCCGCTGCAGCGCTTTGCCGAGCGGGTCGCGGGAGCTGCGATGCCGAACACCCGGAATACGCCCGAGTACACGATATTCCGCAAGTTGCAGGTGTATGAGTCAGCGCTGAGCGACGCATTGCGGGAAGGCGGCATCTCGGCGAAGGAGCGCGTGCTGCTGGGCCACCTGCGTGACTCGCTGGGGATCTCTGAGGCCGACGCGGCGGCCATCGAGAGCGATCTTGTCAGCCGCGCCGGCGAAGTCGGGGGCGGCCGGCCGAGTCCACCCGCCTGAGCCGCGCCGCCTGAGCCGCCACGCCTGAGCCGCCACGCCTGAGCTCATCTGCCTGAGCCGACTCAGCGCTGCCTACCCAGGTGGTAGCGCAGTTTGACGCCGGCGGTGCGCGGTCTCAGCAGGAAGGCGGATGGATACTCATCGAAGCGATAGATCCAGGTGGTCCCATCCGAGTCGGTCACGTTGTGGACAAAGAGTTGCAGGTCCCAGCGTCCCAGGCGCAGACCGGCCGACAGGTTGAGCGTCGTGTAATCCCCGATTTCCTCGCCTTCCTCCTGCAGGTTGTTGTAGAAGCCGCCGACATAAGCCAGGTCGGCGCGCGCGTAGGCGGGCAGGCCACGCAGCAGCGTGTCGAACTGGAGTCCCAGGTTCGCGGTGTACTCCGGAGTGCCCGGCAAGCGATCGCCGTCCACGCCCAACCCCGGGGCGTCAGACGTCAGTTCGCCCTGCGTATAGGCGGCGCTGAAGTCGAGGCGCCATTGTGCGTCCAACAGCGCGCTGCCCTCGAGTTCGACGCCTCTCGTGCTTGCCTCGCCGGCGTTGAACAAGAAACCCACCGCGCAGTCGGCGACCAGGAGGATCGGGAAGTCCTTCCACTCGTTGTAGTAAGCCGCGGTGCGCAGCAGGATCCGTCCACCGGCAAAACTGAGTGCGCTGCCGATTTCGTAACTGTTCAGCGTGTCGGCCAGGACCTGGTCCTGTGGCGCCAGGCCGATCCCGTCAAGCAGTCCGTCCCCGTCGATATCACAATTGGACCCGGCCGAGGACAACGGGTAGCCGGGATTGAAGCCCTGCGCCCATTGCGCGTAGTAGAGCGATTCGTCGGCGGGCGCATAGGAAACATTGACCTTGTAGTTTTCGCCGCTTTCGCGCGATTCGGAATCGAGCGCGAAGCCGTCTCCCGCCACCAGGCCTTCGCCAAACTCCGTGCTCTCGGTGTCGTAGTCGAACCGCCGCGCGCCGACGGTGGCCGACAGCGCGGGAGTGATATCCCAGGACAGTTCGCCGAAGAACGCCAGTTGCTCTCTTTGGGTGCGGAACGTTCCGTCGAAAATCAACGCCCCCGCGAACGGGTCGAGCGCGGGGTCGCCGTCCCATTCGACGATCTGAGCGCCTGTCTGGTCCAGGTCCTCGTAGTACGCTCCGGCAAGAAAATTGACCGGGTGATTCCATTCCGAGGTGACGCGGAATTCCTGTATGAAAGAGTCCGAGTCGGTGTCGTTCCGGATGAAAATCGGTGCATCGTCCTCATACAGGAAGGTCCAGAACTGGCCGACATCCCAGTCCTGGGTGTTTTCGTAGCCAATCCATGAGGTCGAGGACGTGAACGCGAACCGGTCGGCGTCGTAATTCACGACCAGGTTCGATATCCCGAGGTCATCTTCCGTGTATTCGCCCCGGCGTGTGCTGACGCGTGAGTAGCGGGCTTGCCGGAAGCCGCCCAGTTCGAGATCCGCATAGGGATTGCCGTCCTGTTCGATGCTCTGGCCCAGCACCATGAGCTCGACGTCGAGCCTGCTGGAGGGAACCCAGCGCGCGGATACGCGCCCGCCCCTGAAGCTGGAGTTGCCCACGTCATCGCGGTCCAGGGCCAGCGCTCCGGTGCGCGCGGCGCTGGCCGATTTGACGGGATCACTGGCCGCGATGTTCTTGTAGTAGCCGCTGTTCTCATAGCTGTAGGCTACCGCCCGGACGGCGAACACGTTCTCCACGAGCGGCATGTTCAGAATGCCCTCGCCGTGGTAGTTGGTGCCGCCCGGGTCGCCGGTCGACGACAGGGTCGTGGCGACGCTGCCGCTGAACGCATCGAGGCGCGGCTGCGCGGTGATGATCCGCACGGTGCCGCCCACCGAGCTGGCGCCGTAGAGCGTCCCCTGCGGGCCGCGCAGGATCTCCACCCTTTCGACGTCCACCAGCTTCAGTTCGGGGCTGCTGTTGCCGAAATCGCCGAGGCTCGTGATCGGGGTCTCGTTGATGTAGGTGCCCGTGGTCTGGGCACTCTCCTGCGGGTCGGCGGAAATTCCGCGAATCACGATGCTCGAGCGGCCGGCGCCGAACTCGTAATAAGTGACCCCGGGGATGGTGCGCAGATAATCGTCCATGCCCACCAGCCCCTGCCGGTCGATCATCTCTCCAGAGATGACGGATGCGCTCATTGCGACATCCTGCAGGTTCTCGGCGCCGCGTTTCTGCGCGGTCACGACGACCGTTTCCAGTTGTGTTGAATCCGGCGATGTTTCTTCCGCCGCAATTCCGGCTGCAGCAAATGCACTGGTTACGAGCAGGCATGCGTGCCCCAGGCTGATTGGTTTCACAACGTCCGTCCCTGTCGCTGGCACATCGCCGATAACCCTGTTTAACAATTAATAGCGCCGAGGGGAAGCTCGGAACCGCATGATGAATGGCACTGCCTGTGCAGCTTGGTCCAGCGAAAAGGCGGGTGGCGGGCGCGCTTTTCTTGCTGGAGGTGGGAGAACTTGGCGGGGAATCGGTTCGGCAGTGACAATCGTCACATCCACCCCATGACGAATGGCACTCCCTCGCGGACCGCAACATGACGGACAATGCCTGCTGCTAGAATCGAGGCCGTCATGGACAAAGCCGAGCTGCTCAAGGAACTGCGCATCGATCGCGAGCCACCCCCTGGCGGGGGCTCGCGGGCTGGATGGTGGCTGCTGCTCGCGCTTGCGCTGCTGGCTGCGGTCCTCGTGGCTGCGTATCTCTGGGCGACGAGGGCGGACGAAGCCGTGCTCGTGCGCGTCGCCACGGTGCAGTCGGCCGGCACGACCGACGCGGCCCGCTCGGTGCTGGATGCCACGGGCTACGTCACCGCCCGGCGCATCGCCACCGTGTCGGCGCAGGTGACCGGGAAGGTCGAGACCGTGCTGATCGAGGAGGGCATGCAGGTCGCCGCGGGCGAGGTGCTGGCCACGATCGATGACACCGAGTGGCGCGCCCAGGTGGCGCTCGCCGAGGCGCAGCTCGAGTCGGCGCGCTCCCAGCTCGCGGAGATCGAGGCCCAGCTGAGCAACGCGCGCCGCGATCTCGAAAGGCAGCGCGACCTCGCGGGGCGGGGCCTGGCTTCGCAGGCCGCCGTGGATGCGGCCAGCACCGAGGTCGATGCGCTCGCGGCGCGACTCGACAGCGCCGCGACAGGCGTCACGGTGGCGCGGCGCTCGCTGGAACTTTCGCGGGTCCGACTCGACAACACCGTGATCCGCGCCCCGTTTGCCGGGATCGTGACGGTCAAGGCGGCCCAGCCGGGCGAGATGATTTCGCCGGTCTCCGCCGGTGGCGGCTTTACCCGCACCGGCATCGGCACCATCGTGGACATGGACTCGCTGGAGATCCAGGTGGACGTCAACGAGTCGTTCATCCAGCGGGTGCATCCCGGGCAGCGTGTCGAGGCGACGCTGAACGCCTATCCGGAATGGCGCGTCCCGTCAGAGGTCATCGCCATCATCCCGACGGCGGACCGCAGCCGTGCCACGGTGCGAGTGCGCATAGCGATCCTGGAGCGCGACGAGAGAATCGTGCCCGACATGGGCGTGCGGGTGGCTTTCCTGGGAGAGGGAGAGAGTGCCGCGAGCGATGCGGCAACGGCGGGCGCGACGCTGCGGGTGCCGTCCGGTGCGGTGGTGGAAGAGGGCGGCGAGTCGTTCGTTTTCGTTCTCCAGCCCGGCGACGAGGGCCAAAGCGTCGCGCGTCGCGCCGTGCGTGTCGGGGTGGCACGCGGCGAACTCCGGCCGGTGCTCGACGGCCTGCGCAGCGGCGAGCGCGTGGTTCTGCAACCCCCCGCGGATCTCGCCGACGGGGACAGGGTACGACTGGAATAACAGGCAGGTAGAGACATGAGTGCATTGATCGAGATTCGCGGCCTGACCAAGGTCTACACTCGCGGCAAGCAGAAAGTCGAAGCGCTGCACGCGGTGGACCTCGACATCGAGCGCGGCGATTTCGTTGCCCTGATGGGCCCCTCGGGTTCCGGCAAGACGACGTTGCTGAACCTGATCGGCGGACTCGACTCGCCGACCTCGGGCACAATCAACGTCGATGGCCAGTCGCTCGAGCGCATGAGTAGCGGCGCGCTGGCGCGCTGGCGGGCCGCCCATGTCGGCTTCGTGTTCCAGTTCTATAACCTGCTGCCGGTGCTCAGTGCGCAGCGCAACGTCGAGTTGCCACTGTTGCTGACCCGGCTGTCCGCGGCACAGCGGCGCAAGAACGCGGGCGTGGCATTGCAGCTCGTCGGCCTTGCGGACCGAGCGCAGCACAAGCCGCGCGAGCTTTCCGGCGGCCAGGAACAACGTGTCGCCATCGCCCGCGCCATCGTCTCCGATCCGTCGCTGCTGGTGTGCGACGAGCCCACAGGGGATCTCGATCGGGAGACCGCGGACGAGATCCTCGAGCTGCTGCAGATGCTGAATCGCGAGCACGGCAAGACCATCGTCATGGTGACCCACGACCCGAAGGCGGCCGAGCATGCACGGCGCCTGGTGCGGCTCGACAAGGGCAGCCTGGTGCCGGACGAGGCGGCGGCCTGAGATGAAATACTTCCACCTGGTCTGGGCCGGCCTGTTCCGCAAGAAAGTCCGCACCGTGCTCACCCTGTTGTCGGTGGTCGTGGCTTTTCTGCTGTTCGGCCTGCTGCAGTCCGTCAACGAGGCGTTCAGCGCGGGCGCCGAACAGGCGCGGGCCGACCGGCTGATCACGAACTCGCGCTATTCGATTATCGAGATGCTGCCGATCAGCTACCTGCCGCAGATCGAGTCGGTCCCCGGCGTCAAGGAAGTTTCGTTTGCCAGCTGGTTCGGCGGTTCCTACCAGGACCGGCCGGTGCAGTTCGCCGTGTTCCCGGTCGAACCGGAGCGTTACCTGAGCACCGCGCCGGAGATCGAGCTGCCGCCCGCGCAACTCGAACGCTGGCGCGAGACACGCGATGGTGCCGTCGTCGGGCGCTCGCTGGCCGAGCGCAATGGCTGGGAGATCGGGGAGCGCGTGACGCTGGTGGCGGACATCTGGCCGCAGCGTGGCGGCAACAACGACTGGAACTTCGAGATCGTGGGGATCTTCAGCAGCCCGGAATCGGAACAGAACGAGGGCGCCTTTTTGTTTCAGTGGGAGTATTTCGACGAGGCTCGCCAGTTTGGCCGCGGTACTGTGGGCTGGTTCATCATCCAGGTGGAAGACCCCGACCTGGCGGAAAACGTCGCGCAGACGGTAGACGCGTTGTTCGCCAATTCCACCAACGAGACCAAGACGCAGACCGAGAAGGCGTTCGCGCAAGGGTTCGCGCGCCAGTTCGGCGACGTCGGCCTGATCGTCACCTCGATCCTCGGCGCGGTGTTCTTCACTATCCTCGTGTTGACCGGGAACACGATGGCGCAGGCGGTGCGTGAGCGGATTCCCGAGCTGGCGATTCTCAAGACCCTCGGGTTTAGCGATCGGGCGGTGCTGGGCCTGGTGGTGGCGGAGGCGCTGGCGCTCATCCTGCTCGGCGGGCTCGTCGGCCTGGCGCTGGCTGCCGGCGCACTCGGTGCGCTCAGCGCAGCGCTGGCGGGATTCGGTGTGCAGGGCATCAGCACTTCAGTAGTGCTGACGGGCGTGGTCCTGATGATCGCGCTTGGCCTTATCGTCGGCCTGCCGCCGGCGGTGCGCGCCATGCGCCTGAAAGTCGTCGATGCGCTCGGCGGACACCAGTAGGAGGGACGGTTGATGAACGCACTAAAACAAGTCGCGGCCGTGTCACTCATGAACCTGCGCAGCGTGCCGCAACGCTGGAGCACTTCGCTGGTCATCGTCGTCGGCATTGCCGGGGTCGTCGGCGTGCTGACGGCGATTCTCGCGATGGGCGAGGGCTTCCGCGCCACGCTCGGCGCCGCGGGCAAGGAAGACCAGGCGATCGTGTTGCGCAGTGGCGCCACCTCGGAGTTGACCAGCGGGCTGGGGCGCGAATCGGTGGACCTGATTGCGCGCTCGGCCGGCGTGGCGCGGGGGGGCGACGGCCAGCCGATCGCCTCCGCGGAGATCCTGGTGATCGCGGATTTGCCCAAGCGGGGCACCGGGACGCTCGCCAACGCCCCCATTAGGGGTGTGCAACCCGGCGCCTTCGAGCTCCGACCGGAAGTCGAGATCGTCGCGGGACGGAACTTCGAGCCCGGCCCGCGGGAACTCATCGTCGGGCGCGGCGCCGCCAGCCAGTTCGAGGGGGTGGAGGTCGGTGCGCGGCTCGCGTTCCGGGATGCTGACTGGACGGTGGTCGGGATCTTCTCCGCGGGCGGCGGCGCCCACGAGTCCGAGTTGTGGGGCGACGCCGAGACCGTGATGTCGGCCTATCGGCGTGGCGGCTTCCAGTCGGTGACCGTGCAGCTCGAGGATGCGGCGGCGTTCGAGGCGTTCCAGGCCGCCCTCGCGGATGATCCGCGCCTGAACGTCGAGGCCCAGACGTTGCGCGCCTACTACGCCGCGCAGTCGCGGCAGATGAGCATGCTGATCAACGTGCTGGGTTACGCCATTGGCTACATCATGGCCATCGGTGCATTGTTCGGCGCGTTAAACACCATGTATGCGGCGGTCTCCACGCGCGCGCGGGAAATCGCGACGCTGCGGGCGCTCGGCTTCGGCGGCGGGGCGATCGTCGCCTCGGTATTGCTCGAGGCTTTGCTGCTGGCCGTGATCGGCGGAGTGCTCGGGGGCAGCCTCGCGTGGCTGTTGTTCAACGGCTACACCGTCTCGACACTGGGAGCCAACTTCAGCCAGGTCGCCTTCGATTTTCGCGTCACCGGAGAGTTGCTCCTGCAGGGCATCGCCTGGGCCCTGGTGATCGGGTTCCTCGGCGGACTGCTCCCCGCGTGGCGCGCGGCGCGCCAGCCGGTAACGACCGCGTTGCGTGCCCTGTAGTCGTCAGCGTCACGCCTCGTCGTGCCGAGGCATGGCCGTGCCGAGGCATGGCGGGCCGTCGAGCCGCGTGGCGCGACCGGTTCAAGGCATCTCCTATACTGAAAAAAAGGAGTACTGCCATGAACTATCAACTGGAAATCAACGAGCCCATCGATGTCGGCGTGCGTCGCATCGCCACTGAGCTGATCGATGACGCCATCGCCCGGATCGAGGCGCCGGACCGCGATCCCCATGAGGTGGTCCACGAGGTCCGCAAGGACTGCAAGAAGCTGCGCGGGCTGCTGCGCCTGATTCGTCCGCAGGTGCCGAAGCTGTACAAGGCCGAAAACAAGTATTTCCGCGATGCCGCGGCGGCGTTGTCCGGGATCCGCGACGCAGAGGCGGCCAGCGAGTCCTATGATGCGCTGCTGAACGCTTTCGAGGGCGAGGTGGATCGACAGGGCCTGGCACCGGTGCGGCGAGCGCTCACGATGCACAAGCAGCACCTCGCCGAGCACCAGGGCGATCTCGACGCCCGGCTGGAGGCCTTCGGCGAGCAGATGCGCGCGGCGCGCAAGCGCGTAGCGGATTGGCGTCTCCCGGCGGACGACGCGAAGCACGGCAAGGGCGGCTTTGGTCTCCTGCAGGGTGGATTGACGAAGACTTACGCGCGTGGCCGCAAGGCCATGGACGTCGCCTGCGGAGATCCCGAGGTCGAGACGTTCCACGACTGGCGCAAGCGCGCGAAGTATCTTCGCTATCACCTGCGGTTGCTGCGCCCGATCTGGCCGCAGGTCTTCAAGTGCACCCGCAAAGAGGTCAAGAGGCTGGGTGACTTGCTCGGCGACGATCACGACTTCGCGATCCTGGAGAAGGTGCTCAAGGACGGCCTGGCTAACGACCCCGACGAGGGACGGCTGGAGGTGCTGGACGCCCTGATGCGTCAGCGCAGCATCCAGCTCCGGGACGAGGCTGAATGGCTGGGGCGCCGGATCTATGCCGAAAAACCCAAGGTGTTCCGCAAGCGCATCGGTGGCTACTGGGCGACGGCCCACACCGAGCAAGAAGCCACGATGGCCTGAGCACGGGCCCGACCGACCGCTGGGGGTTGAAGGTGCAGCGATGTCCGATGATGATCGATGGTATCGTCGGGCATTGAGGCGTGGCGCGCGTGCAGGGACGGCAGACTTGCCGGAAGGGCGGGGATGGGCGACGACAGCGCAGAGAAATACGAGCGGATTCACGAATTGCTCGCACGGGTGGATCGGCATGAGCCGGATGCCTTCGGCGACCTTGTTGCGGTCGTCTATCCGGAGCTGAAGCGACTCGCGCATTTCCAGCTGACCCGCGAGCAACCGGGCCATACGCTCAACACGACGGCGATCGTGCACGAGGCCTATGTCCGCATGGCGTCCGGCGCAGGACGCTGGGACGATCGCAAGCACTTCCTGCGCGCCGCTTCGGCGGTGATGCGTCACCTGCTCGTGGACCACGCCCGCAGGAAACGGGCCGACAAGCGCGGCAGCGGCAATGTCCTGCTCGAACTCGAAGAGAGCCGCGTCGAAGGAGGTGACGACAGCCTGGCGGTTCTGGCGCTGGATAACGCCTTGAAGGATATTGCTGAGATCGACCCGCGGCTGGAGCAGATTATCGAGTGCCGGTACTTCGCCGGCCTGAGCATCGACGATACGGCGGAGGCGCTGGGCATGTCCGTCCGCACCGTCGAACGCGACGTGCAACGCGCCCGGGCATACTTGGTGGAAGCGATGGGCCCGGATGAGCATTGAGCAAATCGTTCGACATAATTGCTGATCAGCTTTTCAGTGCAGCATTGCTGCAGCCCGCAGGGGAGCGGGCAGGGTTCGTGCGGGAGGAGTCGGCCGGGAACGCGCAACTCGAGCGCCGCGTTATGAAGTTGCTGTCCGCCGCGGGCAGCCCTGACGAAAAGCTTGCCGGCGCATTCGATACGGCGCGCGAGAGTTTGTGGCGCGACGTCCTGCGAGAGGAAGCTACGGCAGGTGAGGACCTGTCGGGCCAGTGTGTCGATGACTGGCGGCTCGTCCGGCGCCTGGCCCGGGGCGGCCTGGCCACCGTCTACCTGGCGCGCCGCGAAGATGGCAACTTCGATCAGAAGGCCGCTTTCAAGGTTTTGCGTCGCGGGCTGGACACCGATGACGTGGTGGCTCGGTTCCGGGCCGAACGCCAGATCCTGTCGACCCTCGAACATCCCTCGATCGCCCGGATCCTCGACGGTGGAGCCATGGGGGACGGACGCCCGTACCTTGTGCTGGAGTTCGTCGACGGCCTGCCGATCACCCGCTATTGCGACGAGAACGGCGTCGAGCTGCGCGGCCGCATCAGGTTGTTGATGCGGGTGCTCGAGGCTTTGCACCACGCGCACAAGCACCTGGTGGTCCACCGTGACATCAAGCCCTCGAATATCCTCGTGAACGCCGAAGGCCACGTTTCGTTACTTGATTTCGGTATCTCCAAGCTGCTCGACCCGGAGTCGTTGCCGGGTGGTGGGACGCTCACTCGCACCGGCGTTGCGCTGCTTACGCCTGGTTACGGCAGCCCGGAGCAGCAGGCCGGCCGACCGGTGACGACGGCGTCGGACATCTACCAGGTCGGCCTGGTGGCCTATGAACTGATCACCGGCAAGCGTCCGTTCCGCGATCTCCGGCTGCCTGGGCACGTTGAGACACCGCTCCCGAGCCGGTCGTTGGACGACGGCAAGCTGCGGCGTGAAGTGACGGGGGATCTCGATGCCATCATCGGCATGGCCATGCATGACGATCCCGGTCGTCGCTACGCATCCGCGCTCGACATGCGCGACGATCTGCAGCGCTATCTCGATCACCGCCCGATCGTGGCCCGCCCCGACACCCTCGGCTATCGCTTCGCCAAGCTCGCGCGCCGGCGTCCCTGGATGGTTCCTGCGATCACCGTAGCGATCCTTGCCGTTGCCGGATACCTGGCCACACTGACCGTCTACAACCGCCAGCTCGAGTTCGAGAAGCGACGCGCACAGGCTGCGGAGAACTTCATGGTGGACCTGCTGCGCAGCCCGGACCCGTTCACCCCGGCGGACCCGGAACTTGGCAGCAGTATCACGGTGGTCGAGGCGCTGGATCTCGGCGTGGCACGCCTGGGTTCGGGGGACATCGACGACCCCGCGCTGCAGGCCTCGCTGCTCGACTCGATCGCGGGCGTCTATGCGAGCCTGGACCAGCACCGCGAGGCCATTGAACTGGGTGAAAAGGCGCTGGCGATCAAGCGCGAGCTTCACGGTGACAACGCGCGCGAAGCGCTCGCGGGGCTCGTGATGCTCGCGCAGCAACACCAGGCTATTGGCGACTACGATACGGCGCTGGGTTATCGCGAGGAGGAACTGGCGCTAGCCAAGCGGCTGTTTCCGGAATCCCATCCCCGGGTGGGCGCCGCGGAGGCCGGCGTCGCAGCCCTGCAGGAAGCGCTGGGCAACTTTGAGGAAAGCGCGCGGCTTTACGCGCTGGGCATCGCCAAGATGCGACAAGCGCCTGAGGAGCATTCCCGGCCGCTGATCAACGCCCTGGCGGCACTGTCCGGCCTGCTCGATGAGCCCGATCCGCCTGAAGCCGCGGCGCTCCTGGAGGAGGCCCGAGCCCTGGCGAACGAGCTTTTTGGCGCAGACAGCCTCTCGATGGCGTTGATCCATGTACAGGCCGCCACCGCAGCATCCAACTACCGGGACTTCGAAACCGCGACGAGGGAGTTTCGCGCCGCGCTCGACATCTATGAAGCCCGGCTGGGGCGGCAGCACGGTGCAACGCTGACGGCCTTGAACAACCTCGGCGTGCTTCACACGAGGGCGGGGGAGCAGGAACGTGCCGAGCAGGTGTTCCGCGAACTGCTCGAGTTGTCCGAGCAGAAGTACGGCCGCGAGCACCGCAGCGTCGCCGTCCAGTATCAGAACCTCGGCACCGTGGTCGGCCGCCAGGGCCGCTTTGCAGAGGCTGTGCCGCTGCACCGCCAGGCCCACGAGATCTTCGACGCAACGCTGCCCGGGCATTTCATGACTGCGTATCCGCTCATCTCCCTTGCCTATGCGGACCTGCAGATAGGGGAACCTGCAGCCGCCGAACAGGCTGCGCGCGGGGCTCTGGAAATCCTGGGAACATCAGATAGCCAGGCCTATGCCATCGGCGTGGCCCGCTGCCTGGCTGCGCTGGCGCTGGAAGCACAGGGCGCCGAAACCGAAGGCCAGCAATGGATGGTCGATGCGCGGGCGTTGCTGGCGGGGTTGTCGGTGGATCCGATCTACCAGGTCGCCTGCCGGCTCTGATTCGGCCCAGGCCCCGCAAACTCGACTGACGCGATCCCCAGTAAAGCTTCGAGCGCGGTGACGCAGTCGGCCTCAGGCCTTGGCAATGGCTGCAACCAGGTAGCCACGAAGCCATTCGAGCTCGTCGTCTTTCAGTCCGGCGCCCATGGCGCGTTCGGTGCGGTCGGTGGACAGCAGCAGTTCCTTGCCGGAAAGCTTAAGCGTTCGGGTATTCGTTAATTCGGAGTCCCGGTCGCGGACATGGATGCTTTCGATTTCGCACAACGGCAGGGCGAAGCTGCGCCGTTGCACCAGCCGATCTTCGTGGCGGACTTCCTTGCGCGTGATGATGATTCGGTTCGGGTTCTTGCGCTGCAGGTACCAGATGCCGAACGCTACGCCCCCAAGCAACAGCCCGGCGAAAACCGGGCGGAACTCCAGGTTCCATACACCCAGAAACAAGAAGAAACCGCCCATGCCACCCAAGATATAGAACACCGGCTTGGGAAGGCTGGCGGCATGAACGGTCAAGTGCAGCTCCTGTGATGCCGGATCGTCGGCGCTGCCGCGCTGCTCCACGGCCAGCGAAGGCGGTGGCGCGTTATCGTTCCAGTCGACTGCAATGCTGCCTTCATCTGCCATTTGCCTGATCGACTTGTCCAGGTCGACGGCCTGGCGAACCTCGCTGGCGCCATCGCGCGCGTCGATGGCGGGGAGACCCAGTGATGCGGCCAGTGTCTCCCACAACGGTCGCAGATCACTTTCGGCTGCGTGATGCGCCGATCGACGGGCTGCCCCTCTCGTGGTGGCGCGCTCGATCAGGTATTCCAAGACATGGCGCCGGCCGGTGGTCTTAACTGCCAGGGGAATTGTCTTGGCCTCATCCGGATGGACCAGTTCGATCACGTGCCGGAAACGCTGTTCGTCGCGTGTCACCGGGACATCACGCGTGCTCGTCTGGATTTTGTAGCGCTGCCAGCGCACACCGTCGTAGTTGGCGAGGGGCTCTGACCACTGGTGACTTTTGAGCCACCGCTTCGTCGTGACGGTCACGCTACGGCCATCGATCACGGCGCGGCTCTCAGTCTTCCATCCCGCCAGGCCGCACCACAGCCGACGCGAGGCCACGGCAATCAGCGCCACCGGCAGGAGCGCCTTGACCGGGGCCGTATGTTCGCCGAACGCATTCTCGGGGATCAGTTCGCCGGCCATGAAGGCAAGTACCAGGAATACGGCGGCCAGTCCGAAGATCGCTATAAGGCTCGCGCCGGACCAACGCCAGGCAACCTCGAGTGGGAGCATATTGCCCTCGCTGAGTTGCTCGACGTCCAGATGCGCGTGTTTTCTGCTCATCTTTGCGATCCGCAGCTAACGGACGTTCGAGCCCCTGAAGCCGATCATTGCGTCGCATGTACCGCGCGCATCGACGAAACGCGCGACGATGCCGATCATGCCGTTGTCTTTCATAACCCAGCTCGAGTCGATCACCGCCCAGTCCGATTCGAGCGCCTTGGCCTGGGAATCCGGCTCGCCGAATCGCTCGACCAGGATCGGCAAGACCTCGTCGTGGAAAGCCAGGCAGGTGTCGCGCTCATCGGCGATTTCCGGTCTGATCTCAGCGCCTGTCAGCCTGTTTTCCAGTTCCTCATCGCCGCGCGTGAAATCCCCGAGGTGCGGGTATATGTCGAAATTCCTGTCGGCGAAAGACAGTTTGCCGTCGGGAAAGGCTTCCAGGAGCTCGGCTTCGGTCATGCCGACCACCAGGCCTTCGAATCCTTCGAGGGCGTCCGGCTCCTCGGCCTGCGCGGCCGGCACCATGGCCATGAAAGCGACCAGGCCAAGGATGCGTGTCATCTTGCGCATGGTGATGTCCCTCTCAGTCAAGGTTCTTCGGTAGTGGTCTTCCTATAAGCGTGTTGGCGTTGCCCGAACCGCCATCAGGGTGCTGCCTGCGAGCAGATGCGCGAGGGCCAGCCTTGAGTTGCGCTATAGCCGGCAACGAACCCTTGGTGCCTCCCGGTGGCGGATTTGTCGCTGGGCTGCGCTTTAGATGCTGAAGGCCGGGAGTAATTTCCCGGCGAGACTGCATTTCACCTGGAGAGCGCTGATGAGCCCAAGACTCGCCCCGGTTGCGTTTCTTTGCTGCATTCCCGTGGCTGGGGTGCTCGGCGCAGAGGTGCCGCCCTCCACCAACATCTCATTCGAGGTGATGGCGGAGAGAGGGTACTCACCCACTGACTTGACGAGCTCGCAAATACTCGAGATCGAAGGCGTTACGAAGTCCGAGCGCCTCGAGCGCAGCGGCGCGGAGTTGTATGAGGTCAATCGGAATATCCCAGGACTCACCGACATGATGCCGGATCCCGGCAGCATTCCCGGCTTCGGCGACGGCACCGGCGTCGCGGAGTATTTCGAAGTCGTGTCGATGAACGTCGACGATGAAAGGATGAACTTTGCCCGGGCGGTTCCCCCCGAGGAAATCGGGCGGCGCAAGGTGGAGGCAGGGGGTATCACTCCTGAAGAATTGGCCGACGGGCTGGAAGCGTATTCGAACGCTCTGCTTGCCATCGGCGGGGCGATTCGACAAGAGGTGCCGGGCTTAGGCTTCCTAGGAGGTTATGTTCATCATGACGGGGGGATTGACGATGCCCCTAGAGCGATGCCTGGCGTTGTAGGTGCTTGGCAGGGTGCAGAAATGTGCGCCATATGGGGAGGCGAGGACGCGGTGATTGAGATTGAACCTGGATTCCCGCGCGACCCGGCGGTGCGCCCATACACGCGGGAGGACAGGGAACAGGTGGGGGAATTTGCATCAGAGTGGTTGGACAACTCTTGGTTGAGCCCTGATCCACTGACCTTTCTGACCGGTCCGGCCTGCATGTCCAGGTATACCGCTGCCGTCTTGCGGGCCAGGGACCTGACGGAGGAACAGAAAAAGGACGAGATCACGCGTGCACGCGAAGAGGCGGCGCGCCGGATCGAGTTGGCGAGTCGCGAGGAAGTCGACGGCCGGCCGACTTACAAGCTGGAAATGAATGATCTCAACGTCATCCAGACCATGGAAGACGGCACGCAGATCGACTTTCACAATGCCGCGGTCTGGATCGACGAGGAATACTTCGTCCGTCGCAAGATGCGCATGGAAGGGATCATGCATGCCGAGGGGGAGTCCCGGGAATTCTTTCTCGAAAGCCTGGACCAGGACTACCGGAATGTGCCGGGCAGCCAGCTCTATGAGCCGTACCGGACGGTGATGCGTACCGGCGGCATGATCACGCCCGAGCAGCAACGCGAAATGCAGACCGCATTGGCGGAGCTGGAAGACTACGAACGGCAGCTGGCCAGCATGCCGGCCTCCCAGCGGGCCATGATTGAACGCATGATGGGCGACAAGATCGACCAGGCCCGCAGCCTCGCTACCGGCGGCGCGGTGGAGTTCGTGATGCTCACCACCAGCATCGTGATCAACCCCGATTTCAGCGCCGCACCGTCGCTGCTGGATGATGGGCCGGATCTCGTGCGCACCATCCAGCAGGGTCTGACCGACCTTGGTTACGACCCGGGACCGGTCACCGGCGAGATGAACCAGCAGACGGCCGTCGCCATCGTGCGATTCGAATCCGACCAGGGCATGGAAGTGACCGGCCAGGCGACCCCTGCGGTCGCTGCGGCGATCCGCTCTGCCAACCGATGAGCCATGACTCGGCCCCGGCTGCACCGGCGGGGTCGTGTGCGTCCAAGTCGAAGGGGAGATACCCAATGACCCATTACCGGCTGAATCTCATTCTTTCAACGTTGCTTCTGTTCGGCACTCTCCTGCCGGCGCCTGTGGCAGCCGACGAGCTTACGAAACAGATCCAGCGGGACCTCGTTGTGCTGGGCTACGACCCGGGCAGCATCAGCGGGGAGAGCACGATCGAGACTGCAACCGCGATCGCCAAGTTCCAGGCGGAACATGGTCTCGAGATTACCGGCACGGCATCACCCGACGTCGCCGGGCGACTGGCGACCGAGGTCCAGGCGATGCGCGCCGGGACACGCACACCGTCACCAGCCTCGGCGCCGGCGCCGGCGAAATCGGTGCCCGCCGATCCCGTTGCTCGCCAGGCCGCGCGTCAGGCTTGCCTGCAGGAGAAAATCGCGGCAAGGCAGGAAGCCCAAAAGAAAAAGCGGGGACTCGGCCGATTAATGAGCGCGGTGTCGCGCACAGCTTCGAGGATGGGCAACCAGGACGTCTCCCGGACGATGGGCGATGTCTATTCAGCCAGCCAGACCGCCGATGATCTGTCCGCGGCGGCGCGGGACCTCGGTGTCACCGACGATGAGATTGCGGCGTGCCAGGAGCTCTGATCGACATGAGAAAATATATTCCATTCGCGGCTGCGCTTGGGTTGCTGGCATTCGTACATGCGGGCACGGCAATAGCCCAGTCCTGCGAAGCCTACTTCCCTTTCGATGGCAGTCTCGCCGATGCCAGCGGCAACGGCTTCGACGGCCGCATGCTCGGCCAGGACGGGGCGGCAGCTACGCCCCGCTTCGTGGAGGGACGTTCCGGCCAGGCGCTCGCCTTCGACGGTACTTCGGCGATGCGGGTACTCATGGACCTCCATTACGAAGGTTGTCCGCAGGTCAGCTTCACGGCCTGGATCCGGTTTGACGGTCCTTTGCCGAAAGGCAACCAGGTGATCCTTGCCACCGGAGGGTCCGGGCCGGGGCTGCGGGCGGCCGGATCAACCCTGAGCCTGAACGGTACCGCGAACGGTCTCTCGGCGCGAAGCGCCGTCAGTCGTGACAGCGGCTGGATGTTCGTCGCGGGCGTCTACGACTATGCCAACAACACCTATTCACTCCACTGGCGCAATCGCAGTGCCGAGGGAACGCTGAGCCAGCATCGGCGTCCGCCCGAGGAGGCGGTCTGGGTCGGGGCGATGAACGACCGGCTCACGAATGCCGCCTCCAGCATCGTCATTGATGATCTCCGGATATTCGGCGCAACACTCAGGCCGGAGGACATTCGCGCATTGGCCCGGGACACGCGCGTGGTGCGTCGCACAGGGCCAACGTCCACAGAGGGGACTGCGTTGCCGGGTGACCAGTACGATCCGGCGCGCCTGCCGGGTGACCAGTACGATCCGGCGCGCCTGCCGGGTGACCAGTACGATCCGGCGCGTCTGCCGGGTGACCAGTACGATCCGGCGCGTCTGCCGGGTGACCAGTACGATCCGGCGCGTCTGCCGGGTGACCAGTACGATCCGGCGCGTCGGCGTGGAAGCCATTCAGCCGCGTCAAGCGCTGGTCCTCAAGGGCTTCAGCAAGGGATCGAGGAGAACCAGCCGATCGTATTCGGGTCAGCGCCGGAACCGACTTCTGGATCTCGTGAGATTGTCACGACGGATGTTCGGGACAGTCTTCAGGAGAGTGTTGACGAACGGCGGCCCATCGAATTGGGCTACGAGTCTGAAGAAGAAGGGGTCGCGGCGGCGGAAGCAGCAGCGGCTCGCCGGGAAGCAGAGGCTGCTGCTGCGGCGGCGGACACCGCCCAAGCCGTGGTTCCGCGCCCAACGGGCTCGCCGAGGTTCAGTGCGATCGCCGGAACGTCTGGTGACGTACAGAGAATTATTGATCTGGAGACGGACTTCTTGCATCAGATTTGGTGGCGCGAGCAAGGCGACGTTCCATGCCGAATTGGCGTTAGCACGGCAGATATTGAGCGCGAAGCTGTCACTCCGACAGAGTTATGTCCGGCGTTGGTACTGCCAGGGAGCAGTTTTCGAGTGACACTCCAGACAAGTGTCATCTCCAGTATCGAGGTCTGCCAGCGCGACAGCAATCAAAGGCTGAAGGGAATTCGGGTCGTAGGCGACCGGGTGAACGCTGACGGAACGGTTGAGTATGTACCTGGCGCGGCGGACCAGGAATCGTTGACCAACTGCCAGACCTGGAGTCCGAGAGTAATGTGCCCATCGCAGCAAGTTGCGACCGGCCTCGTAGTGCATACGCAGGAACGACGAGGAGAGACCGAAGCCATCACTGGACTGCAGCTTGTCTGTCGAGCCGTGACGGCTCAATCGAACTAGCGGCAGGCCGACCATGCTGAACCCCCGTTTCGCTTTCGGGCTGCACAAAGACGTTGGAGGGTTCTAGGAATGACCACTCATTTCAAATCCGGGACGGCCGGACTGGCATTGCTGTTGGCGTTTACGCTCGCTGCCTGCGATCGCGAAACCTCGGGAAGCAGCAATCCGGACGGACCCAAATGGCGCCTCACCTACTCCGGCGACCTATCCGGCCACATCGAGGGAAAGTCCGTGGTAATCGTGAGAACGGGTCCGTCCGAGCACCTGAATTTCGCCGTGAGGACAATCGGCAACAACCCCGGGCTGACGGCGACGCTCTCAGTGCACGAAGGCAAACCTTCCGGGTTCCTTACCCGGGTGACCCTCGAGGACGGCACCCGGTGCGCGCCATTCAAACGATCCGATGTGAGCATTCTCGATACGAGCAAGGAGACCTTCCACGCGACGGTCAATGGGCAGATGAAGTGTGGTGAGCCGGAGGATCAGATCATCGACTTCCAGGCGGTCATTCAGGAACGATGATGCCTCCCACGTGAATGCCAAGCTTCGGGTCGGCCGGTCGGCGTCCCGTGCCAGTCGGCGGGGCGAGTGCCGTAGAGCCACACTGCTCCAGGACCTCGGCCGTCCGAGTCAACCAATGGGAAATCGATCATGCTTGCACTGAACTGCACTTTCTCGCTGATCAGGGGCGCCCTGTTCGCTCCCGAGGCGACCTGGCGTGGTTATCTCCCGGAGGCAGACAACTGGCAGAAGACTGCATTCCTGCTGACCGGCCCGCTGATCATCCTGGCGGCCGTGCTCGGCTACGTGCTCGGCCTGCTTTTCAGCGGCGCGTACGTTGTCGGCTTCCGCCCCACCATCGGGATGACGCTGCTCAGTATCGTCTTCGGCGCGATCGCCGCCGGCATCGTCGCATTCATCGTCAGCACGCTGGCCGGCCTGTTCGGCGGCAAGCGCAGCTTCGCGCTTGGGCTGGCGGCTACCTCGCTGGCGTTCGTGCCGGGCTATCTCGGCCAGGCGCTGAGATGGCTGCCATGGATCGGGGGTTTGGTGTTTCTCGTCCTGTTCATCTATGCCCTGGTGCTGTTGTGGCGCATCATCCCCCTCTACCTCGAGGTGCCTGCCGGCAGGCGCGTCGGCCATTACATCCTCACATTGATCGCTACCGTCGTAGTCATGGTTCTCATCGGGTTGCTTTTGCGACCGGTCATCGGTCCTGAGATGTCGGGCCTCGGTGACTACGCTGACGTCCAGTTCCCTGACGGCGATACAAGTGGTGTCGGTGGAGTGATGGGTGGCGCCATCCGCCAGGCGGAGCGCCTGGCGGCGGCGGAGGAGGACCGCTATGCGCCGCCAGCGAACGGCAAGCTCGAAGAGAATCAAGTCAAGGAGTACGTCCGCGTCATGATTCGGGCGCGCGACATCTCGGCAGAGAACGCCGAGCGGCTGCAGGCACTCGCCGAGCGGGCGGATCGCAACGAGCGGATGTCGCTGAGCGACATGAACGAAATGATGAGGGGCGGCACGCAAATGATGGGCATGAACACCATCGAGCTCGAGGTGGTGAAATCAGGTGGCGGCAACTGGGCCGAGCACCAGTGGGTTCGCGAGGCGCTGCGCACGGCCTACTTTCAACGCGACACCGACGCGGTCGCTGCGCACAACTACCAGCTCTTCAAGAAGTACGAGGACGAGCTGGCCCAGTTCATCGCGCGGTAATTCGACCGGAAACAAACCCCGCCTGCTCGCCTATTCGCAGCCGCTGTATCCGGCTGGCACCTCGTAGGTTCCCGCGGGCGCCGCCTTCTGCTCGATGGACTCGAGCTCGGTCCACATCTGTATCGGGCCCATCTGGATCTCGGAGCGGACCGGAAAACCGCCGAGGTCGTATACCGCGAGCATTGCCGCAGATTCGGGTGTCGCGACACTTTCCATGTAGGCGCGCTGGATCGGGTCGACATCAAATTCGCCGGTGATCCAGACCACCATCTCGATACCGTCGTTGCCGCCGGTCAACTCGTGCACCTCGGCTTGCCATGGGCCGACGGCCTCCGACTTGCCGGTCTTGCGAAATTGCACGGCTTCGACGGCCTTCTGCAGTGCGGGCAGGTCGCGATCCACGTCGCGCGTAGACACGCCGTGACAAGTCCGGGCCTGGTCGTCGACGATGTAGAGCATGCCGGCGGCCAGGTCGCCAATCATCCGGCTGTTGTCGTCGATGCGTGCGATCCGGTTCTCACCGGACCAGAATCGGACCGTGCTCGTGCTGTCCGCTGATGCGCCAGAGCCCTCGCGTATGACCATCAGGGTATCGCCCAGGGCTACCGGTACCCAAAGGATGGTCAGCAGCGAGGACGCGAAGATCCGTCGAGAACTAATGGAATACATGGGTTGCTCCTCAGAACGCGTCAAAGAGATATCAAGTCGGCTGTTTTGCGCGGTGACTCCGTACCCGCTGGCTGAACAGCCTAGAAACGCAGCTGGAACGCCACCTCGAACACCGGCCAGCCGTTGTGTGTGCAGCGGATCTCGCGCACCCTGTCCGAGGTGTCGCCGAGATCTGCAAGCTGGTACATCGGCACCACCAGTCGCCCGCTTGTCGCGGGCAGCGGGATACTTCGGGGCACGGAAAGAACGAAGTCCGCTCCAGGGCCGACCCGCTGCGACTCGATCGGGTTGCCGGCCTCGTCCAGCGGCGCCATGCTGATCTGCACGTCTTCCGGCGTGTCTGCGCTTTTCAGAACCTGCTGGAAAAGTCCCATCAGCTGCGCCATGCCGTCGGCTTCGGGGCCTTGCCCTTGCTGGGGCATGGTGTCGGCGGCCCCCTTCAACAGGTTGCCGATGAAATCGCCGCCGCCGATGGTGCTGGCGGAGCACTCCAGTGGTACGGCCGGGTCGGCGTTCCGGTAGTCGAACTCCACACCGTACCGGGTACAACGGCCGCGTTCACAGTTGTCCTGCCCGTCGACCTGGATGATCGTCGCCTGTTTGCAGACGCGCTCACCGCACAACTCGCCGGCGCGGAAAGCCGCCACTCGCATCGCGTCCGGTCCCGCCGTGGGATAGGAATCGAATACCGGCTCGACGACGGCTCCGCCAGCGCTGAGGCAGCGTCCCAGGCCGCGGCTGCAGCTGAGCTGCGCGCCCTCGGGACAACGGAAGGCCGGTTCATGGCTGTTCGGTGCATGCAGTGTGTACTCGAAACGGATCGGGGCGCTGTCGAATGGTCCGCTGCCCATGGCCCAGGACGCGGCCCGCTCGAGACCCCAGGCTTCGATGGCCTGGGTGTGACAATACGTGTCGCAATCGAGGCCCTGGGCATTCATCCGGCAGGCGTCGAGGCAGTCGTCATGCTCGCGGCAGCCCCGGTGGGTGCCGCAGCTGTGCGACACCACCCGACGGACGCGTTGGGTGTCGAGGCACTCGAAGGCAATCGATTGGCTGCAGGACCCTGGGCAGCCCTTGCCACAGGCGCCGCGACACATCGAAGGCAATGTTCCCGGCATCGGGCCGAAGGCATTGCGCACCGTTTCGCCCGGCTGGGCCGACCGCTCCGCAGACGCGGCCAGGGGCAGGAGCAGAGTGAGTGCCACCAGAAGTAGCAGGCGGGCAGGGCTCATCTCTTTCGCTCTCCCTTCAGTCCAGAACGAGGCGCCGCATGATCTCGAGGGCAGCATTCGCCCGACCGCACGGTTTCTTTCACTACACCCGACTAAAGCGCAAAAAGGTCAACGCTACCGCCACCTGCACGCCGAGGCTGCGACCGGGAAAACCAGCCTATACTTCGCGAGCATGGGTGCTGCGGGTGAAATTGAATGACTCAGGCTATGAACGGGGTGTCCGGAGGGCCGGTACGGATGGCGTGGAAGGTCCTGCTGGTAGTGGCGTCGATTCTGCCGGGCTTGGCATTCGGCGCCTGGCTGGGCGCGCAGTTCCTGGTGCCGCGCGACGCCGGCCTGGCGGCTGGCGCCATGGTGCTCTGGTACGGCTTGCTCGGCGGGCTGGTCGCCGTCATCGGAGCCGTGCTGCTGGTGCGTTACCTGGCAGGGCCACGCCTCCGCGTCACGGCGTTGTTCATGGCCGGTGTGAGCTTTGTCTTACTGGTGTGGCTGACGCTGAGTTTCGCCGAGATGGGGACGGAACGGGCTGAACACCGGCGACAGGCCGTAGCGATGTTGCCGGCCTTCGAACTGGCGCTGACAGGGCAACTCGAGCCGGGACTGCGACGCTTCACCTACACGTCGCAAAACAACGACTGGCGCATCGAAAAAATGGATGGGACACGTTGCCAGGGAGGACTGCCCGAGGGCAAGGCTGGAAACAAGGCTCGGGTGGAACTGTTGAGCGCACTGCGCGGACTGGACGTGGCCGGCGTCCTGGCGGCGCCGCCAGGCTGTCAGCAGACGGGCGAGTTGCTTGCGATGCTGGCAATGAGGATTCACGAGGCCAAACCGCCACCTACCGAAGGAAGCCTTTCTCTGACCACGGCCTGCCGGGGCGAAATTCCGGAGATCGCAGCGTTGCTGG
Source organism: Wenzhouxiangella sp. XN24 (assembly GCF_011064545.1). Classification (NCBI taxonomy): domain Bacteria; kingdom Pseudomonadati; phylum Pseudomonadota; class Gammaproteobacteria; order Chromatiales; family Wenzhouxiangellaceae; genus Wenzhouxiangella; species Wenzhouxiangella sp. XN24. The sequence goes on from NZ_JAAMFG010000034.1 coordinate 93,671, forward strand.
AGCGTGTCGAAAGCGTCTACCGGATTTACCAGAAAAGCCTGGTCTGCGACTGATCCTTTCCACATTCGAATGCGGATGTCGCATGGGCAATGTGGCAGCCCTCGCGGCGTCCGCATGGCCTTTGCCTACGCAAAACACCTGACCCGATGATCGCGGACCTGGCAGGGCCTTCTCCGCGACTTCTATACTCGGTGGAGACGGAGCACAGCCATGTCCTATCAACTCGAAATCTCCGAACCCATCGATGTCGGCGTGCGTCGCATCGCCCACGAACTGATCGACGACGCCATCGCGCACATCGAGGCGCCCGAGCGTGACCGCCAGCGCCTCGCGCCGGCGCGCAGGGCGCTGACGCTGCACAAGCAACACCTCGCCGCGGACGTGGCGGATCTCGGTGCGCGCCTGGACGCCTTCGGTGAGCGCATGCATGAAGCCCGTCAACGCGTATCGGAATGGCGCCTTCCGACGGACGACCCGAACCAGGGCAAGTGCGGCTTCGAACTGCTCGAGGGTGGTCTCGAGAAGACCTACAGGAGAGGCCGCAAGGCCATGGCGATCGCCGGGGACAATCCTGGCGTCGAGACCTTCCATGAATGGCGCAAGCGAGCCAAGTACCTGCGGTATCACTTGCGCTTGCTGCGTCCGGCCTGGCTACGGCTGCTCAAGCGCACCCGCAGCGAGGTCAAGACGCTGGGTGACCTGCTTGGTGACGATCATGACCTGGCGGTGCTCGAAGAGACGCTCGTGGTCGCGACAGGTGACAGCGCGGACAAGGAGCGGATCGAACTGTTGAAAGGCCTGATGCATCAGCGCAGCGTCACGCTTCGTGCGGAGGCCTGGTGGTTGGGTCAGCGCATCTACGCCGAGCAGCCCAAGGCGTTCCGCAAGCGGATCGGTCGCTACTGGATCACGGCTCGCGACCAGCACCGCGCTGCTACCCGTGGCTCGAGCACTTAGCAGCGCATTCATGAGTTCCGGATCGACAGCCCCGCGCAACCGAGGGATTCCGCTACCGCACGCCGGCCCCACGGCCTGGACGAGATTCCTGGCGCACTTTTTGTTCGTGCTTGCCGCGTGGACTATCTTTATCAAGTACGTATTCCCGATCGCCTTCGCGATCGCGGAGGGGGAGGCGCCGACACGATGGGTCTACTGGGATCTTTGGCCTGTCGCGCACGCCTGGCTGGGCTGGGCGCTGTTGTTCCGGCCGCCATGGACCCGGAAGCTCGCGATCGGGATGGCGGTCACCGAAATCGCGATCATCGCAACGCTGCTGTCGCTGTTCCTCGCCGATCCCGAATGGTCCATCTGGCGAACGAACTGGTTCGTCAACAAGGTGTTCGTCCTTGCCTGCTTCGTGCTGGTGCTGACGACCGCGCTGCTACAGCCCGAACAATTCAAAGGCAGAGCGGTCAGTCCTGTAGAAGGAGCGCCCTGAGAAGCCCCGGGAGAGCCGCATGAGTTTCCAAGCCGATCGCCGCAGAGTCCTGAAGCTGATTTCCGCCGGGATGATTGGCGTCTCGTTGGGCCCACGGAGCCTGCTGGCGGCAAGCGATTCGCCGATGACCAAGCCGATCCATGCCACGGGGCAGGCTTTGCCGGTCATCGGCATGGGCACCTGGCAGACCTTCAATGTGGGTCGCGACGAGCAGCTGCGCAGGGCACGCACCGAGGTGCTGGCGGCCTTCGTCGAACATGGCGGCGGCATGGTCGACTGCTCACCGATGTATGGGTCGTCGGCTGCCGTGATGGGCTTCGCTCTCGATCAGCTTGGGCGGCCGGACTCGGTCTTCTCCGCAGAGAAGGTCTGGACCCGTGATGACGGTGAGACGCGCAAGCAGATCCTGGGACAGGCGGCGCAATGGGGCATCGACCGCTTCGACCTGGTGCAGGTTCACAACCTGCTCGCCTGGCAGGCCCACCTGGAAACGCTGCGCGAGATGAAACATGCCGGCGAGATCGGGTACATCGGCATCACCACCTCGCATGGGCGTCGTCACGAGGAATTCGAGCGAATCATGGAACAGCAGCCGCTGGACTTCGTCCAGCTGACCTACAACCTCACGCACCGCGAGGTCGAACAGCGTTTGCTGCCGCTGGCCCAGGAAAAGGGTATCGCCGTGATCGCCAACCGGCCCTATGACGGCGGGCCCCTGATCAAGCGCATCCAGGCGCGCCATCGAGTGCCCGCCTGGGCCGCGGAAGAGTTCGATTGCAGGAATTGGGCCGATTTTCTGCTCCGATTCATCGTCAGCCATCCCGCCGTGACCTGTGCCATTCCGGCCACCACGCGCGTCGAGCACATGTACGAGAACATGCACGCCGGCCAGGGACCGATGCCATCGCCGGATCTGCGCGAACGTATGATCCGGCATGTCGAGTCGCTGTGAATGACCAGATCGGGACGGGCCCGCTCGGCGATCCCGGCAGCTACGCGCTGGTGGATCTCGTGCCGTTTTCGGCCGAAGTCTACTTCCGGCTGCTGGAGCGAGTCGGCGAATCGTTCTGGCCGTTGCACATGGCGACGCTGGTGCTCGGCGTTGCCGCAATGCTCCTGATGTGGCGCGGCAGGGCGCGTATCGCATGCATGCTGCTCGCGGCGCCATGGGCCTGGGTCGGTATCACGTTCTTCGAGCAGCGATACGCTCAACTGAACTGGGCCGGGAGCTGGTTTGCCGGGGCTTTCCTGGCCCAGGCCGCCCTGCTGCTACTGCTTGCGGCGATGGGTGCAGGTTTTGATCGCACCGCAATAACGCAGCACACGACGCGGACGGGTATCAAGCAACAATCGCTGCCGCGTGCCGGCGGCCTGGTCCTGGCCGGGTTCGGGGTGCTTGCTTATCCCGCCATCGCACCGCTGTCAGGGTTCGCCCCGTTCCAGGCGGAGACTTTCGGCGTGCATCCGGACCCGACGGCCGTGGCCACGCTGGGTATCCTGCTGGTCGGACTGCGCGGCTTCGGGCTCTGGCTGGCCGTCTCGATCCCTGCGCTCTGGTGCGTGGTCACGGGGCTCACGCTGCACGTGCTCAATGCCGCCTGGGGACAGATCCCGCCGGCGGTCGCGGTACTCGCGCTCGTCCTTGCTCTATGGAAGACCGTGAGAAGCAAATAGCCTTGGCGAGTCGTTCGCCGGGCGATCATTACCCTGGAGCCCCGCGGCATTGGCCTGGGCGAGGGCAGCAGAGCGTCATTCCTTCGTCATATTGCCCGATTACCGTGATCGGCTGCGGCCGCCGGGGCTGACGTGGACAAGCGGGCGCAAAAAACGTACCGTCACTTGCTGAGGCATGCATGGCAGCCTTGGAACGACAGGCCGGCCGCGTCGGGACGACTTTCACAGCGCGCCGACTCGGTACTTCCCCGTGGGAGCGACGGAAGCCAACCCCATGAACACCGCGAAGATAATCGTCCCCTGGACGCTCGTGCTCGGCATGCTGTTGACGCCGGGCATGGCGCACAGCGATGAAACCAGGGGCACCGCGCGTTTCAGCGACAGCCTGCGTATAGATTACTCGGACGAGCAGCGAGTACTGCGGCAGACGGGCCAGACCGTGCGCAGGCAGTATTTCATGCAGATTTACGCCATGGCACATTACCTGGAGGGCGTTCTCCCGGAGGACGGCGACTCTCTTTACCGAAGCATTATCGATGCGCCGGGCATCAAGCAGATCACGATGGTTTTCCTGCGCGACCTGAGTGCCGGCCAGATCCAGGAATCCCTGTCATCCGGCCTGAGGTCGAACGCCTCGAAAGAGCGTTATGAAAGTATCAGGCCGGATATCGAGATATTCATGAGCGCCATCAATGACGACGTCAAGAGCAGCGATGAGTTCGTCCTGCGCTGGTACCCGGACGGCACGATGGATTCCTATCACGAGGGCACCAAGGTGAGTTCCATCAGCAACGCTGAGCTTGCGGAGACGATGTGGTCGATCTGGTTCGGTGAGAGTTCCGTCGTGGACAGGTCGGCGCTGGTCGAGCGTCTTTCTCGAGCCGACGAGGCGCAGCTATGAAAATCATCAAGGGCGAATTGTCATTGGGCCGTTTCCTGGTGCCCTATCGTGTGTATGGCGAGGCGGCGCGTACGATCGTCTGCATCAGCGGTGCGAAGCAGACCATGGCGGCGTGGCGTTCATTCATCAGTCATTTCGTTTCGGACTACTCGGTCGTGGTGTTCGATCTTCCGGGACAAGGCCGCGCCCGGATCCTGTCAGGGTCGCCGGGGGTGAGTTTCGATGAGCAGGTCGATGTCCTGCACAGTGTCGTCATGGAGACCAATCGCAATGGTCCCGTATGCCTCGCGGCCGCGTCCTGGGGCACGATCATCTCCGCCGCGCTCGCTGCCCGCCATCCCGAGCTGGTCGACAAGATGATACTCGGCAGTTTCGGCACGAAGCCGAGCAAGGCGCTCATCGCGGTCATCAAGGCCGGCCAGCAGTTGTTCGACGGGAACAAGACGGTCGAAATCGCGCCACTGATGATCGAGAACTTCGGCCAGTACATTCCCGATTCGCACAAGAAGCAGATGATCGAGCAGTTCCGGCACATGAGTCGTGAGCAGTTGCTCAGTTTCTACGAGCACTGCACTTTCATCGAGAAGGCCGCGGATGTTTCCGAGTTCGTCGACCTGGCGAGCATCAAGGCTTCGACCCTCATCGTCACTGGGGAATACGATTCCATTCTCGACGTGGCGGATGTCGAAGAGGCATCGCAGCGTATTCCCGACTGCGAGTTCCGTCTCATCCGGGGCGCGGGGCACTTCCTCCACTGGGAGCGCGCCGACATCCTGTATACCTACAGCGAGTTCCTGGCGAGGCAGCCGGCCTGACCATGAGCGAGCTGAAACTGGCCTCGGTGGACCGCCTGCCGGTCCTCGACAGCGCGAGTTTCCAGGCGGACTACTTCCGGCCGCTGAAGCCGCTCGTGCTGCAGTCATTATCGAAGAGCTGGCCTGCATCCTCGAAGTGGACGCCGGAGTTCTTTCGCGAGGTTCATGGCGACAAGCAGGTCAAGGTCTACGATGCGAGTTTCGTCGCGGCGGGGCGCAACTACATGAGCGGTGTCCAGACGCTGGCGCTGCGCGACTATATCGACCTGGTCATGACGACGGAGCAGGACCTGCGGATGTTCCTCTACAACATCCGTTACGAGATTCCCGAACTGCTCGAGGACATCCGTGTTCCCGATCTCGTCGAGAGCGTCTCGAAGAATTTCGTCTTCATGTTTTTCGGCTGCAAAGGCTCGGTTACGCAGATGCACTTCGACATCGACATGTCGCACGTGTTGCACACGGTCATACATGGCCGGCGAACGGTGTACCTGTTTCCGTACGCGCAGGGCAGGAACCTGCATCGCTACCCGTTCACCTGCCGAAGCTACGTCGATGTGGCCCGACCGGACTTCGACCAGTTCCCCGGGCTGGAGAACGCCGAGGGATTCAAGGTCACCCTCGAGGCGGGGGATACGCTCTACATGCCGAGCGGCTACTGGCACCACTTCGTCTACGACGAAGCCGGCTATGCCGTGACGTTCCGTTGCAGCAGCACGACCCTGGCCGGCAAGCTGCATGGTTTCTATAACCTCGCCGTGATGCAGATGATCGATCGCCTCATGAACAAGCTTTCCCCAAATAGCTGGTTCGAGTGGAAAAGGCGGCGAGCCGCGACCCTCCAGTAAAGGCAATCGCCAAAGCCAGGATCCGTGGCTTCAAGCCCTCTCAGCGAACCACCGTCCGGGCGTTCGCGAGGACCAGGCCCGAATCTGCAGACATGGATTCGTAGTATCGAAGGAAACGGCGGGTCTCGAAAGCATCGTAAGGGGCCAGATTGTGTGCCCAGCGGAAAGAGATCGGCTGGTACCACAACGAAACTTCGATGGTGTAGGGGCCGGGTGTGTCGCCCACATCCATGCGGTAGCCGATCGTGTCGCCGCCACCGCGGAACGAGCCGTCCTCAGATGCGCCGCCGCGCACGGCGATGTCGGCGGGGGCCGTCCTCTTGTCGAAACCCTCGGGCAGCAACCGGTTATCCTTCGTGTAGCGGGTGGCGGTCAGCAGGCCGGTCGTTACCTGGCCGTCCGGCCCTGCGAGAATGCCTTCGTAGATCTGCACCTCTGAAGGATCGTCGATGGTCTCGTAGTGAGGCTCGTATCGCCCGGGATCCATGTCGTTATCGTTGCCCGCGATGGACCCGTCCGGCTGGAGGCGGCCCGACTCGAACACGAGCTCACCGTCTGCGTCGCGCAAGGTGACATGCAGCCAGCTCCGCCGCGAGGGATAGGCGGTGGGCAACTTGTGGCCTGCCTTGTTGCGAATCTGCACGACGGCTTCCACGGTGCTTGCGGTTTTTTTACGCGCCGTGACTTCGAGTTCCGCCGATGCGCTTTGGAGGTGCTCGATGGTCTCCCGGACGCTGTTCTCGAGGTCGCCGGCCGCAGCCGTGACGCCGAGTTCGCCCCGGTAGCGATTCAACATCCGCATCATGAAGAAGTTGCCGCCGCGAAAAACATGGCGTGAGAACCCCTCGCGCGGCTCGCCCAGCACAGCGCTGACCGGCATCTCCTTTTCCAGCGTCGGCATGTGGCAGCTCTGGCAGCTCTCGCGGCCGGGATAATTGCTGTGCTCCCACTCCAGGTAGGGCATCTGCTCCGGCAACGTGCCGATCACTGCGCCGTCCTTGCCGCGGCTGTGCGTGTAGAGCGTGTGGCAGCTCCCGCACAGCCCTGAATCCTGGATATGAGCCCCTTCGCGCGGCTCGAACAGCGCGGCGGAGTTCATTATGTGGCGGCGTCCTTCGCTCACGACGAAAGGCCCGAAGATCGTGCGATCGCCCCGGGGTGTCGTCTCGTCCACCACGAAACCGGCGGTGAAACTCGCCTCGTCGCCCAGTCCCTCCGGCTGGATCTGGTGGCACATGGCGCACGAGGTGCCGTCATGCGCAAGTGCGGCCTGCTCGTCGGGGTTGGGACCCACGGGGAGGTGAGCGAAGACCTCGCCTTTTTCCCCCGCTGACATCGCCTTGTAACGGGCCATGGGCATGTGGCAGGCCGAACACTCGTCCTGGATTTCCGCGGCGGCTTCCGGGTGGTCGATCATCTCCCTGCGCACCGCGGCCTGCCAGTAGGGATCCCGTGCGGAATTCGCCATCATCGAGCCGCTCCAGTCGTCGCCGATGGAGACATCATCGCCTTCGCTGGTGACCAGGCCGTTATGGCAGGCCACGCAGTTGTCGCTGGTGGCGAACAGCTTCCCCACGACTTCCTGCGCGCTGCTGCTGACGGGGACCAGCATGTGAGCGGCTGCGACCAGCACCAAGAGTTTCGTCGATACCGCCATCGTCACCATCCGTCAGCCAGGCCGCCGTCGAAGAAATCCCACAGGACGTAGATCCTCGCCTCGATATCGCGCTCGTCGGTGTTGTTGAGCGGGATCCGCGCGCCGAGGCCGAGGCGAACGTGCTGCCGGCGGTTCAGCGTTACCTGGACCTGCGGTACCGCGTCCCATTGCGTGTCCGCGCCGGAAACGAGTTCCCGGCTGCCGAGCACTTCGACCATAGGTGTCCAGCGACGGCCCCACCGACCCTCGGTGATCATTTTCCCCGCGGCCATGCGCCAGAACGCCTCGTCATCCGCCTCCTCGGCATCGAGGGACAGTCCCAGTCCCGCCTGCCCGTGCATGAAGAGACCTCGGGAGAACAACTGGCCCACCAGGAGCATCGGTTCGACGATGACGGTATTGCTGGAAAACCCGCTTTCTTCGTCGCCCGTCGGCAACACCACTTCCACCGCGGCGCTCACGATGGTGCCGCGAGCCAGGCTCGCATACATCACGCGCTTGTATCCCAGCACGATATCGCCGAGTACCGAACGCCAGTCGCCCGTGCCGTCACCGGTCGTCGTGACGGACTCGCGCCAGGCGATCGGCACTGCCACTTCCACCTGGTTTCGCGCCCCGATACGTTTCTCGAATATCGCTTCGAGTGCGACGCTGCCCGGGCCTTCCATGGCGACGGTGCCCTGGAGAATCATTTCATCCTCCGGGAAAGCCTTGGTGGTATACAGCGGCAGCGGGAGATTGAGTTCCCCCCGCGGCCAGGCATCGTCGCGGCAGAAGGTCCTGATATGGCCGTCCACGGCGCGCAGCTGGTCTTCACTCAGTGCTTTGCCGAAGGCCGGCATGAAGCGGGCGAAGGCGCGGACCGGTCCGCCGTCATGCGCCACGGCAACCCAGTCGGCCTGCGCTTCACGAGTGGCGAAGTTGCAGTCCGTGAAATCCGGCGGCGGCACGGCGAACCCGAGTTGCTCCTGTCGGACCCCGGCGCCGTCGGCGCCATGGCAGGCGGCGCAGGCCTCTGCATAGATGCGTTCGCCATCCTGCAGCGAGGACAGGTCCGTGACGCCACGGGCCGCGAGCGGGTGGGGAGGGGCCGCGGTCACCGGCGCAACAGTTGCCGCCGCGAGCAACAAGGCCGAAGCCGCAAGAAGAGTTCCCGTGAGATTGCGCATCGCCATCGCAGGTGACTATGTTCGAAGTGCGTCGTCTCGGCATTGAAGATTCGCAATGTTCCGGTGCAGCGAATGGCCTAGTTTGTCTTCCGATTCCCGTCTGCAGAAGTGAAAAAATGGGAGGGGCCCGAATGGACTATTTCCGTATACCCGATACCGATCTCGAGGTATCCCGAATCGCGCTCGGCAGCTGGGCCATCGGCGGCTGGATGTGGGGGGGTACCGAACGCAAGCGCTCCATCGAGACCGTGCACGCGGCGCTCGAACGTGGCGTCAACCTCGTGGATACCGCACCAGTCTATGGCTTCGGCAAGTCCGAGGAGATCGTCGGCGAGGCACTACGGGAATACGGCGGCGATCGTCCCATCCACGTGTCGACCAAGGTCGGCCTGGACTGGACCGATGACGAGCAGATCGTCCGCAACGGCAGTCGCGATCGTATCCGTTACGAGATCGACGCATCGCTGAAACGATTGGGAAGAGACGTCATCGACATCTATTTCGTGCACTGGCCGGATTCGGGGCGGCCCATCGCCGACACGGCCCGGGCGATGCGCGAACTTCTCGATGAGGGCCGTATCCGCGCCGTGGGAGTGAGCAACTTCACGCCGGACCAGATCGCTGCGTTCCTCGACGAGTGCCCGGTCCACCTTTGCCAGCCACCCTATAACATTCTCGAGCGCGACATCGAGACTCATGTGAAGCCCTTCTGCGAGCGACGGAATATTGCCCTGATGACCTATGGGGCCCTGTGTCGCGGCCTGTTGTCGGGGAAAATGTCGAAGGACCGCGAGTTCGAAGGGGACGACCTGCGCAACCAGGATCCGAAGTTCGCGGCGCCCCGCTTCGAACATTACCTTGCCGCTGCGGCGGACCTGGAGTCCCTGGCAAAGCAGAAGTACGACCGTTCGCTACTCGCGTTCAGCCTGCGCTGGATACTGGAGCAGGGCGTCGCGATCGCGATCTGGGGCGGACGCAAGCCGTCACAGATGGAGCCCATCGACGAAATTCTCGGCTGGTCGATGGATCTCGCCACATTGTCTGCGGTGGACAGCATTCTCGCGGAGCATATCGAGCAATCCGTGGGTCCGGAGTTCATGGCGCCGCCTACGGGGATGGAGCCGGCCGAGTGAATCGCATCCAGCCCGCGGGCGCTCCCCGTGTCCGGTCATCGGATCGGTATCATGCCGCCGTCTGCTGGGCGGCAAATACCAGCCATAGCACCACGGCGTAGCGCGTTCCCTTGCCGATCGCCACGAGCACGAGAAAGAGCCAGAAGCGCACGCGCATCAGACCGGCGACGAAGGTGAGTGCATCGCCGCCGATCGGCGCCCAGGCCATGAGCAACGACCAGACCCCGTAGCGCTGGAACCATTGCTGGGCGCGTGCGAGTTTCGTCTCCCGGAAAGGGAACCAGCGGCGGTCCTTGTAGCGCAGGAAGAATCGAGCCAGCGCCCAGTTCACGGCTGAGCCCAGGGTGTTCCCGGTGCTCGCCCACAACCAGAGCGCCAGCGGATCGTAACCTTGTATGAGCAGCCCGCCGAACAATATCTCGGAGTACGCCGGCAGCAGGGTTGCGGCGAAGAAGGACGTCAAGAACAGCCCGACATAGACGCTCAACCGGGTTTCACCCCGGAGCGGTAGTCCCGCGCTGCGGCCACCAGGGTGCGGAAGAGCCGGCGCTGGCGGGACAGGTAGATCAGGAACTCGGGATGCCACTGCACGCCCATGAGAAACCGACGTTCAGGATTTTCCACGGCCTGCACGATCTCGTCGATATCACGGCCGCAGACCCGGAGACCCTCTCCGACGCGGTCGATACTCTGGTTGTGCAGGCTATTGATTTTCAGTTCCGCGCGCCCGAGGATGCCGGCGAGTTTCGTGCCGTCCTCGACACACAGCGTTTTCAGCGGCAACAACGTGCGCCGCTTGGAGGTCTTGTGACGACGCCGATGCAGGTCCTGGAACAGCGTGCCCCCGAGGCGCACGTTGAGAAGCTGTGCGCCCCGGCAGATGCCGAGCAGCGGCGTGCCGTCGGACAAGGCACAGTCGATGATCTCGGACTCGAACGCGTCGCGCTCCGAATCGTAACGGCCCTCGACTTCGGCTTCCGCCTTGTACAGTACGGGCTCGACGTCGTGGCCCCCGGTCACGATCACTCCGTCGAGCGTTCGGGTGCTCAGCTTGTCTCCGGGCCGCAGATGCAACGCCCGGCCACCCGCCATGAGTAACGCGAGATGGACGCAGACCCTTGGGCCCCAGGCACCGCGGCGCGGGCCGGTGACGCCGATTACCGGCCGGCCTTCTCGCCGAGCCATGACTCGACCTCCCGAGCCCAATTCTCGAACAGGTGGCGCATCGGCTTGTCCAGCCAGCGGGCGTAGGCCCGGCAGATGCGCTCGAGCCGGTCGCGATCGGTCGCAAGCCTCTCGACCTTCAGCCAGTCGCCCCACGGGATATGGATGCCCCAGCCCGGCTCATCGATCTCGCAGTTCGGCAGCCGGTAATGCAAGGTGGGCCGCGGCTTCACCCGCGGGTCTTCCACGACCGCGCGCACGCGAGCCTCGTCCAGGTGCAGGAACAAGGGCAACATGTCGAGCGCACGGTTTCGGGTCGGATTATCCGCCAGGTAATCGTCGATCAGTCGATCCTGGGGCGGCCAGTACTCCGGATCGATCGTCTTGCGCACATAGGCTGCGGGGAACGGAGCCGTAAATCGGGTCAGTTTGCGCGTGAAATCCGGGGCGGAGCGTTTCTCCAGCCATTCGTAGAGACAGAAGAACGCCTTCAGGTAGGAAGCGATGGTGCGCGCATCGAGTGACGGCAGCTCCGGATTGAGTTGCAGCCCGAACGCGTAGGAGATCCCGGCCCCGGTCCCGCGGGCCCCGGCGTCCCGCAGGCGCACGATCAGCGACTGCAAATCGGCGAGGCGGCGCATCGGCAGCGGTGGGCTGATGACCTCGACGGGTACGATGGTCTCCGCGCCGGCCCGCACCAGACGCTCCGCGGTCTCGTCTACGAAGGCGGCAAGATCGGTGTCCGGCGCTTCCTCGCGGCCTTTGCGCTTGAGGTATTCCCAGTCCAGTTCGACGCGCCACTCGCCGGCCTCGTCGCCATGCACGATGTGCTCATAGGGGCTCTTTTTTTCACATCGACCGCCCACCTGGTCGGCGACGATAGCGCTGACGTCCGAGACCCCGGGACCGATCATCTCGAGTTCGACGCCGACCCGCCGGGCTTCGCCGGTCGCGGTTTCCCTCGCCGGGGGTAATGGCGGCTCCCAGTCGCGGAAAGGGTGCCTGTTTTCGTCGTCTTCCATGCTGATTCACACTAGCACATGACGGCCGGCGACTTGCGTGGAACGCAGCGGTGCAGGCGGACCCGATGCGCAGTGGAGGAGGCTACTACCTGGCAGGATCGCCGATGAGATCGAGGAATCGATCCAGGTAGGCGCGCTCATTCTCTGCCAGGTAATGCAGGTTGCGGCCCCGGTCCACGATTTCCCAGAAATGCGGTGGGGCCTGGCGCAACAGCTCATCATGCATCTGGACTCTGAACTCCTCGGACATGTCGGACATGTCGTCGGCGATCAACTGCGCCTTCATCTGCTCGCCCTTCGAAAGGTAATACACGGCCAGGCGCGTCTGCGCCTTGCGTACCCCTCGCAGGCCTCGATAGTGCCGATGCGTCTGGCTGGCGTCCTCGGCATCCAGGGCCAGCAGTTCCCGCAGCATGGGCTCGTCGCAGCCCAGTTGCTCTCGATGAGCGAACTGGCAGAGGCTGGCCAGGTCGTAAGCGACGATCTCCGTGATCGAGCTCAGTTCGTCTTCGAACGCAAGAAAGCCGTAGCTCTTCATGAAGCGCACGCCCTCGCAGGCTTCCTCGCAGAGATCCTGTCGCAAGAGCTCCTCGATGAGCATCCGGTACTGAAGCAACACGGAATTGGTTGTCCCTTCGACCCGCATGTCGATCGCCACGCGGAGATAGGAGTTGAAGAAACGGAACACCATCCGGATCAGGTCCGTCCGCCGCGCCGCGGCAGCCGCCTCGCCGAGGTAGCGGGTATCGATGGCGACCTGGGAGTCGATGTCGCTCATCGATTCCAGTGCCTCGCTGTAGACGCGCAGGAATTCGTGGAGGATCTTCCATTCGACCCAGAGGTGCCGCGTCTCGAGCTCCTGCTGCAGCTCCGTATCCATCCCCACGAAATCCGGATGGAAACGCAACTCGTCACCGAGCCGGTACCAGGGCCGTTCGTCGGGCGGCTTCATCGCGACGTATTCGACGACGAACTCGCAGAGCGAGTCGATGGCCTGGCCGGCGATGATCTTGTCCCGGCCCTCGATGGAATTGTTCGCAATATCGGTGATTTCCTCGATCTTCTCCAGCACGCGGCCCTGCAGGCGATCCACATTGTCGGGCGGCTGTACGTCGAACCCGCGCACGGTCAGGCGGACCGCATGGCCCCGCAGCCGGTCGATGATGTTGCCCGGCTCAAGGAACCAGAAGGTATATGCGAAATAGGGCAGCATCGCGGCGAGCCCCAGACTGGTCAGAACCATGACCAGCAGGAGAAGGCTCCGGGGCACGAAGTCGGGCCGCAGCGTGACGCTCAGCCAGACTGCGCAGAGGCTGGCGATGATGTAGAAGCTGATGACAATGATGTGCACCGGCTCGCGCAGGAACATCATCGCGACGCTCGTGTAGCGCTCCGAAGAGAGCTGCACGATGATCGCGACCACGGTCAGTACGATGCCGAGGACCGCGACGATCGTCATGCCCAAAGCCGGCAGGGCGTCGGTGATGAGCATGGGGTCGAAAGACAGGTAGTGCTCCAGCATCCCGCCCGCACTGCGCAGGCCGGCGCCGAACAGCAGCGAGTCCAGCACGTAGAAGGCGGTGCAGAAAAACACGGCGACCAGGATCACGATCACCATGGGCGAAACCCAGGCGAGGACGACCGGCGGCGCGATCCTCCGCTTTGCCCGTGTCGCGGTTATCCGGCCGATGCGCCGTGGGCTATTGTCTGCGCCGCTGCGCCCGTTTCTCCCTGATTCATCCTGCATGCCCGACCTCCTGTCATGCGCCAGATAGCTGGAGGCAACGCCAGCCACCACGGCCGAATCGATTGCCGTCCAGGCAAAGGGGCTCTACCTCGCCCGTAAGGACCTGGGCGGCAAAGGCGTCTTATGACCCGATAGTAGATTGATTTTGCCCCCATGGAAAACTGCTTGTCATTCGTAGAGTTGGCGTGACATATCGATGCGGCTGACCGGGACGCATCTGCGGCCCCGGCGTCCCGAAGGATGACTCTGTGCTGTCTAGAAACGGACGCGCGAGAAGATGATGGACCGGATCGAGGACATCCTCAAGGACGAGGAGGGGCATGCGGACGATCTCGTGGGGATGCTGGAGACGGATGTAGGTTAGCGGCCCGGCCCAAGAGGCCTTTCGCCATCAGGCGGCGGAAAGTGGCCATCCAGCTCGGCGCCAGGTCGGCGAACTCAGGCGCACAAGCCCCATGCTAGACTCGCGGCAAACCCCCTGCGAGCGTGGCGGATAATGACTCTGCTGGCCGAACTGAAGCGGCGCAACGTCATTCGAGTGGCGATTCTCTACGTCGTGACGGCGTGGCTCCTGTTGCAGGCCGCCGACGTGGGCATGTCCGCTTTGGGCCTGCCGGAGTGGACCGGGCGTATGGTCCTCCTGCTGCTGGGGCTCGGCTTCCCGGTGGCGCTGGTGTTTTCGTGGATCTACGAGTTGACGCCGGAAGGGCTCCGTCGGGATTCGGAGATCGATGCTCCGGGAGCCCTGAGCGGGCGGACCGGGCACAAGCTGAATGTCGCCATCGTCGTCCTGCTCTTGATCGCCATCGGCCTCGGATTGGCGGACCGGCTGGCGTCGCCTGGGACCGGGTCGGCAGAGGGACTCGATGGGGACGTCGACACGCCTGCGGACACGGCGGCCGGAACAGTCGCCCGTACATACGTTTCAACGGTTGTGGATGCGCCTGTTCGAAGCCAGGCATCGGATTCGAGTATCGCGGTGCTGCCTTTTGCCGATCTGAGCCGCGAGGGTGACAACGAGTATTTTTCCGACGGCCTGACCGAGGAATTGCTCAACGCACTGGCCAAGGTGCGTGCGCTCAAAGTGGCCGGACGCACTTCCTCGTTCGCATACAAGGGCCGGGACGTGGATCTGCGCGTCATCGGCGAGGAACTGGGGGTCGCGCACCTGTTGGAGGGCAGCGTCCGCAAGTCGGGCAACCGCCTGCGCATCACCGCGCAGCTGATCAAGGCGGAGGACGGCTACCACGTCTGGTCGGAAACCTACGACCGCGAACTGACCGACGTGTTCGCCATCCAGTCGGATATCGCCGGGCAGGTGGTCGAGGCGCTTGAGGTGACTCTGCTGGGCGAGGACGAGACCCGCATGCAGGCTGGCGGCACCACCAATGTCGAGGCGTACAACGACTACCTGCGCGGCCGGTACCTGCTCAACCAGGGGTCGCGCCAGGATACTCTGCAGGAAGCAGTGGCGGCCCTGGAGAGCGCGCTGCAGAAGGACCCGGAGTTCGCCGATGCCTGGTTCGCACTTGGTAACGCCTCCACCTTGCTGGTAGCCAACGGCTGGATTGGAGCAGAGGAAGGCTGGGCGCGAATCGAAGAGGCTGCGGTCCAGGCACGCCGGCATGCCCCGCAGATCGCCGCCGGCTACATGCTGGAGGGCTATCTGTTGGCCTACCGGGATCTGCAATGGACCGAGGCCCGGGCCCTGATGCGCCGCGCAGTGGAACTGGAGCCGGGCAATTCCACGATCAGTTTCAATTACGCCATCCTGTTGCGGGGCCTGCCGTATTACGACGAGGGCCTGGCGGCGATGCGTCGGGCTGTGCAGTTGGAGCCGACGAACCTGGTCAACCAGGTGTTTCTCGGCAACATGTTGATGACGGCCGGGAGGTACCCCGAAGCCAAGCCGGTACTGCAGCAGGTCCTGGCGGTCGATCCTGGGTTCAACCGGGCACATTACTACCTTGGTGTGTGCGAGTACCTCGAAGGCGACTATGCGGCGGCGTTGGCTCGTTTCGAGGCCGAGCCGCTGGGCTGGATGCATGTCACCGGGCGTGCGCTGGCGCTCTACAAGCTCGGACGTAAAGCAGAGGCCGATCAGGTCGAGGCAGAGCTGGTCGAGACTTTCGGGGACAGGGCAGCCTATCAGCAGGCCCAGGTGGCGGCGCAGCGAGGCGCGCTCGACCTGGCCTTTGAGTCGCTCGAGCGTGCGTTCGTCTCAGGTGACACCGGTGTGTCCCAGCTGCTGACCGATCCGCTGGTCGCGCCGTTGCATGACGACCCCCGTTACAAGGCCGCGCTGGAAAGAGTGAACCTGCTCCAGTTCCTGGGCCAGGCTGCACGGCCGGACCAATAGGTGCCGATCGAGCTTTTCAGCCCGCGAACCTTTACGAACCACGAGCCAAGCCCGGCCCTCTCACCTCGCGGCGAGCACGTGCCGACGGGCATGCCGCGGGTACCCAGCACGCGCTCCTGCGATTACACTGCGGCGGTTGCCCCCGCTGTGGGCGTGGCAGGATCCGGGAATGAATATCGACTTCAGCGTTTCGCCGGCGGCGGTATGGACACTGCTTGGCGTGCTCCTGATCCTGGCCGAGTTTGCCTTGCCCGGGGTGATCCTGGTGTTTTTCGGCATCGCGGCCCTGCTCATAGGGATCGCGCTCTGGTTCGGGGTCGGCATGACGCTCAACACGCAGATCCTGGTGTTCGGGCTGCTCGCGGTGGGCCTCCTGCTGGTGGCGCGCAAGCGCGTCAAGAGCTGGTTCCTGGGTAAGTCGGAGCTCGCGAGCGACGGCATCGAAGTGCTGGTGCCCGGCACCCCCGTTACGGCTCAAGAAGATTTCGTCGACGGGATCGGGGTGGTCACTTATCGCGGCGCCCGGTGGAACGCGGAATGCAGCGAACCGGTCGCCGGCGGCCAGCGCCTCTGGATCACCGGGCGCCGGGGACTGGTTCTGAACGTCAGCAGCGAACGCCCGGGCGAGTAGGCCGGGCCGGTTTTTTTTCAAGGGAGCATCCGCGTGGACAGCATCAACATCATGACACTCATATCACTGGTGTTTCTCGGCATCATCGTGGTGGCGCTGTTCAAGACTGCGCAAATCGTGCCGCAGCGCTCCGCCTACATCGTGGAGCGTCTCGGGCGTTATGCCCGCACGCTGGACGCCGGTTTCCATATCCTGATCCCGTTCATCGATCGCGTCGCCTACCGCCAGACGCTCAAGGAAGAGGCGATCGATGTGCCCCAGCAGCAGTGCATCACGCGCGACAACATCAGCGTGTCGGTGGACGGCGTGCTGTACCTGCAGGTCGTGGATCCGCACGCGGCCAGCTACGGCATCGCCAACTATCATTTCGCCACCGCCAGCCTGGCGCAGACCACGCTGCGTTCGGTGGTCGGCCAGATCGAGCTGGACAAGACGTTCGAGGAACGCTCCAAGATCAACGAAGAGGTGGTCAAGGCGCTGGATGAGGCCGCCAACCCCTGGGGCGTTAAAGTCCTGCGCTACGAGATCGCCGATATCGTGGTGCCCACCACGATCACCGATGCGCTCGAGCAACAGATGCGCGCGGAACGCGAACGGCGCGCGGTGGTGGCACGCTCAGAGGGCCAGCGCCAGGAGCAGATCAACGTCTCCGAAGGCGAGAAGATCCAGATCATCAACATTTCCGAAGCCCAGAAACAGAAGCAGATCAACGAGGCCGAGGGCAAGGCGCGCGAGATCCAGATGCTTGCCGACGCCACGGCGCTCGGCATCGAGCGTATTGCCACCGCGATCAACATCCCCGGTGGGCGCGAGGCCGTGAGCCTGCGCATCGCCGAGCAGTATGTCCGCGAGTTCGGCAACCTCGCGAAGACCAACAACACCATGATCCTGCCGGCCGAGCTGAGCAACATCGGTGGCGCGGTGGCGGGATTGGCGGAAGTGTTGAATACGGCGCGGGCCGGACGGGAATAGACCACGAGAACGGTACCGCCCCGCTAGCGCCTGTAACCGGGCGTTCGCACAGCGCATGAGAATGTCGCCCGCGATCGAAATCGCGGTTTCGCACCAGAAGAATGTTTTTTCGACCCGGATGAGGGAAAAATCTCCTTCCTGACGATAGACGGTATGAACCCGAAGAATTGCGCAATTCCCAGGAGATCTACCGTTGATGAAGACGACCCCCAGCTTTCACCGCGCCGGTCGGCAAGGAGGCCCGGCCAGGTTCCTGTCTTTGCCCGTGATTCTAGTGGCGCTGTGCTGGCTCGCTCCCGCCGCGGCGCAGGACATGGTCGAGGCGGCGCTCGATGCCGCGGGCGTACCCAAGGTCGGGGCGTTCCTGCCTAACCAGTACGACGTGGCGCGCACTGAGCCGTTGCCGATCGACGGCGTGTGGCGGGTCAACACGATCAACAAGAAGATCCGCATCGAACAGGGCCGGGCGTATGCGATCGACCCCTGGCGGCACCTGTTCGTGCTGCAGATCAGCCCGGGCATGGTGGTCATGCAGGATTTCCGGCGCACCGGGGCCGGGGTCTACACGGCTGAGGACCTGCCGTTGCTGGGGCCGGCGACCCTGACACTGAACCGCGAGGGCCACCTCGACGTCTCGGTGCAGGGCAAGCTCGGGCCGGCGCGTTACCAGTTGATCCGGCTGGACGCCCAGTACCCTGATGCCCTGTCCCATGAACTCAGCGCGATGGCCGGCGGCGCAGCCCCACCGTCATTCGCGCCGCCGCCCGTGGCGCCGCTGCCGGGCATGGCTCCGCAGCCCGCAGCGCCCGCGGCGCCCGTGTACCCGGTCCAGCCCGGCGCCGGCGCCGCGCCAGGCCAGCCGTTACCCGGCATGCCGGTCACGGCCCCGATGCCGGTACCTGCGCCTGCGCCTGTCCAGCAGCCGGCGCCGCCGCCGGCATGGACACCGCCCCCTGTGGCGGCGCCCCCTGGCACCCCGCCGGCACCCGTACCGGAAAACTGCACGCCGATCGGCATCGATCCCGACACCGGCCTGACGATCTGCGCATGATCCGGGGCACATTGCTCGCGAGCCTGCTCGCCATGACGGCCTCGGTGGGCGCGCAGGACTTCGGCCGTGCGCCGGCCGACGTGTTCGCCGGGTGTGACGAGCCGGCCCTGGCCACCGCACCGGACGCTGCGCCCCAGCCGCCGGTCGGCGCTGCCGCGCCACGCGTGGACCGCATCACCCAGCGTTCATTCGCGAGCCTGAGTCTCGATGAACTCGATTCCGGGGTGCCCGAGGAAATGGCCTCGTTGTGCTGGGCGCGCCTCGACGGCGTGTGGCGCGAGACCGGCACGATCACGCTCGACCGCTCGCGTGACGACCCCGGCATCTGGGGCAGCGACTCCCCGGAGCTGGTGTCGATGGCCAACGGCAACTACACCACGCCGCGCTTTCTCGTCGTCGTCGAGACGGCCGACCCGGCGACAGGGCTGCATCTCGCGACCGGGATCGAGGAGACGCCGTTCGTGCGCTTCGTCAGTAACGACGGCCTCGCCCTGCGCGACGTCCTGCAGCGGCTTGGCCCGGTGAAGACCTATCGTGCGACCGCGCCGTTTCCCTACGGTACGACACTCACCTTGGACGTGACGCGCAGCGGCAGCGTGCGCCTGACGCTGGACGGCGCCATGTTCGTGCGGCCGGAGCCGAGCGCCTCGCGCGCCGGGGCCGACAGCCGCGTCCGCATCGACGATTCCTGGCTGTTGAGCGCTTACCTGATGAACGTCGCTGCCAACCGTCGTGGCTACGACATCGTGACCCAGGACCCGTTTCTCCTGCTGCAGAACCACAAGGAGGAGATCCTGGCCCCGGTGGACCCCACCATGTACTCGATCACCGAGGGTCGCACGGTGCCGGTGGGGCTCACCCTGATCCAGGACGGCCAGCAGGGCACGGTGTATCGCAGGACCCTCGTCGCCAGCGAGACCGAGCTGCAGCAGACCAGCACCCACACCTTCGGCAACAGTTTCAGCGCCAACGTCCCTTCGACCAAGATCCCCGGCGTGAGCGTGTTCGAGGCGAGCGCCGGCTACGAGTCGACGCGTGCGTCCATGTCGGGCATGCAGGAAAGCAAGTCCGTCGCGCAGGCCGCCGCCTATTCGCGCCACAAGCAGTACGCGCTGGTGCTGGACCACCCCTACATCACGCTGTCCAGCGCGTTCATCGACGCGGTGGAAGACGCGCGGCGCTTCCATCGCTACCAGTCGTTGATCGATCGCTTCGGCACCCATTACCCCTACGCCGTCACCTACGGCGCCAGCGCCAAGATGACGCAGATGTTCACCGAGGAGTCGTACGCGCAGCAGGAGCGCAGCGAAGAGGGCTTCAGCGAATTCGGCGGCGCCAAGGTGTTCGGCAATGGCGGGTCCGCACACCACAGCCAGCTTGCAGGCACCCAGACCGGATCCCGCGGTACGGTCGGCAACGAGGGTGCGACCTTCGTGGCGGTCGGCGGCAATGGCTCCTGGGACCAGGGCGGCTACAGCGCCGGCGGCACGCCTTACCCGATCTTGCTCGACCTGCGCCCGATCTACGAACTGCTCAACCCGATGAATTTTCCGGGCGAGCCCGAGGTGTACCAGAGCGTGCGCGAGAACCTCAAGCGCGCGGTCGTGGCCTACCTGGAACACAACACCACTGCGCTCAGCGCCGACTCGATGCTGCCGAAAGTCGAGCCGCTGCCGCCGCCTGCGCCGCCCCCGAAGCGGCAGGTACGCAGCAAGGTGTTCAAGGACCCGCTGGTCGGCGGGCGTTGGCTGGACCTGTGCTATGCCCATGGCAGCTGCCGCACGCAACAGGCGCTGAACGCCTTCTGCCGCCTGCAGGGCTACAAGACCGGCAGCCGCCAGCGCAACAGCAAGTCGAAGCTGGGGCACGTGAACGTGCGCATCGGCGACAACAGCAAGTGTACGTCAACCGGCCTCGGCAACTGCCACCGCATCACTCAATTGACGTGCAGGGATTGAACAGGCCTCAACGATCATCGGCCGCAACATGCGGTCCCAGGAGTCGCAACGTGAAGAAATTACTTAGAAAAGGGACGCTGGCATTGCTGGCCTGCAGCCTGTGGATTGGGGCGGGCACCGTCGCGCAAGCCTACGAGCCGGATGTCATGGTGTTCGATGGCGAAGTATCGCTGGACTTCCCGCCGTCGCCGCGCCTGGCGCTCGCCACCGGCGGAACGCTGGAATTCTGGGTGGCGCCTGACTGGACCGCTGATCCGGGCTACGACCCGGTGATCATCACCAGCGCGGGTCCCGAGGGCCCGGCGTACCTCGTGGCCATGCTGCGGGAGCGGGACGGCATCGCGTTTGCCGCCGGGGACGAGGAGGCGGTGTTCCTGTTCGACTTCACTGATGGCCAGCTGCACCACGTGGCGATCAGCCAGTATGCCGACGGCGTCGAGGTCTACATCGACGGCCGCCAGGTCGGCAGCGAGCCGATCATGGCGCTGGACCTGCCGGTGACGGGAGTGTGGCTCGGGTCGATCGACGGCGAGAACAATACTTTCCGCGGTGTGCTGGCCGGGCTGCGGATGTGGCAGGAGGTGGTGCCCCGCGAGACGCTGGTGGCCTTCGCCCTGAAGGACATCTTCGAGAATGAGCATCCACAGCTCGACGCGCTCGCCGCGATGAGCGACTTCAACACGGCTGCATTGCTGCTGGTCGAGTGAGGAGGTACGCCATGAGAGACCGTTCGATCATTACTTCCCTTGCGCTGAGCCTGGCGCTCGGCGTGGCATTCACCACGGCAGGCTCTTTCCTGATCGTGGCCCCCGCCGAGGCGAGGTCGCCATCGCCGCCACCACGCTCGGCTGCACCGCCGACAGCCCGGTCTCCCTCGCCCGGCACGTCCGCCCGGTCGGGTGCCCGCTCGGCCCAGGCCCAGCCCCGGCGCCCGGCCACCGCGCCGGCCCAGGCCGGTGCGAACCGGGCGCGAGCCACCGAGCGTAGCAGCCAGGCGCGCTCCGCCACTGGCGATACCCGCCGCCAGGCGGTGAACCTGGGTAGCACTTCGCCGCTGAACTGGTCCACCTGGAACCAGGCGACCCGTCCGGCAACGACGGCCGCAGCGGCGCCGCAGCGCACCCGCCAGAGCGGCAGCGGTCGCACGGTCGCCTTCCGCGAGCATCGCTCCACGGCGGCCTCGGCCACCACGGCCCGGCCCGGCCCGACCCCCTCCGTTTATCGCAGCGCGCCGACGCAACGCCGTGCTGTCGCCAACCAGGAGCGAACCACGCAACGCACCAACAGCGGGCGAGCCGCCGTGGGCGACGGGCGTCGCAACGCCGTGAATCTCGGTACTGCATCGCCTGCCAGTACCTGGTCGGGCTGGAACCGCGCAGTGAACACCCTGCAACCCGCCGCAACCGCATCGCGCACCCGCCAGAGCGGCGGGGGGCGCCAGGTGACCTTCCGGGAGTCCCGCGCGAGCGTCGAGCTGACGCGCCTGCGCCGGGATGCGGCGGGCAACGTTATCAATCCGTAGCGCATGCGTTTCCCGGTCGCATTTACCCTGTCAGCGGCCGTCTTCGCCGCGCAGGCCTGGGCCGCCGACGCGGGGCGGCCCGGTGAAGCGTTCTCCGGTTGCGAAACGGTGATCGCGGCGACACCGCAGATCGCCTCTTCGCGCCAGCGAATCACGGATGCCGCGATACGCGTCGATACCCTGACCAATCGCGAGTTCGCGAGTTTCTCGGTGGATGAACTGGCCGGCAGTCTCGGGGAAAACGAGATC
This sequence comes from Wenzhouxiangella sp. XN24, assembly GCF_011064545.1. Classification (NCBI taxonomy): domain Bacteria; kingdom Pseudomonadati; phylum Pseudomonadota; class Gammaproteobacteria; order Chromatiales; family Wenzhouxiangellaceae; genus Wenzhouxiangella; species Wenzhouxiangella sp. XN24. The sequence continues at coordinate 115,981 of NZ_JAAMFG010000034.1, forward strand.
GACGCGTGCTGGTTCCGCCTCGACGGCGTGTGGCGCGAAGACAGGCCCATCTCGCTGGATACGAGTTTCGTTCCCCGGGGCTGGAGCAGCGCCCGGCCCGAGCTCGTACACCTGGCGAACGGCACCTACACCACGCCGCTGCACATCGTCGTGCTGCCGTCTCCGGCTCCCGGGAAAATGCTGGAGGTCACGTTGGCCGAAGGCGTCGGGAGACCGGTGCGATACGTGAGCGAGGATGGTGTGACATTGCGGGAGCTGCTCGAGGACCGCGGGCAAACGAAGGTCTACTCCACCTCGCCGCGTGCGCTCACGCCCGGCCTCGCGCCAGAACTGATCGTCGACGTCACGCGCACCGGCTACCTGCGCCTGCGCATGGGTGGCGCGCACTTCTATCGCCCGGCGCCCGGCACGGTCTCCAGGGTCAGTGGCGACGATCCATTCATGATCGGCTACACGATGGAGAACCTGCGCGCCAACAGGGCGGGGTATGACATTAGCGAGCAGAACCCGAACCGGTTGTTGCAGAACCCGAAAGCGGAAGTCTTCGACTTCGCCACCGATCGCGGCGCAGTGGTCGACCAGCGCCGCGTGGTGCCGCTGGGACTGAAACTGGTCAAGGAAGAGACGCAGGGCACGGTGTACTACTCGACGAACGTGTCCAGCGAGCGCGAGTACCAGGCGATGACACAGTCTACTTTCGGCAACAGCACGCGCATCGGCATTTCCGGGCAGGTCGGCCCTGGTGGCCGGGATGGCGGCAGGACTGCCAGCGTGAACGCCGAAGCGGGAATCGGCTGGGGTGCCGCAAGCGCGAGGCAGCAGTTCAGTTCATTGCGTAACAGCGGGTCGGTCGCTGAGGAAATCGGCTACATGCGCTTCAAGAAACTCGCGCTGGTCCTGGACCCGACCTACGCGCGGCTGACTGACCGGTTCATCGACGCCGTCGCCGACGCGCAGCGCTACGGCGATTTCCGCGAGCTCCTCGACCGCTTCGGCACCCACTATGCCTATGCCGTCACCTACGGCGCCGCGGGGGAAATGCGCCAACGGATCACCGCGCAGGCCTTCGAGCGGCGCCGCCAGAGCACAACCTCGTCCAGCAGCAACGAGCGTGTTGCATTCATCGTCGGGGAGACATCCGCCTACCGCGCGTCCGAGACGCAGTCCGCCGCGAGTTTCCGCGAGACCAACGAGTATGGCGAGCGCACGTTCGACGCCGTCGGCGGCAACGGCAGCTGGGACCAGAACGGATTCTCGGCCGGCGATGCGCACTACCCGATACTCGCCGACCTGCGTCCCCTGAGCGAACTGCTGAACCCGATCAATTTCCCGGGGCAGCACGAGATCTATATCGACCTGCGGCGCGACATGGACGTGGCGATCCAGGAATACCTGCGTAGCAAGGCCGATTTATCAACGGTCTCGCTGTTGCCCGAGTTCGTTCCCCCGCCCGAGAAAAAGCCCTGGGAAGGCACCATCCGCACGATGAAAATCGTCAGCGCCACGGGCGGGCGGGGAACGGTGACCGTCACCAGTCCGGCAGCCGGTGTGCGGCAGGGCTTCACACGGATTTGCCTGGTCAACCATACGAAGGGCACCCGGACCCTGGTGCACAACGTAAGGAATATCAACAATCTCGAGAGCCACGGCTCCGGCGCGCAGTCCTGCGCCAATTTTCCGTCAAACCTGACGCTCAACCTGACGGCCATGGCAGCCGGCCGTCCTGCATCGATATCCAACTCCACCGGATTCCGTCTTGCGCCCTTTAACGGTCGCCTGCTCCATTTCACGTGGCGCTAGCGGGAGGGCCGACGGCAAAGGATTTCACGTCATTTAACCCGAATCCGGTTAACGGCCGTTTCCATGACTGAAGGCGATTGTCCGCCCCAGCCAAGGAACAGCATCATGACCTGCAAAACCCGCTTCATGCTATTCACCGTGTCCGCAGCGCTCGCGATCTTCGCCGGGTGCGCGCAACCACCCGACGTGCCGGTTCCCGAGCCCCAGGATGCGGTGCATCAACCACCCGCCGAGAGAGAAGCAGGTCGCGACTTGACCGGAAAAACTGAATACCGGGGCGCCGAGTTGCGGATGGCGGTGACGGCCCAGAAGGGTCTGATGGGAAATACAGGTCCCGGCGCTGGCGGCATCCGCATGCCGAGCGAGCCCGTCAACCGCGAGAATTACGCGAATTTTGACGACAACCCGGTGCAGCGTGTCGCAGAGGATCCCGTCTCGACTTTTAGTATCGACGTCGACACCGGGGCCTATGCCAACGTCCGCCGGCTGCTGCGCGTCGGGCAACTGCCACCACAGGACGCGGTGCGCGCGGAAGAGTTCATCAACTACTTCAGCTACGACTATGCTCCGCCGACCGGCCGGGGGACGCCGTTCAACGTCATTCGCGAGATCGCCCCGGCACCCTGGAACGCCGACAACTACCTGTTGCATATCGGCATCCAGGGGTACCGGCCCGCACAGCGCGAGGTGCCGAACGCCAATCTCGTGTTCCTGATCGACGTGTCCGGATCGATGAACGCGCCGGACAAGCTCGGCTTGTTGAAATCATCCCTGAAGCTGCTCACTCGCCAGCTCGGCGCCGACGATTCCGTGTCGATGGTGGTGTATGCGGGTGCATCCGGGGTCGTACTGGAACCGACGCCGGGCAACCAGCGCGCCACGATCATTGCCGCCCTCGAGCGCCTGCAGGCCGGCGGCTCGACCAATGGCGGAGCGGGCATCAACCTCGCCTACGCGATGGCCGAGCAGGCGTTCATCCCGGGCGGCATCAACCGCGTGCTGCTGGCGACCGACGGCGATTTCAATGTCGGCACCACCAGCATCGAGATGCTGAAGAACCTGGTCGAGGAGAAACGCAACAGCGGTATCGCGCTCACGACGCTGGGATTCGGCACCGGCAACTACAACGACCACCTGATGGAGCAGATCGCCGACGTGGGCAATGGCAACTACGCCTATATCGACACGCTGAACGAGGCGCAAAAGGTGCTGGTCGATGAACTGCACTCGACCATGCTGACCATCGCGAAAGACGTCAAGATACAGATCGAGTTCAATCCGGCGGTGGTGGCCGAGTACCGGCTGGTCGGCTATGAGAACCGCCTGTTGAAGCGTGAGGACTTCAACAACGACAAGATCGACGCCGGGGAGATCGGCGCCGGTCATAGCGTCACGGCCATCTATGAGATATCACTGGTCGGCAGCCGGGGCCAGCTGACCGATCCCCTGCGCTACCAGGACGAACCCGTCACCGCACCGAAGGGCGAAGAGATCGCGTTCCTGAAAATGCGTTACAAGGCGCCGGACAGCGGGCAAAGCCAGTTGCTGGAATGGGCGATCGAGCGCTCCAAGATGCGCGATGACGTGCGCGAGGCGTCGGAGGATTTTCGCTTCTCGGCAGCGGTCGCGGCGTTTGCGCAACAGTTGCGGGGCGGCGATTACACCGGCGAATTCTCTTACGCCGACATCAAGGCGCTGGCCAACAGTGCGCGCGGCGATGACCCCTACGGCTATCGTGGGGAATTCGTCAGTCTCGTGACCCTCGCCGGGTCGCTGGCGCAGCCGGAACCGCTGGCGCGGGTCGATGGCGAGGACTGACCCGGCGACGGGCGGATGGTTTTGACCGGCCCGGGAAGACGGACCTAGACTCGGCGCCATGGACGCGCCTGCCGCCGACGAGGCCTTGATGAGCCGCTACCGCGATGGCGATGCCGGGGCGTTCGAGACGCTCTACCAGCGCCATCGCGGTGGCCTTTTCCGCTTCATCCTGCGTCAATGCGGCGAGCAGGCGGTCGCCGAGGAACTGTTCCAGGACGTGTGGATGCGCGTCATCAAGGCGCGATCGAGCTACGAGGTCACGGCCCGGTTCACGACGTGGCTTTACCAGGTGGCCCGCAACCGCGTCATCGATCATTACCGGCGTCAGTCCCTGCGCCTGGTGGATGACGTCGACACCGACAGCGATGGTCCAGCGGAACCGGCCGCGCCTGCCTGCGAGCAGCCCGACCGGCGGGCGGAATCGACGCAAGGTATCGACCGCCTGGTGGCGCTCGTCATGCAATTGCCGCCGGACCAACGCGAAGCATTTTTGCTGCGCGAGGAGGCCGGAATGAACATCGACGAGATCGCGGACTGCACGGGGGTCGCGCCGGAAACCGCCAAGAGTCGCCTGCGCTATGCTGTCAACAAGCTGCGCGCCGGCCTGAGCGAATACCATGAGTGACGCCAAGGATAAAGACGACGACATGCTCGATAGTTTCCTGTCGGGTGACAGCGAACTCTCTCGGCGCTACCGGAGTGGCGATGCCGCGCAGCCGTCGGCGTCGGTAGACCGCGCGATACTCGATGCGGCGCGGGAGGAGGCGGGCCGCGAGGAGCCGGAGCACAAGGCGCCGGCCGCGCCGACTCCACGGCGCGGGCGCTGGAATCTGACGTGGGAGCGGCCGTTGGCGATCGCTGCAGCGGTCATGCTCAGCGCGATCGTCGTGGTGGCCATACAACACGATGCCGGCATGTTCGCACCGGAGCACAGTGACGCGGAGAAATCGATGGAGTACCGCGATGGTGCGGCAGCGCCGGCCGCCGGGCGCGCGGAGCAGCGGCCGGCTGCTCCCGAGCAACGGGCCGATTCCGTGACCGAGTCACGTGTGATGTCCGACGCACCGGCCCGCAGCGAGGCCGCCCGATCTGACAAGGGACCCGCGGCCAGGGGTAGCTTTGCCAATGGCTTGTCGAATGAGGCCGCCGAACTGGAATCGAGATCGCTGCCCGCCGAAGATGGTGCAATCCAGGACGCATTGACCCGTATCGAGATGGCCTGGAAGAGTGGCGACGCGGAGCGTGCAGAACAATTGCTCGAGCGCTTCCGCGGGGCGTATCCGGACGTCGGAGAGGAGCGCCTGCGCGAGGCGCTCCCGTCGGCGTTACTCGACAACGATGGGTCGCACTGACCCCGTAAGATATTTGCGTTGGGGGAACGCCGAATTCAACCGGGCGAGCTCCCGGCGATGTTTATTTCGCTCGTGAACCCTTCGGCGACTTGCCGGTCGGCTTGCCCGGCGATTTGCCGGGCCGTTGCCCGGGCGGTTTCCCGTTCGATTTCCCGGGCGATTTCACGGTCGACTTACCGGGCCCCTTGCGGGGCCCCTTCGACGGATGCTTGCGCGCCGTTTTCGGCGGCACGTCCGTGGCGGCGCTGATCTGGAGTACCTGTCCGGCCACCCGTGCCTTGGCGAGCTCTGCAATCACCACTTTCGGCATGCCCCTCGGCAACCCGACGAAGGTATGGTCCTCGCGGATGTCGACGTGGCCGATCTGCCAGCCTTCGAGGCCGGCGACGTTGGCGATGGCGCCCACGATGTTGCCGGGTTTCACGCCGTGCGCGTAGCCGACCTCGATGCGGAAAGTCTCCGTGTCTTCGTCGGTCAGCCGTTGCTGGGACTGCGGCGCGCCGCGTTCCGGGTGCTCGCGTGTGCGGCCGTCTTTGGCCGCCGGACTGGCGGATCCTTCCTTGAGAAGCAACGGGCTGCCACCCTGGAGCAGGCTCGCCAGCGCGGCGGCGATTTCCACGGCCGGCACGTCCTGCTCGCGCTCGAACTCTTCGATCAGGCTGATGAACGGCTCAGCCTGGCCGGCCGCGATCGCTTCGACGATCCGCAGTCGGAAGCGCGCCACCCGCTGCTCGTTCACGTCGGCGTGGGTCGGCAACTCCATCGGCTCGAGGGGGGAGCGGGTGGCCCGCTCGATGGCGCGCAGCATGTTGCGTTCACGCGGCGTGACGAAGAGGATCGCTTCGCCGCTGCGTCCCGCGCGGCCGGTTCGGCCGATACGGTGGACGTACGACTCGGTGTCGTAGGGCACGTCGTAGTTCACGACATGGCTGATCCGCTCCACGTCGAGCCCCCGCGCCGCGACGTCGGTGGCGACGAGGATGTCGAGCTTGCCGTTCTTGAAGCGCGCGACCGTGCGCTCGCGCTCCTTCTGTTGCATGTCGCCGTTCAGGGCGGTGGCCGCGAAGCCACGCGCCTCGAGCCGCTCCGCGAGTTCCACCGTCGCCACCTTGGTGCGGGTGAAAATCAGCATGCCGTCGAACGGCTCCACCTCGAGGATGCGGGTCAATGCATCGAGCTTGTGCAATCCGCTCACCACCCAGTAGCGCTGCCGGATGTTGGTGGCGGTGCTGGTCTTGCTCTTGATCGAGACCTCGACCGGATCGCTGAGGTGCTGTTGCGCGATGCGGCGAATCGGGCCCGGCAGAGTGGCCGAGAACAGGGCGACCTGGCGGCCGGGCGGCGTCTGTTCGAGGATCCATTCGATGTCCGCGACGAAGCCCATCTGGAGCATCTCGTCGGCCTCGTCCAGCACCAGGCAGGTGACGTCGCCGAGGTCCAGCGTGCCGCGCTTGAGGTGATCCATGACGCGCCCCGGCGTGCCGACGACGATCTGCGCGCCGCGCTTGAGGCTCGCCAGCTGCGGCCCGTAGCTCTGCCCGCCGTAAATCGGCAGCACGTGGAAGCCCTTGATCTTCGACGCATAGCGCTGGAAGGCCTCGGCGACCTGGATGGCCAGTTCGCGGGTGGGGACCAGCACGATGCCCTGCGGCGGGCCCGACCGGACTTCGATCCGGCTCAGCATCGGCAGCGCGAACGCGGCGGTCTTGCCGGTGCCGGTCTGCGCCTGGCCGAGCATGTCCCGCCCGGCCAGCAGCACGGGAATGGTCGCGGCCTGGATGGGGGAGGGCGCTTCGTAGCCGACGGCCGCTATGGCGTCCAGGACATCGCCGCCCAGGCCGAGTTCGTTGAACGAGGCGGCGGGTGTCTTCGCAGGAGAATCTTTCATTGGGTAGCTACAACTCTGGTTTTTCGGGTGCCGGCTCGAGTCGTCGGATCCGCGGGACGGCGCCGTAGGTCAGGGCGCGCCAGGCCCATTCCATGGGGCCGTAGTGGAAGTGCCGCAACCACAGGATCGAGAAGATCACCTGCACCGCATAAACGGCGCAGGCGAAGCCCAGCAGCATCTGGACAGACCAGAGCCCGGCCTGGCCGAGACCCACGCCGTAGAACACGCCGAGGCCGATGACAGTCTGCGCCAGATAATTGGTCAGCGCCATGCGACCCGGGGCGGCCAGGATGGCGAGGATGCCGGACATGCTTCGCCAGAGCAGCACGAAGCCCGCCGCATAGGCGAGGCCCAGCGGGATGACGGCGAAGGTGTAGGCGATGACGGCGAAAAGGCCCTGCAGGGAATGCGGCCGGTTGAACCCCAACCCGTCCAGTGACGCGAGGATCGGGCCGGCGACCCCGCCGCTGATCCCGCCGAGGACGAGGATGCCGACCAGGAGCCGGGTTTCACCCAGCAACCGGCCGGCTACGAGCCGCCGCCCGGCCCACATGCCAAGCAGCATGATCGCAAACAGCTTCGGCCAGCGCCACGTGTCGAACAGGTGCCCGAAGCGCAGCACGCCTGCGGCGACGGCCGCTTGCAGTCGCTCCCCCCAATCGCCCAGCAGCAGCCGGACCATCGGGTCTTCCGCACCCGGCGGCATCATCGCGAAAGAAAGCGAGTAGAGGCCGAGGCTTGGATCCAATGCCAGCGCCCAGAACAATGCGTAACCCACGATGGGCGCAAGAAGCGCCAGGCCGGCCGCGATGAGCAGCGTCCGGTCCGACCAGTCGCGGATCGCGAGCAGGACGAAGCCGAGCAGGGCGTAGGGCGTGAGGATGTCCCCCACCCAGAAGACGAACAGGTGGATGATCCCGAAGGCGAGCAGGATGGTGGTGCGGCGAAGGTAGATACGCGTTGCCGCGGCCCCGCGTCCCTGCAGGCGGTGGAGTTGGAGCGCGAAGCCGATCCCGAACAGTAGGGAGAACAGCGTGTAGAACTTCCCTTCGATCACCGCGAGGTGGAGGAAATCGAGGAGGTGATAGCCGTCTCCGGAGAGTTCGGCCCGTTGCCCGGCGTCGAGATACTCCCAGCCGCTGAAGACGCGGATATTCGCCAGGAAGATGCCGAACAAGGCGAAACCCCTGAGCGCATCGAGCACGTCATGGCGGTCGCTTTTCGCGGTCGGCGCGGCGGCGCTTGTCGCCATGATGCGTATCCCTCACCCGGCCCGGAACGATTGCCGGGGGATGATACGCGTGTTGACCGCTGAAATGGCGTGCCTCGTGAATCCGTCGGCTGTTAATCTTTCACTTGGTCAGGATCAGTTTCCCCAGGCGCGTTTCGCGCAGTTCGTAGACTTGGCCCCGATGGCGGATGCGCAGGCGCCGATGCTCGCCTAGCAGGTCGCGGCTGTCCATTTCCCGCGTCGGCGCGGCCGTGTCAGGCGCACGCAGGCCATCCGCACAGGCCTGCGTGTCTTTGCTGCGGTTCAATCCAGCCATTGCAAGTCCTTGGCTATGGTGAGTCGTATGCTGCGGCCGGGTTGGTCGATGCCGTTGGGATGGATGCGGTAGTCCTTGTCGAAGACATTGTCCAGCGCCAGGCGGAGCTCGAAGCCCGACAGCAGGCCACGATCCGGCAGCCAGTTGAGGAACACGTCGGTCTTGCCGTAGCCGGGCGTTGCCAGTGCGCCTTCCGGCACATCGCGGCGATCGCTCGAGGCAATGAGTTCCCCGCCCACGGACAGTTGGTCGCTCAGCAGGTGGACACCCGCAGCCAGCGCAACCCGGTCAGGTTGAACGCTCCCGAGGTCCTCGCCGTCCGCACCCTCGCCCTCGATGGCGGTAAGCGCCGCCTGGACCCACCCGACGCGGCCCTGGAGCCGCACCGTCGCCTCGAACCCCTTGAGTTCTGCATCGACATTGCTGTTGGTCGTGATCCCCGGGAATTCCAGCGTCTGGGTGATCGGGTTGAAGGCCGGCGGGCCGGAGATGAAAATCACCGTCTGATCAACGAAATTCTTCACATCGCTGGTCCAGGCGGTGAGATCGAGTTCCATGTCCAGGTCACTGCCGAACAGCGAGGCGCGTCGCCAGCGCAGGCCAGCCTGGAATTGGCTCGATTCCTCCGGAAGGAGGCCTGGCGTCGGCACGAACTCGTTGATCACGATCTGGCCGGGCCCGAACGGCGCGACAAAGTGCACGCCGTCGGCGTACAGTTCGGTGAGGCTCGGCGCACGAAAAGCCTCGGCATACTCGGTCCACAGGTAAAGATCATCGGTGGGCGACCAGCCGATGGCCAGCCGCGGCGACACGCTGTCCTCATCCCGGCTTGGAAACGCACCTGCGGGCGCGTATTCGAACTCGTCGTAGCGCACACCCGGGATCATCGAGATGCGCTCGCCGAAGGGAATCTCGGCCTGGATGAAACCGGCGCGGTAGTCCACGTCGGCGTCCGGAAATTGCGGGCGATCGGCGCCTTCGCGCGTTCCGCTCTGTTCGTCGCCGTACAGCTCGATACCATACGTCAGCCGCATGCCGTCGATCCCCCCGCCGAAGCGAGAGGAGTTGGTCACTTCCAGCCCGCGGGTTTCAAAGTTCGTCCGGTCCACACGCCCGTCGTCCAGGCGAAACTCGTCCGTGTCGACGTTGTTCCTGTAGGCGGAGAAATCCAGGTGCAGCCAACGGTTGCCCGGATCGTCGTAGCGATAGCGAAAACGGGCGCTGTCGCGTTCCGTGCTCCGGTCCACGACGTTGGTGGGTGTGGCGACTGCGTTGGCGTTGGTGGGGTTGATGCCCTGGTTCTCGAAGCGGTCGATCGTCAACTCCACGCGTTGGTGGCGTCCGGGCTCGAAACCGAACTTGAACAGCCCCTCGCCGATCTCGTCCTGCGTTGCCGCGATGGGATCGCCGCCGCCGTCTTCCAGGTCCTCGCGGACGTCACGCACCACGTAGCTGCCGAGGATGTCGAATGCGCCGGCCTGCCCATAGGCGATGGCCGATCCGCCCCACTCATCACCGTTCGACTGGTGACTGGCCTTGAGCCGGGTCCCGAATCCGTTCCGGTCCCCCGTCATGTCACGGCCGTTGACGGTCTCGATGACGAAGACACCGCCGAGTGCACCGCTGCCGTACACGGCCGAGCTGGCGCCGCGCAGCACCTCGATGGAGCGGATCAGGTCCGGATCCACCAGGAAGCGGCCGCCGTGCGCCTTGTTGAAGTTCTGCCGTGTACCGTCGAGACGGATGATGACTTGCTCGTCGGCAAAGCCGCGGATCGCCGGCTCCTCTGCGATGCGTCGCGGCCCGCCCTGGACATTCACGCCCGGTATCATCTCGAAAACGTCCTGAAAACCGTAGGGCTGTGTGTCTTGAATGCTTTCCCGCGTGAGCACCGACACCGCAGCCGGCGTCGTGAACTGCTCGCGCTCGGTCCGCGTGGCTGAAACAACGATGGCGCCGAGATTCAGCACGGCACTCGGCGACCCGGCCACCGACGCGTCGCCTGGAGCGGAGACGGCAGCGCCGGTTTCGGCCTGGCCGGCAGCGGGGGAGGAGAGCGCCAGGACGAGAGCGGTCTGGACGGTCATGGCGAGCCGCGGGCCCCGGCGGCGGACGGCACTGGCGGGCGGATTGAGCATTGGATGTACCCCTTGAGCTGTTGCGAATCCAGGGAATCGATCGTCTGGATGTCCTGGCTGGCGGGGGAATCCGCGGGCTGGGGCGATAGGTAATTGGTTGAAAGAAACTTCGGGAAGGCTAACACGAATGAGAACGATTCGCAAATAGGAATCTATGATTTGTCGCAGGGTTCCCGTGCGGTCGCTTGCGACCCGGCCTGGCTTCGTGCAGCCGCTTTTATCGATCTCGATATCGAGCTGCGCTGAGAACCGTCGCGGCCGGTGAACGGTCCGGTTTCGTGGACCGCGTCGCTGGCACTATGGGATGCCTGGCTCGTTCTCGGAGTGTCCGGAATGCCGCACCCGGTCCATTGCGGCCTGCTGGCGCGCCTCACCTGCGAGCTCGATGAGTCGCGGGCGAAGCTCCTCGGCGCGGGCGAGTGGCGCCGGGTAGGTGTAGCGGCGGTGATCATCGCCTGATGCGAGATCGATACCCTCGGGGTCCAGCCCCGTGATGCGCCAGTCACCGTCGTCGGCGCCGCAGAGACGCGTCGCGTAAAGCCTGGTCGCGTCGCGGTGATCCAAGTTCATGTGTGCGATCGCACCGGCTTCCATCGCATGCCATTCAGGCCAATCCGCACATCGGGTTTCCAGGTCCGCACGGTCCAGCGCGTAGGCTTTGCCGAAGCCCTGGACGTAGGCCGCTGACGCGATCTCGAAACGCCACAGGGAAAAATCCGGGAAGTCGATATAAAGCGAGGCCTTGGGATGCCGCTCGAGGTAGCGGCGCCGGCACCGGGCATGGGTTTCGCCAGCGAGGCGTCGGACCGTGCCGGTCAGTGAGAGGCGCGGATGCGCCAGTGGATCACCGCGGCCAGGCTCACCCAGGAGCAAGGCCGCCCGACCGTCGCGCGTCATCGCCTCGATCCGGCCGGAGAGCGAAGAATTCGGGAAGAGGGGCATGCCGTCGGTATCGGTGGCGAGCCCGACCCGGGACACGCTCGGTCCGTACTCCATGGCGTCGACCAGCGCGAGAGCGCCATGGCGCGCAGTCCGGACCAACGTCCTCGCAGCCATGCGCACCGCATCGTCCACGGCTTGCAGGAGTGACTCTTTGTTGGGCTGCATGGGCGTCATACCGAGTGGCGCTCAACTAGTTGGCAGGGTGGGTGGTCTGGAACTTGTCCCGTTCCAAGCGCTTGTCGGAATACTAACGAAAACGATTCCCATTCGCAATCAACTCTGGCATAGTCGGGATTATGAGCGTCATTCACCGATATTCGACTCCGGCGCAGGGGCTCGCCGCCGCAGGGCGGGCCGGAACTCGGCCAAATGGCGGCGTACCCGAGGCCGCAATGCCCGCCGACCTCGCAGAGGCACTCGCGGGGTTCATGGCCGCGACCCGCGGCGATCCGCTGCGCTCAGCGTTTTCCGATGTGCGGCGTGCGCACCCGGGCGGCCTCGCGGCGCCGGTGCCTGCAGAAGAGTTCGAAGCCCACTGGGCTGTCATGTCGCAATCGCCCCGGTCGGGCCCCGGCACCGCATATGTTCACGTGCCTTTCTGCGAGACGCATTGCCTGTTCTGTGGCTTCTATAAATACCACTGGCGGAAACGCGACGGCGCACCTTACGTAGACAGTGTGCTGACGCAGGCACGGCGCCTGCAGGGGCTCCCGCTGCTCGACGGCCCGCCGCTGCGGGCACTCTACCTGGGCGGGGGGACACCGACGATCCTCGCGGCGCCGGATCTCCACCGCCTGGTCAGCGAGTTGCGCGCGCTGCTTCCGCTGGCCCCCGATTGCGAGATCACGCTGGAAGGTCGCATCCTCGCCTTCACGGAAGACAAAATGCGCGCGGCCTTCGACGCCGGCGTGAACCGCGTGTCGCTGGGCGTCCAGACCTTCGATGAACCGGTTCGCCACAGCCTCGGGCGCAAGGCCGGCAGGCAGGCGGTGATCGCCACGCTGGAGAAGCTGGTCGCGCTCGACTGCGGTGCGATCGTGATCGATCTCATCTATGGGCTGCCAGGGCAGTCCTTCGAGACCTGGGCGGAAGATCTGCGCCTCGTCGAGGCCATCGGCCTGGACGGCGTCGACCTCTATGGGCTCAACCTGATCCCGGGCACCCCGTTAACGACGGCCATCGACAAGCGCAAGCTCGATCCCGTGCCGCGCCAGGACCTCGGGGTGTTCTACGCCGCCGGTGCCGAGGCCATGGAGCAGGCCGGGTGGGAGGCGATCTCCACGTCGCACTGGCGCAGCCCGAGCCTGCGCGAACGCTCGGTCTACAACTATCTCAGCAAGACAGGCGCGGAGTGCATTGCCTTCGGCGCCGGCGCGGGCGGAGCGCTGGGCGGCGTCGGCTATCGCCTGACGCCGACCGTCGATGCCTATGCCAGGCAGCTGGACCAGGGCCAGTTGCCCATCACGAACATGTTCCGCGCACGGCCGGATGCCGCCTTGGTCAACATGATCCGCGCGGGCATGGAGCGTGGCAGGCTGGATTCGGCACGGGTTCGCGCGGCCCCCGGGGGCGAGGCTGCCATGGACGACCTGGAGCCGCTCCTGGCGCACTGGTCGCGGGCCGGGTTGATGGTGCGCCGCCAAAGGTTTTTCGATCTGACTGTCGCCGGCCGTTTCTGGCAGGTGGCTATGACCCAGCGAATCATCGGATTCCTGGACCACCCGCAGCGCCAGCCGATGGCGACCCTGCTGCTCGAAGAGGGCGAGAAATGAACGACACGATCCCGGCCCGCCGCATCGATGCCACCCTGGCGGAATCCCCAACTGCTCCACTGGAAACCATCGCTGAGCGAGCCGGCACCACCGTCGCCGATGTGGTTCGGCGCCTGCCCGCCGGGGAAGCCGTTTGCGTCGATGGCGCGCACTTCGTGGATGTCATGGAGGATCTCGCGCAATGGGGCGAGATCACCTTCATCGTCAACACCGGCGATGTGATTCTCGAGGCCCGCGGCGAGGTGCCCGAGGGGAGCATCGGGCGCGGTTTCTACAACCTCAACGGCAAGCCGATCGGCGGGCATCTGAAGGCTGACGCCTGCGGGATGATCGCCTTCGTCTCACGCCAGCTTTTCGGTTCGCCCACCCGCTCGGTGCAGTTCTACGGCCATGCCGGCCACTGCCTGTTCAAAGTCTATCTGGGGCGAGACGAGGAACGACGGATCAAGGCCGACCAGGTCGAAAAATTCGTCGCGCTGCGCGAACGGCTGGCCTGCTGAGGAATCACAGCCATGGAATCCAACGACTCGACAGCCGGAGAGTTGCCGCCACCACTCGCAGATCGGCATCTCTTCTGTTTCGGCTGCGGTTACAGCGCGATGCGCCTGGGCCGGGAACTGCTTGCGGCAGGCGCACGAGTTTCCGGCACGAGCCGAACCGCATCGGGCGTGGACCGGCTCGAAAAGCTCGGCATCGCGGCCCACGTCTTCGACGGCTCCACTGCGCTCCCTGCAGCGGCGTTCGAGGGGGTCACCGACGTACTGTCCTCGATCCCGCCGGGCACGGGCGGAGATGACGGCGTGCTGACGAGGCACAACACAATCCTTGCTGACCTGCCGACGCTCTGCTGGACGGCGCTCCTGTCTACCACCGGGGTGTATGGCGACACACGGGGGGCCTGGATCGACGAGAGCGCGCCCACCGACCCCCGCACGCCCGGCAACGAGCGGCGCGTCGCCTGCGAGGAACGCTGGCTCGCCTGGGGCTGCACCCACGGCAAGCCCGTGCAAATTTTCAGGCTGCCCGGCATCTACGGCCCGCACCGCTCGCCATTCGCCCGGCTGCTTGCCGGGGACGCCCGCCGTATCGTCAAGCCGGGCCAGGTGTTCAACCGCATTCACGTGGACGACATTGTCGCCGCGCTGCTGCTGGCCATGCAGGTGCCGGCGGCCGGGCCGGTGTTCCACCTGGCCGATGACGAGCCGGCGCCCGCGGACGAAGTGCTGACTCATGCCGCCGCGCTCCTCGGGCTGCCCCCGCCGCCCGCCGTGCCCTACCACGCGGCGGACCTGCCGCCCATGGCCCGCCACTTCTACGAGGAATGCAAGCGCCTGTCCAACGGCCGGGCGCGACAGGAGCTCGGCTTTGTACCCCGTTACCCGACCTACCGCGAGGGCCTGGCCGCGATTCTCGCGGAGGAAGCCGCCGGGCAATGAACATGGAGATCTCCCGATGATACGTGTGCTTTTCTTGTTGCTCGCTACCTGTGTTTACGTCGCACCGGCCATGGCAGCCGAGCGTGTGATCTCGATCGGCGGATCGGTCACCGAAATCGTCTACATGCTGGAGCAAGAAGAGCGGCTGGTCGGGCGCGACACCACGTCCAGCTTCCCCCCGGAAGCCGAGTCGCTGCCGGACGTCGGTTACAAGCGCGCATTGTCGCCGGAAGGCGTCCTGTCGCTGGATCCGGATCTGGTGCTGGCGGAAGAGGGCAGCGGTCCGCATGAAACGATCGCCGTGCTGGAGAATGCGCGTGTCCGCTTCGTCACAGTGCCCACCGGTTACGGCGCGGAAGCGATCCGGGCCAAGATCGAAGTCGTAAGCGATGCCCTGGGCGTGCCGGACCGGGGCCGGCAGCTCGCCGACCGGATCGAGTCCGAGCTTGAAGCAGCGGTGGCGGCGGCCAGCACCGACCGGCCTGCGCGGGTCCTGTTCATCCTGTCGATGCAGGGTGGCCGGATCATGGCCGGCGGTCGCGACACCAGCGCGGACGGCATCATCCGGCTCGCCGGCGCCGAGAATGCGATGACGGGTTTCACCGGCTACAAACCACTGACCGACGAGGCCGTGATCGCCACTGCACCTGACGTGATCCTGATGATGGAACGTGCGATGGCCGGCGACGACGCAGGCGGCAACCACGGGATAGACAATGACGCCTTGTTCAATCATCCCGGCCTGGCGGCGACCCCGGCTGCCGAAAGACAGGCGGTGGTGCGCATCGACGGGCTGTTGTTGCTCGGTTTCGGACCGCGCACCCCGGAGGCGGTGCGCGCCCTGACCTCGGCGCTGGCGGATTTCGATGAAGCCGGCTGATCGCCTGTCGGTGCAAGGGTGAACGAGACGGTCATCAGCCCCGGAATGACCTGGCCCGGATCGAGCGGCGCCGGGGATCGACGGCGGCTCGCCGCGCGCACCAGCCTGGCGCTGATCTTGTTGATGCTGCTCGTCAGCGTTGTCAGCCTCGGGATCGGCGCGGCGGATGCGTCGTTCTGGAACAGCCTGGTCACCCTGGCCCGTGGTGGCGAGCTGAGCGCGCTGGAGCGGGTCATCCTGTTCGACATCAGGTTGCCGCGCCTGGCGATGGGCTTACTGGTCGGGGCCGCGCTGGCGGTCTCGGGCGCCGTGATGCAGGGCTTGTTCCGCAACCCGCTGGCCGATCCCGGGCTGGTCGGCGTCGGTGCAGGGGCCGGGCTGGGCGCGATCATCGCGATCGTGCTGGGCGCCTCGTTGCCTGCCGCGGTGAGCCTCGCGATCGGGCACTACATCGTGCCGGTGGCTGCATTCCTCGGCGGTTGGGTGGCGACCCTCGTCCTTTACCAGGTGTCGACATCGCGGGGACGCACCTCGGTAGCGATGATGCTGCTGGCCGGGATCGCGTTGGGGGCGCTGGCCGCTGCGTTGTCCGGCATCCTGGTCTACATGGCGGATGACGCGCAGCTGCGTGATTTGACCTTCTGGGGGTTCGGCTCGCTGGCCGGCGCGACCTGGGGCAAGCTGATGGCCGCCGCGCCGCTGATATTGCTGGCGATGGCCGCAGCGCCTTTCCTGGCGCGCAGCCTCAACGCGCTGGCGCTGGGTGAAGCCGCCGCGGCGCACCTCGGCATCCCGATCCAGCGCATGAAGATGCTGGCGGTAGTGGTCGTGGCAATGGCGACCGGGGCGGCCGTCGCGGTGTCGGGCGGAATCGGCTTCATCGGCATCGTCGTACCGCACCTGCTGCGCATCAGCGTCGGTCCGGACCACCGCTACCTGTTGCTCAACTCGGCCCTGCTCGGCGCCAGCCTGCTGGTGCTCGCCGATACCATCAGCCGCACCATCATCGCGCCGGCCGAGCTGCCGATCGGCATCCTGACCGCGGTCATCGGCGGCCCTGTCTTCATCTGGATACTGCTGCGAAACCGCGGCATGCTGAACTTGTGAACCATATATGCTGCATGCGACCCGACTCGAAGTTTCATTGAGCCAGCGTCCCATCCTCCGGGACGTGGAATTCCGTGCGCGACCCGGTCAGCTGACCGCGATCGTCGGTCCCAACGGCTCCGGCAAGACCACGCTGCTGCGCGCGCTGACCGGCGAAACACCGTTCACCGGGCGGGTCGAGTTGGACGGCGACGACATCACGGCCCTCAAGCCCTGGCAACTGGCGGCGCGCCGAGCCGTATTGCCGCAGGCCACTCGCCTGGCGTTCCCCTTCACCGTGCTCGAAGTCGTCCGGATCGGCCTCTCCTGCGGCCGTGATGGGGGAAGGGAAAGGCTCGCCGAAGCCGCCCTGGCGCGCGTCGGTCTCAGCGGTTTCGAGGGACGCTTGTTCCATGAGCTGTCCGGCGGCGAACAGCAACGCACCCAACTGGCGAGAGTCCTGGTGCAGGTGTGGAATCCGGTGGTCGACGGCTTGCCATGCTGGCTGTTTCTCGACGAACCGGTCGCCAGCCTGGACATCGGGCAACAACTCGAAGTCATGCGTCTCGCGCGCGAGTTCGCGACGGCTGGCGGCGGCGTGATCGCCGTCATGCATGATCTCAACCTGACGGCGATGTTCGCCGACAGCGTGGCGATCATGCGGGAGGGGCACCTGATGCAACAGGGTCCCCCGGGCGAGGTGCTCACGGATGGCTGCCTGAGTACGGCGTACGGATGCCGCGTGCGAGTCAATGTCACGCCGTCAGCGGGTGCGCCGTTTCTCTTGCCGCATGCCTGCGTCGAAACGGCTCGATTCGAACGATCGGTGTCCGCGCCTTGAGAACCGAGCCAGGGTTTTTTCCGCCATCGAACCACACAAAAAATGGAGTGACATGACCATGTACATCGCGATGAACCGCTTTCACATTCGTCCGGGTGAGGAAGAGACCTTCGAGAACATCTGGAAGCAGCGCGAAAGTCGGCTTCGTGAACTGCCGGGATTTCGCTCGTTTCGCCTGTTGCGAGGGGAAAGCCAGGAGGAATTCACGCTCTTTGCCTCGCACACGATCTGGGATTCCGAGGCCGCATTCCAGGCGTGGACGAAGTCCGAAGCATTTCGCCAGGCCCACAAGAACGCCGGCGCCCATAACAACGTCTACCTGGGGCATCCGAGGTTCGAGGGATTCCAGGAAGTGCCGGGTACGGCGGAATCCGCGGAATAGACGCGGGGCAATGCGCCGCCGGCAGAGCCGGAGATGGCGTACCATGCCCAACAGGAGTTGCCGGCCGTTGCGGCCTGGCTGAAGCAAAACTGTTTGGTCCGCCGATTGGCGCGATCGTTCAAGCGCGCAGGCGCTTCCAGCGGTAATCATTCCTCACGGGCCGCCAACCGGCCGGACCTACCGCTGAGGCAACGGATGACGGATTTCGCGAGCAATATCCTGTTTACCCTGGTCGCGCGCCAACTGGCGCGGCAGGGTATCGCGGCGCCCGGCGACCTGGCGCCGGCGCCGACTCGCGGCACGGTGGATCTCGCCGACAAGTCCACGCTTCTGTCGGCGGTCTATGCCACGCACGGCGCACTGCCGATCCTGCGCATCGGGCAGGGCGTCGGCGAGTCGGGCCCGGAGCCGACGCTTCAGGCCCTGATGATGGCCCGTGATCCCAAGGAACTGGTGGTCCGCTGGCAGCGCCTGGAACGCTACGTGCATTCCCGTCATCGCGTCCTGTTGCGCCGGGAGGAGGGGCATGAACTCCTGCTGGAGCATGTCTCGATCCGCGACGGGGAGACGCCGAGCGCGGGGGAGGATCTGCTGATCCTTGGGCTGTTGCTGGCATTGTCAGAAGCAGTGGGCGCAGAGGGGTTGACCGCCGCCCTGGTGGGCCCGCGGAGCGAGACGCCCGTCTACCGGGACGGCGTTGTCCTGGATCCGGGTCGCCATGTCGCGGGGACTGCCCTCTGGCGCATCGGCTGGCGGGGCACAGCGTCGGGTCGAGAGGTGGCGGCAGAGGCCTCGCCCTTGCCATTCCCGGTCGTGGACAATGCCCGCCGACTGGTGGACCGCCTGATGGCCCTGGTGATGGACGACTGCACGCGGCCGTGGGCGCTCGACGCCGTGGCCCGGCAGCTCGGCCATTCCTCCCGCACCTTGCAGCGTCGCCTGCGCGAAGCCGGGACCAGCTTCGGCGCGCTGGTTCGCACCGCGCAGATACGCAGGGCGACGGAATTGCTGCTCGATGGAAGCCTTTCAGTCGCGGAAATCGGCCTGATCTGTGGCTTCAGCGATCAGGCGCATTTCACCCGCGAGTTCAAGCGTCGCACCAATATCTCGCCCGGCCGATATCGAGCCGAATTTTCATCCTGAAATCACCCCCCCAAGAGTTCCATGAAACAAAATCCTGACGTTTCGCCCCTGTGCGATCCGGCGATCCGGACCAACGGACATGCCTACCTGGGCAACCATCGCTCTCGCCGGCCGATCTGGTCGGTCGAATTGAGCGCCGCGACGGATGCGACGGAGGCACAGGCCACGCGCCGCTTTTTCGGGATCGGCGGCGCGACTGTTTCCGAGGAGATCTCCGTACTGTCGCCCGAAGGCAGCCTGCTGCAAGTGACCGCCCACCAGCCCTACCTGGAGGAGGAGGCGTTTGCGCACATTCGTTCGGCCGAGAACGGCCAGAGCACCATCCATTACCGCCTCTCGGTGAACGGCATGCTGCGCGAACGGACCGAACGGGTCCGACTGCCCGTCGTCACGCTCTCTTTCCTGCCATTGTTCGCCGGCCTTCATGCGGCGGAGCTGCTGGCCGGGCGCATGATCAAGGCCCGGTTCCCTGTGTTGAAGGTGATGCGGTCAGCCACCGTGGTCCTGCGCGCCCATCGCACGCCGGGGGGCGCGGATGTCCAGGTGACGCCGACCAGCCCGCTGCTGCGTCTTCTGTTTGGCACCACGGTGTATCGGTTCGACGCAGGCTTGGCGGTGCTGCTCGGCTACCGCGGCCTGCTCGACCCCCGGGACCGCAAGCACAACGGCCGCTGGCATGAGTACCTGGGCAGCATCGACCTGGCGCGGCCCCTGCCGTTGCCGGGATGCTGACGGTGCGGAGCATGGACCTGCGCGACAGGGATATTTTGCTGACGGGCGGGACCAACGGCATCGGTCTGGCGCTCACCGGCCAGCTGGTCGGCGCCGGCGTGCGACGCATCTTCGTGGTCGGGCGGGACCCGGCCCGGCTGGATGCGGTGGCGGCGCGCTTCCCCGGTCGGATCGAGCCGCTGCGCGCCGACCTGTCCGTCCCCACGGAGGTAGATCGGCTGGTGGCAGCCATGAAGGAAGGCGCACCCGATCTGTCCATAGTCATCAACAATGCCGGCGTCCAGACACTGACGGATTTCATCTGCACCGACGCTGGCGCATATGTCCCGGAACTTCGCGCAGAGATCGAGGCGAACTTCGCGGCCGTGGTTGCACTGACCTGCGGGCTGTTGCCGCACCTGATCGCGCAGCCGTCCGCCATGGTGGTCAACGTCACTTCCGGCCTGGCGCTCGCACCCAAGAAGTCCTCGCCCGTGTATTGCGCCACCAAGGCGGCCGTTCGAGCCTTCAGCAAGGGCCTTCGCTACCAGGCGCTGGATCATGCACCGCAGCTCAAGGTGGTGGAGGCGCTGCCGCCTCTGGTGGACACTGACATGACCCGGGGCCGGGGTCGCGGGAAAATCAGCGCAGACGCCTGCGCGCGGCAGATTCTTCAGGGCATGCGCTCCGGACGGGACGAGATCTACGTCGGCAAATCCAGGCTGCTGCGCGCGATACAGGGACTCTCCCCGGCGCTGGCTGACCGCATCATGCGTAACGGGTAGGCAAGAGCATGCGAGTTGCCATCCCTGCGGTATTTGCGACCCTGCTCCTGGCGTTGCCTGCCGCCACTCAAGCGGAGACCCGGGAGGCCGTGGTCGACTTCAGCAACCGGCAGGGCCAGCCTGAGCGCTGGGTGCTCATGGAAACCGTCAGCGGTGACGCAGCGGATCGCAGCGTGCGGCGGGAATACCGCCGCGACGGCGAGCTCTTCTATGTCGAGATGAGCCGGGTGGTGGACGGCACCCTGACCGAACTCCTGGTCACCGACAGGCGCGAAGGTGGTGAGCCGGTACGGGTGACACGGCTCGGCGACCGTCTGACCTTCACCCCTCTGTATGAGGGCGCGGCACCTCGCAGTGAAACGGTGACCGGGGAAGTGCTCGCGGTCGGCCAGGTGGCGCCGCGCCTCGCAGAGCTTCTGCGCAATGAGCCGGGGATTCGCGAGCATCGTTTCCGCGTGCCCATCACGAAGGCCTTGAAGAGCGCGCCCATGCGCGCGCGGCTCACTGCTGTCACGGCGGATACCTTCGATGTGGAGTTGCGTTCGTCCGACTTCCTGGTCCAGACCTTCTTCATGCGGGACAGCTTCCGCATGAGCGTGGAGCGCGAGTCCGGGCGACTAATCCGCTTCGAGGGACAGCCCGAACCCTATGATCTTTCGTCCGGCCGGGCCCGTTCCATCTGGACAGCACACGATTTCGCGGCGGTCGAGCCCGATCCCTCCGCTGTCGCAGGAGAAAACTGACATGTCCGCATTGCCTGATTCGGGGCAGAAGCGACCATCGCGCGCGGCGCGTCTCGTCGTCTCGCTGGAGCGGCGGGCCGACCGGCCCTGGTTCCTGCCGGCGGTGAGCATATTTCCGCTGAGCGACTACGTGCTGCCGTTTCTGCCCAACCAGATGCTGTTGCTGGGCTTGTCCGTCGTGCTGCCGCGTCGGTGGTGGCAGCTGGCGCTGGCCTTCGTGCTGGCGACCGGGCTCGGCGCGCTGCTGACCGCGTTCGCCATCCAGGAATGGGGCCAGCCGCTGCTGGAGAGACTTTTCGGCGGCGGTCCGGAAAGCAGGACTGTGGCGGAGGTGATGACCGCGATTGAACGTTATGGCCTGGTGGCGCTGGTCGGGCTTGCCATGCTGCCATGGCCGCCCCGCACCGCCGTGATCGTCTGCGCGATTGCCGGGCTGTCCGTAATTTCGATCGGTGTCGCGGTGGCGGCCGGGCGAATCGTGCCGGCCGCTGCCTACACGCTCATAGGTGCGCGTGCACCGGGGCTGTTGAGGGGCTGGCGTCGGATCGACGACCTGCTCACCGAGATCGACGCGGTGCGACCGGTTGCGGTGGTGCGAAAAAGTTCGTAACACGAAGATTCGGCTTGGTCACGCCAGCCTCGCGGGGTGTCGGCGACCGCATCGATTCGTATTGCTTATCTCCGTGGTTGCGGATCAGGCAACCGGGTCTGGAGGAGGGCGGCAGCCATGGCCTCTCCGCTGTCGAATGCCGCCTCCACGCGAGGACCGCCCGCCCAGTCTCCGCAGGCCCCGACCTGCCTGGCCGGGTCCCATACATAAGGGACGCCGGCAGTCTGTTCGAGCCGTGCAAACCGCCAGCGATGGATCATCCGAAACACAGGATCGACAGGTCCGATATAGGGGCGGAGGGCCCGGAGCAATGTGTCTGTCATGCGCTCGTCCGAGTCTTCGAGATGCGCCCTCGACCACTCGGGTGTGGCATGCACCACCAGGGTCTCCAGGGCGCCGGAGCGCCCGGGCTTGGTGTTGTTCCGCGCGATCCAGGCAATCGGACCGTCAGGCGGACTGAGCGAGGCTTCCTGCAAGCCGGTAGCTTCATCGAAGGCCAGCAGCAGTGTGATGCATGGCGCGTATCGCACGCGCTCCAGTTCGATGAACCGGATCCCGGCCGAGGCGGCGAGCGGAGCGACCTGGGGGGCCGGGAGGGCCATGACGACTGCCTCGAACGAGTCCTCTCGGATGGGGTTGCCCGGTGCGTCTTCCGATAGCAGTCGCCAGCATCCGGGGCCCCCTGCGAGCGTGGTCACCCGGTACTCCCGAATCACCTTGAGTCCCTCAGCAAGCGCCCGGGCGGGCGCCGTCATCGCAGGGCTGCCGACCCACTTGCCGGGTAACCACTCGGCCACGACGCCCTGGTCATACCAGTGCGCCAACCGGGACTGGAAACGCGGCCCTCTCGCCGTGAAGTATTGCGCTCCGTGGTCGAACTGGAGATCGTTCACCCGGCGCGTCGCCATGCGTCCGCCGAGGCCCCGGCTTTTATCGAAGACGGTGCAGTCTGCGCCGGCCGCTGCCAGTGTTCGGGCGGCGCTCAGGCCGGCCATGCCGGCGCCGATGATTGCGATTTTCATGGATATGAGGCTGCGTTGGACCGGTTGGCGGAACGGAGCTAGTTCTGCATCGGGATATCGTCATCCCAGCGGAAGCCAAGCCCGCCGAACTGCCACACGCCCGCCCCGAAGGGATTTGGCCCGGCGATATCGAGCTGCAGCGGCAAGCCGAAGTCGGGCGCCAGTTCACGGACTCCGCGGACCGTGCTCCGGTCCATGATGCGCAGGCCCTGTTCTTCTGCGGGCAGGTGCGCCTGGGGCGATGCGCGATGTGCTACGGCGAGATTGTCGATGAACAGGCAGTCATTGGCCTCGTACTCGTAAGCGATGCTATAGCCGTGCTCGAAACCCGCATTGAGAATGTCGTTGTACTCATGGCACAGCCGCCTCAGCGCCTCGGCATCCAGCAGCCGAAAACCGTCCTCTCCTGGCAGCTTTTCGATCACTGCACCCGTCATCCCGAGGTGGAGCCACAAGCTCCTGCGCCCGGTGAGGGGATGTTCGTGCACCGCCGGGTGCACCACGCCGGAAGAGGAATTGACGGACGAGAGGCGACGCCAGAATGCCTGCCGCGCCTCCGGTAGCGCGTCGTAGGCCGCCCCCTGGTGCGCAAAGCAGGTGCCGCCACCCCGTTCGGCAGGCCGGATCATGTGATAACCCGAGTGGGAGAAGGTGGTCGTATTGAAACTGCCGTCGTTGTGCCACTGCGGTCCGACGCCGGGTATTCCCTGGCGTCGATCATTCGACAGGCGAAAGATATGCCGATTGCCGCCCGGCGTGGCGGGGTGTACCCCGTGGGTGCTGTGCAGCTCCTTCCCGCCCCACCAGCAGCTGGCGCGCAGGAAACCGTCCACACTGAGCTGCGTCTCGTTCTTGAACACGACGAAGCCGCGACTGGCCATCTCGTACTCGAGCGCTTCCACTACTGGGGGCGCCGGCGGGGCCTCGGAGGCGAGGTCGATCCCGTAAACGGCGGCGCCGACGGGATCGAGCGGCACGATTTCCGCGCCAGCCTCGGCGAGCACGCGAATGCTCGACTCTGCAACGGGGGAGATGATCGGGGAGGGCGTTTTCGATTCTGATTCGGGTCTGTCCATACCCCGACCCTAACAAAATGTGGCTTTTTCAGCAGCCGGCGGCTCCCGCACTCAAAGCTGGCTCTTCGGAATGATGCGTGCGAACCAGGCCATGACCCGCTGTCCCCAGGTCGTCTCCGGCTCCTTCAGGTAAATGATCTCTTCGCCGTCCTTGTGTCCGCGCCAGCGAAGCGCACCGTCGTCGTTCAGGAACACCTCGTAGGCCTGATTTTCGAGCGCTGCGTCGATCAGCGACGCGTAGCGCAGCGCGAGTTCGCGGTCGCGGATAATCACGCCCAGTTCCGTATTGAGATTCGCGGAGCGCGGATCGAAGTTGAACGAACCGATGAACACCTCCTTGTCGTCGACAATGAAGGCCTTGGTGTGCAGCGTCGCCTTTGCGCCGCTGGCATCGACGAATTCTGTCCCGGCAACGTCCGCATCGGGTCGTGCCTCGTAGATCTCGACCCCGGCGGCGAGCAGCGGTACGCGTGAGGGTGCGTAGCCGCCATGCACCGTGAACTGGTTGTTCGCCGCCAGCGAATTGGTAATGACGGTCACCTCGACACCGCGCTGCTCGAGGGCGGCCAGGCCTTCCACACCGTCTTTCATGGGTACGAAATACGGTGAAATGATGATCAGCTGATGTTGGGCCGAGCGAATGGATTCGACCAGTGGCGTGACGATCGAATCGGCAGTGCTCGCTTTGGCCTTGATGCCCTTGTCGGGCGAATCGACGACCAGCTCATAAGGCGCCCACCTCAAAATATCTTTCCCGGGCTCCAGGTATCGCAGGTATTGCGTACGAACGGCTTCCGCGTACTTCGAGCCGCGGAGGTTGTCCATCGAATCCGAAAGACGGTTGCGCAACATATTCAGGGCGGTTTCGGGGGCATCCGGTTTCTTCACGAAGGCCGACACCGGTAAAGAGGCGACGTGATTCCAGTACGTGTCGAACATATCGGACACGTCCTGGACCACGGGACCGATCCCCATGACATCCAGGTCGCCGAAATTCGCATCCTCCCGTGCGCCGAAGTATTCGTCCGCTATGTTGCGTCCGCCGATGATGGTGACCTGGTTGTCGACGGTGAAGGACTTGTTGTGCATGCGGCGGTTGATACGCCCGAAACCGGTCAAAGCGCTCTGTGCCTTGCCGGCTGCACCACGATGGAAGGGATTGAATATGCGGATCTCGAAGTTCGGGTGCGAGTGCAGGGCGGCCAGGTCCGTGTCGTAGCCGGAGGTGAACATGTCGTCGATCAGGAGTCGCACCCGGACGCCGCGGTCGGCCGCCTGCAGCAGCGTGTATACGAACACCCGCCCGACGATGTCGTTCTTGATCAGGTAGTACTGCACGTCGATGCTTTTGTCCGCGTGTTGCGCGAGCAGCAGGCGCGCGGTCAGCGCGTCGATTCCGTCATTCATCGAGTAGAAGCCGGACTGCTCCGATGGGCGCTGCGCGACGATGGGTTCGACCGCTTTCCCGAGACGCGTATCGGAGGTGTCCGGCAAGACATAGCTCTCTTGCCTTGGGTGGTCATAGTCGATCGTCGCGCAGCCCGCCGCGACGTACAGGATGCCCAGGATGAAACTGGCGCGGACGGGCCTGTTCATGTCAAACGACTCCGGTTGAGGCGACCCATGCAGCACGGTGGCCGGCATTGCGTACGTTGCCACACTGGCGCGCACGAGACGAGTATCATGCGCTGGTCCCGGGCCCGGAGAGCCGTTTCTTTATGTCTTCGAAGTATCTTGGTACCTCCCTGGTGCTGTGTGCGTTCCTTGTGCCCGGCGGTGCATTGGCCGCCGACGTCATATACATGCAGAACGGTGACCGCATTACCGGCGACATCAAGCGCGTGTGGGACAACGAGCTTTTCCTGGAGACGGACTACGCCGACGAATTTCCGGTCTCACTGGACGCCATCGCGCGCATCGAATCCGACGAGGAGCTCGAAATCGAGTTACGCGATCACAGCGAGGTGATCGGCCGCTTCGCCACCGATGCCGCGGGCAACATGATCCTGGTCACTGACGCCGGCAGTCGGGCGTTCTCGCCGATGGATATCGAGGAACTCACGGAACTGGAGGACGAGTTCGACTGGGATGTCCGCTCCGATTTCTCCTACAGGGCGACGCAAGGCAACACGGACACCAGCAATTTCCTGTGGCAGGCAGCGGGCGGCGTGAAGATCGGTGATCATCGCCACCGGGGGGATTTGCGTTTTGATCGCATCGACCAGGACGGGCTCACGACGAAGGAGCAGTACGCAGCCAACTACGTGTATAGCTGGTTCTTCTCCGACACCTGGTTCCTGGCCTCCGGTATCGGCTACGAACGCGACCCCTTGCGCGAGCTCAGCTACCGCTACACGCCCGGTGCCGGGCTGGGTTACCAGTTCTTCGACGATGCCTATCGGCAATTCGAGGTTGCACTCTCCGCTGTCGGCGTTCGAGAGAGACTGGGCGGCATTACCGAGAAATCGTCCGCCGTGCGTTGGGATCTGCGCTATCGCCGTGACCTGCTCGGCGGTGACCTGGAGTTCTACCATGACCACCGCCTTTGGACGTATGTCACCGGCCGCTCGAACAAGGTCGTCGATACCACGACCGGCATCCGCTGGGACGTGTGGGGCGACGTCTACATGAACATCCAGTTCGACTGGGACTGGGAGTCTGAACCGGCGGCCGGTAACGAGAAGGAAGACATCACCTACGCGATCGGCATTGGGGTGGAACTCGATTAGTTGTGCAGGCCGTGCGGCGACCAGGTCCCGGAATGGCGGTTCGGCGAGCGCTGCTGGATTTCCGCTTCTGAACGACGCTGCGGTTCCCGATTCAGGGCCGCTCGGCCAGCCATTGCAGGAACGCCCGGCGCGTCTCGCTGCTGGCTTCCTGCCACCACTCCTTCATGAGATCCAGCGGGTCGGCTTCCCGGGGCGGGGCGGATTTGGTTTCCTGCTCGCTGACGAGCGGCGACCCGGGGCTCGATGTGCCCGCAGCCGCTGGCGCGCCGGTCGCCGGCAGCGGTTCGACCTCCCGGTGCCCATCCGCGGTCTCCGCCGACGGCACGAGCGTGTCGTCAAATGACATGGCCGCCACCAGTCCCCGGCGGAACTGCACGCCGCTGTCCGTGGACGCCGTGCGCCGGCCACTCGAAAGCTCCTCCGACCAGCCGCTGAAATCGATCGCCAGTTCACGGGCTGCGTCGAGATCCGCCGGCCGGTCGTAATCGAGGCGGTACCGTTCGCCCGCCCGTGCTTCGACCACGAACAGGGCAGGGTCGGAACGCAGTACCTCATGCTGTTCGCCCAACTCCCACAGCTCTCGATAGAACACGAGAATTTCATAGCGGCCGGGCGCGACCTCGAGAATTTTGTCGCCAATGCTCATCATGCCGCTGCCGCCGGCGATCTCTTTGCCGTTGACCGAGGCCACCTCGAGCTGTTCGGGCATGACGATGGTCGCGACATCCGCAGGCGCCAGTTGCGAATCGTGCAGGGTGATGGGCTTCGACGCACAGCCCGAGAGGACCCCGGTCGATATCGCGAGCAACAGCAGACAGGATAATCTAAACATGTGACGCACTCCGGCAGGCGAGGGACTCGGGCGAGGCTAACACAGAGCCACGACCGGCCGGGTAGTGGCGATCATCGCGATCACAGCGAGGACACTAGTGATAAGCGACCCTATGTGAGCGGTGGATCGGTCGATCGGGCCGCCAGCCGATGCGATACGAGAATTTCCTCATACGAGTCCGCGCGGTCGCCGGGACGTACACGCCGGCAGTCGTTTACACTCGGCTGCACGATGAACCGATCCGAGTCGCTTTTTCTCACCGTGTTCGTGCCTGGCGTGGCGCTCGCGTTTTTGGTGCCCGCATTGGTTTTCGTGTTGTGCGCGCTGTTTGCCGATATGTCGGTGGTCGAAAGCCTTGCAGCCGTCGCGACGCAGTTCCGGGCCGAGCGCCATCCATTGCTCGGTGCCGCGATCCTCGGCACGCTGCCGGTGGTGGTGCTGACGCTGGTGGGCTGGTTGCTGGCACGCAAGCTCGACAAGGTGCGCGTGCGCGCGATCGCCCAGGCGGGCCTGGTCGGTATCGCGCTGGTCCTGGTGTGGGTCAATGTCGAGTTCTGGCCGGGCTATCTGCCCGATAGAACCTTCCTCGGATTTCCGCACGGGCTCGAGTTCGTTATCGGGCCGGTTTTTTTCGCGCCGCCGGCCATGCTGATCGCGATGCTGGCGGCCTGGTTCGCGACGCGCCCGCCTGCTTAATGAGGCGCATCTTCCTGCTCTTGTGTCTCTCCATCGTTTCGGCGCCAGCCGATGCGTGCCGTTGCGCGCAGCGGAGCCTGGCCGACTATTTTGATGGAGCCACGGAGGTCACGACGGCCCGGCTGATCGCAGCCAGGCAGAACGATGCAGATCCGGCGCGGCTCGAGCTGCGGTTCGAAATTGTTGCACCGGCGTGGAAATCATCGCGCACCCTGGCGGTCGGTACGCAGATTAATTACAGCACCGCATCGAGTTCGGCGGCCTGCGGCCTTTCGCCCGAATCAGGGGCCATCTACGTGTTGTTCGCGTACTCGTCCGCCGAAACGCCGGAGGCCGAATTGCACGTAGACACCTGCAGCGGGAGTCGGGTGTTGTTGCCGGCTGACGGGCGAGCACCCGAAGGGTTCAAGGATGTGCCGGCACGTTTCGTGTCGCAGCAACTCAACGCACTGGCCGGCCTCGCCGTGCTCGGTGAGGTCGCGGCGGCACAGCCCGACCCGACAGATCCGGACAATACGACGCTCGTGGGCTTGCTCGACGTTTCGGGTTTCAGCCACGCCGGGCATGCGCGTCTGTTGGAGAGCCCCGCCCGCGATGCCCCGATAATTTTGCAGCCCGAAGGCTATGCGGATCTGCAATCCCGCGAGGTGGACTACGAAGTTCCGGCCGCCGTGGTTTATGCCCACGTCGACGGCTGGTACAAGCTGCGGACCGCGGACGGCGTATTCGGCTGGTTGCCGCCGGACTATGCGGGCACCTTCTTTCCCTACGCGGATCTGCTTGTCCGTCGCCTGGCCTATGTATCGCTGCCGTGGCACGGTTTCGTCTGGCCGGCGCCTGGCGCGGGGCTGCCGCTGCGCATGCTTCCGCCTGAAGGAAAACACGAACAGCCGGTGGAAGTGCTCGAAACACAGATCGTTGGTGGTTCACCCTGGTTCCGCGTCAACCTGATGACGACCAGTCCGTGCGAAGGTGGCGAAAGCGCGCGGGGCACCGGAGGGTGGGTGCCGGCATATCGCGAAGACGGTACGCCACTCGCCTGGTTTTACTCTCGCGGGTGCTGAATGCGAGGAAAAGACTATTCGGTGCGCTTGGCCGGCGCCCTGCGTACTCTTCTACAATACGAGCATGCAGACAAGTACTCCAAAAGTTAATCAGACCGGCCTGCTTCTGGCCAACACCGCCTCCCTGCTTTTTGCTCTGGTCATGAATGCCTTGGCCGGCAGTTCCGTCTTCAGCGGGAAAACCGTGGGCGATGTGAGCAAGATTTATGACACGCTGTTCGCGCCCGCTGGATACGCGTTCGCGATCTGGGGGCTGATTTATCTGCTGCTAATTCTATTCGTCGGATACCAATGGTTCGCGTGGCTGAGGCATAACGACGACCGGGAACTGCAACAAACCGGGCTCTGGCTGAGCCTGGCCAACCTGGCCAATGGTTTCTGGATCGTGGCCTGGTTGACCGAGTCCATCGGGATTTCCGTCCTGCTTATGCTTGTTCTTCTGATTTCTCTGCTGGTTTTGGTGGTACGGCTTCGGTTGGAAATCTGGGATGCCCCGCTGCGGATCATCGTGTTTGTATGGTGGCCGATAGTCATTTATCTGGGCTGGATAGTTGTCGCTACGGTGGCCAATGTGGCCGCCTGGCTGGTCAGCATGGGCTGGCACGGCGGCTTCATGGGGGCGTCGAACTGGACCATCCTGTTGATCGCTGCCGCCACGATGATCTACGTCGCTCTGGTCTGGTTCCGCAACATGCGGGAAGCCGCGCTGGTGGGCATCTGGGCGTTGATCGCCATCGCTGTGCGGCAATGGCAGACGCACGACGAGATCGTGATCGTCGCTTCGATCGGTGCCGTCACATTGTTCACGATCGTTTCCTGGCACGCCTATAAGAATCGGGAGTCTTCACCGTTGGCTCACTGATCAGCCAGTCTGTCTGTTCGCACTAGTTGCCGAGCACCTGGTCCAGCCGCGCGTATACAGACTGCACATCATTGTGTGCACAGCCCTTGTTGACGAAGGACTGAATACGGTGGCGGCCATCAATTATTTCGCCGATGACGGATTCTGCGCCAGAGGTGGTGCTCCCCGCGCTGCGGGCGTCGACTTCGCGGCTGAGAATGCTTGAAGCATAGTAAGCCTGGTTGGCCTGGTCATAGGCGAAATAGCGCGGCTCGAACTTCCGATCGATTGTCAGGGTGTAGGGTTCGCTGGCCTGCCGGCTGCCAATCGTGAAGCCGTCCTGATCGATGGTTCGTTCGATCAGGACGATCTGGAACGACACCGGATCGGCGATGTGGGTCGGACATGTCTTCGAGTAGACAATGAGGAATTCGTTGTGGAACTGCCGAAAATAGCCAGTGTAGCGATTGCGAATCTCAGACAGGTCGCCGGCCACCATTGCGCCCAGGACATCATCGAAGGTCTTGATCGTATCCAGGTCGCGTGAGGCGCCATAGCCGGTTGCAACGGCGGACCACATGCCGTTGGCCAATGTGGCATCGACGCTGCAATCCTGGCTGGTGCAGATGAAAGTGTCCGCCATCGGGCCGGGGATGAACCTGATCTGCATGACATCCGGACACTGTGCCTGGACCTGCGGGGCGGCCATCTCAGCGAATCTGCGGAAAGTCCCGAGGCTGGGTTTGCGCGCGCCGCTGGAATTCATGCTGCCAAGCGGCAGCGTCATGCGGTCCTGGCAAATGGCGTAGCCCCGAAGTGCGATGCCCGTGAGCAGATCCTGCACGGCCAGCATGACCCGCGGCCCTGAAGGTAGCGCGGCAATCTGCGCGTCAACTGGATTGGCGGCCGCTGCGACGCTGAGGGCTGCCGCCGTGTTGGCCCAGCCTGCAGAGCGGGCAAATGACGCCACTCGCGGTCTGTCGGGCCGGTTGGCCAGGACGGTGTCCACGCGCTCGAGTTCCGGGCAGGCCGACTGCAACTGCTCGACAAGCCGGCCGGCCAGGCCGTCGGCATTGAGATCGGCAAACTTACCCGACTTTTCGAAGCGAGTGACGTCTGCACGATCATTGATACTCAGGTCTGCCTCGATCTGCTCCCCGCATGGTCCTTGATAATGGGCGAGATCGGTGCTGGCGACGCCCCGCAACATGACGGCAATCACGAGCTGCCCGTCTGGCAGGCTCTGGGTCATGACCTGATACGGGCCGTCGGATTCCACGTTGGGCTGGGAGGCCGAGGTCGGAACAGACGCCGCCAGCATGGTGACGGTGGCCAGTGCAGACAATACCGACTGTGATCTCAACATTTGGCGCTTCCTTCACACTAGACCATGACTTGAACAAGGCTTCGGGTAGATAGCCCTTATGGGGGGCTTAGGTTAGCACCGGCGTTTGACATTGTGGCGCGTTGTATATCTGGTTTTCGGTGCCATTCCTCGCCCGGTGCAGGTCGAATAGAGTCCGCGTTTGCGCAAACCAGCGCGATCAGCAGCTGCCTTGGAATATTTATGGCGTCTGTCGGAAGGTCACTGGGCGATCGGCGCGATCACTGCGACAGCAACTCGATGTAGGGCTGGTAACTGTAAAGCCGATTCTTCTTCTGGCCGGTCATCTCCGTCACGATGCCCAGGTCTTCAAGTACTTTGACGGCCGCATTGGCGGTCGGAAAGGTGGTGTCCAGCCGCTTGCGCGCCCGCTCGATGGTGAAGCGCGGCATCATCGGCAGCATTTCAAACAGTCGATAGCTGGCAGGTCCCGCCTTCGCCGATTCCAGCAGACGGCGCCGGTCGCTCGCAACCAGAGTTGCGATGGCGATGATGCCGCGTTCGGCTTCACTCGCGGCTGTTGCCACGCCCTCAAGAAAGAACGCGACCCAGGACTCCCAGTCACCCTCGCTGCGGATGATCGACAGGCGGCGGTAATATTCGGCCTGGTGCCGTTTCAGGTAGCCGCTCAGGTACATGAGCGGCTCGGGGAGCAGTCGCCAGTATTCGAGCAGCGATGCGATCAGCAGACGTCCGATGCGGCCATTGCCGTCGAGGAAAGGATGAATCGTCTCGAACTGAGCGTGTGCCAGCGCGATTTTCACGAGAGGCGGGAGCGTGTCGGCGTCATCGTGAATGAATCGCTCCAGGTCGGCCAGCAGATCTGGCACCCGGTCGGCCGGTGGCGGCACGAAGGCGGCGTTGCCCGGACGAGTGCCGCCGATCCAGTTCTGGGAGCGCCGCAGCTCCCCGGGCTGCTTGCCGGCACCGCGTACCCCGTCCATCAGGACACGGTGAGCCTCACGCAGCATGCGCACGCTGATTGGTAAACTATTGGGATCGCGGAGGTTGTCCTGTACCAGCCGAAATGCCCGCAGATAGTTGGTGACCTCCTCAAGGTCTTCCGTGTTGCTGACGGCGAACCCGGCTTCCTCATCGAACAGGTCGGTCAATGTGGCCTGGGTGCCTTCGATTTGCGAGGTCAGCAGTGCCTCCTTGCGGATCGCGCTGTACAGGAGCCAGTCGACGGATGGCACCAGCCCCGATACCCCGGACAGGCGGGCGAGTGTGAGCTCTGCCTGGTGGTTCAGGTCCGCATACACTTCCGGTCCCAGCGCAGGTTCGGCCGGGGGCAGCGGATGCGGCACGAAGGCTTGAACCGATTCACTCTGCGTGGTCGAGAGGGCGTAAGTGCCGGTGACGCGCTTCATGGTAAAGATGTCTTTAGTACAAACTTGACGTATTAAAGCATCCTTTAATTTATTGCGCTACCGCTAAAGCAGCATCCATTGGAAGCTTGGAGACGACCCCTCGCCCAGCCGCACGGCGAGCCTCCCCGTCATCGGTTTTTCGATCACGCACCTCAGCCCCTCCGTCCAAGTTGGAGGCTGACAGAATCCTGACGAAACGGAGCCGAATCCAGCCTTCTGGAGCGTAATCCAAAAAAATAAGCCGCTAATAAAATCAGCGGCTTATGGTAGGTAGATGGTGGAGGCGGCGGGAATCGAACCCGCGTCCGCGAGCCCTCCGCCCGGAGGTCTACATGCTTATTCACGTCTATTGTTTTAACCGATTGCTACCCGACGGACAGGGAAAACAAGCGGCGATCCCTAATGAGATTTAACCGATCGACCTCGGGCAGGTTTCACGGCGATCTTGTGAGTTATGACGCCTGAAATCTGGTGCTCACAAGCACGCGTCCAGTCAGACGGCACCCTACCGGGTTTTAAGCGGCGAGTGCGTAGTTGTCGTCGTTGGCAACTAAAGTTTGCAAAGTGTTTTACGAGGTCCCTGCACCTCGGCATGCACCCCGAGTTTTGCGACACACGTCGAAGCCATGTCGCCCCCGGTCATCAGTACGACCCCAAGTCTACGCCCAAGGTTCCCCTGGCGCCAGCGAGCGGCGCGGTGGCGGGAAACCGGCGCAGGATTTATATTCGCCGCAAAATAAAACAGGGGAGGGGGACGATGCCTTATCCACGCGCTTACCTGGCGCTTCTGGTGCTGGTCCCGATGATCATCCTGGCTTTCTGGCCGGGGTACTTCTCGAGACTGGGAGAAACGCCCTGGACTATTCATGTTCACGGCGTCACCGCGTCCGTCTGGGTCCTTGCGTTGATCGTCCAGAGCTGGGCGATTCATCGTCGGCAGATCGGTCTCCATCGGACCGTCGGGCGCGCGACTTTCGTCCTCGTGCCCGTCTTTATCGCCGGAGGCCTGCTGGTCCTGCAGAGCATGGCGCAGGGGACCTTTGGTGGCACTCGCCCGTTTCTGGTCATGTTCGGCCCCGGGCTGGGCGCACTGGACCTGCTCTCGGTGTTGTTTTTTTCGGGTTTCTTCTATGCGGCCCTGCGCCACCGCCGCAATGTCCAGCTGCATGCCCGCTACATGCTGGCCACGATCTTGCTCCTGGTGACGCCGATCAGTTCACGGCTGCTGAACGGTTTTGTGCCGGGACTCAGGATCCAGGGGCCCGAGGACATGCACCTGTTCACCTTGGGGGTCCACCTGGGTAACGCGATGGCACTGGCCGTTGCGTTGGGCCTGTATTTCGGGGCGCGTCGCCACGGCCGGCCTTTCCTGCTGGCGGCGGTTTTTCTGGTCGCCTCGAGCATCTGCTTCCAGTGGGCGGCGGCCGCCGGCCCGTGGCTCGTGTTTTTCCGGGCCCTCGGCGAGATGCCCACCGCCGCGCTGCTCGCGGTGGGCCTTGGACTGGGCGCGCTCGTGGTTTACCTCGGATGGCGCGGCCCACCCAAGGGCGTCGGCAAGCCGCTCGCAGGACCGGTGCCCGGATCCTGATTTTTCAGTTACAAAAGGCCTGAAGTAATCATTCCAACTAATTGTAAATATTACCTTTTAAGGATCCTTGCCTTCTGCCGCTCCCAGTCCCGATCCCGTTCGGTGGCCCGCTTGTCATGCTGCTTCTTGCCCTTGGCCAGGCCGATCTCGAGCTTGGCGCGGCCCTGCTTCCAGTACAGCGCCAGCGGCACCATGGTGTAGCCGGCGCGCTCCACCGAGCCGATCAGCCGGTCGATCTCGCGCCGCTGCAGCAGCAGCTTGCGGCTGCGGCCTGCGTCGGGATGCACGTGGGTAGAGGCGGAGTTCAGCGGCGTGATATTGGCGCCTACCAGCCAGATTTCTCCCCCGCGGACCACGACATAGGCTTCGGCGATCTGCGCGCGGCCGACACGCAGGCTCTTGACTTCCCAGCCCTCGAGAACCAGCCCGGCTTCGAGCTTTTCCTCGATAAAATAGTCGTGCCGCGCCTTCTTGTTAAGTGCGATCGTCGATCCCCCGGTGCCGGAGGCGGCCTTTTTCTTCGCGGTGCTCATCATGTTTTCCGGGGTCTGTGATCGCGGTTCGAAAGGGCGCGAGCGGCGTGGTTGTTGCCGCAAGGCCGGATTTAATCCAAAATCGCCGGCCTTTGACAGCGCAGGGTCCCACCCGGCATGGCCAAGCGTACATCGCTGCACGGCCTCTGGTCGTCTCGACTGGCCTTCATTCTCGCCGTAAGCGGTTCCGCGGTCGGTCTCGGGAACATATGGAAGTTTCCCTACGTCGCGGGCGCGAATGGCGGTGGCGCTTTCGTCCTTTTCTATCTGCTGTGCGTGGCCCTGATCGGCCTGCCCATTATGATGGCAGAAATCCTCATCGGCCGGCGCGGGCGCCGCAATCCGGTGGCGACGATGCGCATCGTCGGCGAGGAAGAGGGCAGCCGGCCGAGCTGGGCGCTGGTCGGGGTCATGGGCGTGATCGCCGGCATCATCATCCTCTCTTTTTATAGCGTCATCGCGGGCTGGTCATTGTCGTATGTCGGCCACGCCGCCCTGAACCGCTTCTCCGGTGCCGGGGCGGAGGAGGTCAACGCGCTGTTCGGGGGGCTGCTGGCCGACTGGCGGGTACTGGCGTTCTGGCACACCGCGTTCATGATCCTGACGATTTTCGTGGTCGCCCGGGGTGTCGAACGCGGGCTGGAACGCGCCGTGCGCTTCCTGATGCCTTCGCTGGCCGTCCTGATGGTCGCCTTGCTGGGCTACGCGATGATCAACGGCGATTTCCGGGGCGGCGTCAATTTCCTGCTGGAAGCTGATTTTTCCAAGCTGACGGGGGACGCCATGCTCGCGGCCCTGGGACAGGCGTTCTTCAGCCTCAGCATAGGCATGGGCGCGATCATGGCGTATGGCGCCTACCTGCCGGAGGGCACCTCGATCACCAACACGTCGATCTCGGTGGTGCTCGCGGATACGGGTATGGCGTTGCTCGCCGGCCTGGCGATCTTCCCCATCGTTTTTGCGCACGGTCTCGATCCGGGCGCCGGGCCGGGCCTCATTTTCCAGACCCTGCCGCTGGCGTTCGGCAACATGGCGGGCGGGCACGTGTTCGGCCTGCTCTTCTTTATCCTGCTCACCTTTGCGGCGTGGACCTCGTCCATCGGCCTCATCGAGCCGGCGGTGGCCTGGGCGGTGGAGACACGGGGCCGGAGTCGTCCGGCCTCGGCGATCGCCATCGGCGTCGTGATCTGGCTCCTGGGGTTCCTGACAATCCTGTCCTTCAACGAACTGGCGGATTTCAGGGTGCTGGGCCGCACCTTGTTCGAGAACCTCGATCACCTCTCCAGCAATATCCTGTTGCCGCTCGGCGGCCTGTTCATCACCATCTTCGCCGGCTGGGTGATGGCCAAGACATCGACATCGGACGAACTGGACATCGGCACCGGCGGATTGTTCAGCCTCTGGCGTTTCCTGGCGCGCTGGGTGGCGCCCGTCGCCGTGCTGTTGGTGTTTCTGCACGCCACCGGGTTGCTGGGATGGTTCGGGCTGGCGGGGTCCGCGGGATGACCGGCCCGGACGAGACCATCGAGGTCGAAGTGGCTTACGCCCGGCCCGAGCGACAGTTGATCCTGGCGGTCGAGGTGCCGCGGGGGACCAGTGCCGCGGAGGCAGTGCGGCTGTCGGGCATCGAGGAGAAGTTTCCCGAGATCGACCTCGGCTCGCAGCGGCTGGGCATCTTCGGCAAGTTGTGCAAGGCGGACAGGGAGCTCAATCCCGGCGACCGGGTCGAAATTTACCGGCCCTTGCTTGCCGATCCACGGGCTGCGCGGCGCGAGCTGGCGGCGGCCGGCAAGAGCATGGGCAAGGGTGGTCGCGACGAACCTGCAGAGCGCTAGCGGCTGCGCTCAGGCGTCGTAGAAGGGTTCCGGCTTCTCCGCGAGTTCGTCC
Organism: Wenzhouxiangella sp. XN24; assembly: GCF_011064545.1. Taxonomy (NCBI): domain Bacteria; kingdom Pseudomonadati; phylum Pseudomonadota; class Gammaproteobacteria; order Chromatiales; family Wenzhouxiangellaceae; genus Wenzhouxiangella; species Wenzhouxiangella sp. XN24. The sequence goes on from NZ_JAAMFG010000034.1 coordinate 152,877, forward strand.
TCGCGCTCGATCCGGCTCACCCGGCCATCCTCGAACCAGACCGTCAGGCGGCTGCTGATTTCCTCGCGGCTGCGGCCCACCTTGAAATAGAACACGTAGTCCCAGCGCGCGCTGTTGAACGGATCCGCCACCATCGGTGTGCCGATCAGGAAGCGAACCTGGCTCTGGGTCATGCCCACTTCCAGCTGGTCCACATCCTTCGCTTCGAGGTAGTTACCCTGCTGGATATTCATCCGGTAGGGACGCAGCGAGAAATCCTTGACGGCTGCGCAACCGGTCAGCAGTACGATGACGGTGAGCACGAAAAGGCGGCTTGGCTGGAGCATGGGAACCCGAACAGTTGGAGTGGACAGCGAGCGTAGGCGATAATAACAGAAGACCGGTCAACGCTCGCCTCGGGAGGCGCTCATGGAATCCAAGGAACTCAGGAAAGTCGGGCTGAAAGTCACGTTGCCACGGCTGAAGATTCTCGAGATTCTCGAGGCTAACCCCCAGCGGCACATGAGTGCCGAGGATGTCTACAAGCACTTGCTGGATTCGGATGCGGAGATCGGCCTTGCGACGGTTTATCGCGTCCTCACGCAGTTCGAGGCTGCCGGCCTGGTGCGACGACACAATTTCGAGGGCGGCAGCGCCGTCTTCGAGATGGACGACGGCGCACACCACGACCATATCATCTGCCAGCAGTGCGGCTACGTGGAGGAGTTCGTGGATCAGGTGATCGAGGCGCGCCAGGACGTGGCGGCCGCCGCCCACGGTTTCACCGTGGCCGACCATTCGCTGGTGATCTACGGCAACTGCACGCGCAAGAACTGTCCGAATCTCAACGACACCGACTGACCTTGAGCCGAGGAGCGGCGGGACGCTCAGTCGCGACCGGCTCCTCAGTCACGGCTGGCCCGCTTACGCATTTCCCGGGCGTGAGCGCGCGTCGTGCCGGTGATCTCGACCCCGCCCAGCATGCGCGCGAGCTCTTCCACCTTTTCTTTTTCCGTCAATGGTTTGAGGTTCGTTCTGGTGGTCTCCCCATCAGTCAACTTGGCCACCCTGAGGTGGTGATCCGCCTGGCTCGCGACCTGCGGGAGATGCGTAACGCACAGTACCTGGGCGCGTGTACCAAGCTCGGCAAGCCGGCGGCCGACGATTTCCGCCACGCCACCGCCGATGCCTGCATCGACCTCGTCGAACACCATCACGGGCGTCGGCTGGGCGCTCCTGGCCGCCACCTGGATCGCGAGGCTGATGCGTGACAGCTCGCCGCCGGAGGCCACCCGCGCGACGGGCGCGGGTGGCTGGCCGGGGTTGGCGCTCACCAGGAACTCGATGTTGTCGAGGCCGTGCGCCGCGCACGGGCCTTCGGCGTCGTGTTCGACGGCCACGACGAATCGCCCCCCGGGCATCCCCAGCTGGTGCATCAGCGCCGTGACCTGGGTGGAGAGCGTCTCTGCGACTTCGGCTCGCGCCGCGCCGAGTTTCGCGGCGGCCTGCCGGTAGCTTGCCTCGGCCGCTGCCAGCCGTTCCGCCGAGCGTCCCAGGCGGACCTCGGCCTCCTCCAGGGTTTCGATCTCGGCGGCCAGGTCAGACTGGCGGCCGGACAGCTCGTCGGGTGCGACCTGGTGCTTGTGGGCCAGCGCCTTGATGCCTTCGAGCCGCGCCTGGACGACATCGAGCCGTGCCGGGTCCATTTCGATTCCGCCAAGGTAGCGACGCAGTTCCGTGGCGGCCTCGGCCAGCTGGATCTCGGCTTCGGCGAGAAGGCGCTGCGGACCCGCCAGGCGGGCATCGAAATCGGCCAGTTCCGCCAGTGATTCCGCTGCGCGCGCGACCGCGTCGTGGGCGGCCCCCGCATCTGCCTCGTAGACCAGTTCGAGCGCGGCTCCGGCACCTTCGGCCAGCCTGCCGGCATTGGCGAGCCGCGAGAACTCTGCCTCCAGCTCGCCAGCTTCACCCGCCACCGGGGCGAACGCCTCCAGCTCCCGGAACTGGTAACGCAGCAGGTCGAGGCGTTGTTCCCGTTCCCGGCCGGCGCCTTCCAGCTGGCGGCGTTCGGCCAGCGCCTCGCGCCAGTCCTGCCACGCTGCTTCCAGTTGTCCCAGTGGTTCCTTATCCGTGAGCCGGGCATCGAGGAGCTCACGCTGCGCGGCCGGCTGCGCCAGCGACTGGTGCTCGTGCTGGCCATGGATCTCGACCAGCCGTTCACCGAGTTCGCGCAGCGTCTGCAGGGTCGTCGGACTGCCGTTGATCCAGGCGCGGGACCGCCCCTCCGCGCCGATCACGCGGCGCAGGACGCATTCGTCGTCCGCGTCGAGTTCGTGCTCAGCCAGCCAGGCGGCGGCCCCGGGCAAATCACCGAGCTCGAAGCTCGCCGTGATCTCGGCCCGCTCGGCACCATGGCGCACGGCGCTCGCATCTGCACGATCACCGAGGACCAGTCCCAGCGCATCGACCAGGATCGACTTGCCCGCGCCGGTTTCACCGGTCAAAACGGTCATTCCCGCCCCGAGCTCGAGGGATACGGCGTCGATGATCGCGAAGTCGCGGACCGAGATGGCAGACAACATGAGCGGCGTTCAGCCTTCGCCGACGCCGTCGTAACGGCTCTGGCTGCCGCGTCCCCAGTGGAGCTTGGAGCGCAGCAGGCGAAAGTAATCGTACCCGCGCGGGTGGATGAGCACCACGCGTTCCTCGGCCGCCCGCACCAGCAGGCGTTGTCCGGCCGTCAGTTCGCCGAGCGGCTGGCCGTCGCAGGAGACTTCGGCGCGCGTGTCGGGGCGCTCCAGTACGCGGACCTCGATGCGTGCATCGTTGCGGATCACGATGGGGCGGTCCGAGAGGGTATGCGGGCAGATCGGCACGAGCGTGATGGCTTCGAGCGAGGGGTGGATGATCGGGCCGCCGCCGGACAGCGCATACGCGGTGGAGCCGGTCGGTGTGGCGATGACGAGCCCGTCACCGCCGTGGGTGTTGACGTAGACGCCGTCGATCCAGTTTTCGAAATCCAGCATGCGTCCCGTGTCGCGTTTCTGCAGCACGACGTCGTTGAGCGCCAGGGCGCGTCGCGGGGTGTCCTCACCGTTGGCGACGACGGCCTCGAGCATCAGGCGGTGTTCCTCCTCGAAGTCCCCGCCGAGCACCTCGTCCAACCGGCGCAGCATCTCGCCCGGCGTGATATCGGCGAGAAACCCCAGTCGGCCGCGGTTGATGCCGAGCAGCGGCACGTCTTTGCCTGCCACCAGCCGGGAGGCGTAGAGCATGGTGCCGTCGCCCCCGATGGCGACGACGAGTTCGGCCACGTCGGACCACTCGCCCTCGGGCAGGGGCTCGGTGTCGCCGGCAGGAAAATCCGGATGCACTGCCGGATCGAGCAATACCCTGGTGCCTTTCGCGGCAAGGTGCCGCGCAAGTATCAGCATCGAGTCTCCGACGCGCGGGTCCCGGTGTTTTCCTGTCAGTGCGATCGTCTGGAATCGTCGACTCATGCAGTGTCCATGTCCGTCACGGGGCCGCGTTCTTGTAGCACGAAGCCGCAAGGCGGGCCAGCGCCCGAATCGCGCGGGGGCGCGCAGATATCATCTTCAAGTCGCCCGGAGGGACTGTCGCGATGGCGCCACGGCACTTTGCCTTGACACTGCGGAATCGCGGTTGCTAGCTTGGCGAGTCATCTGCGCCGCGGCGCAAGGCCCGTGCTTGCGGCGCCGGAGAAACCATGTCCAATCGATCGGTTGAGGCGGAACTGTCGGATCGTGCCCGGCACCTGCTCAAGGTGCTGGTGGAGCGCTATATCCGCGACGGCCAGCCGGTCGGCTCGCGGACCCTGTCGAAGGACTCCGGTCTCGACCTGTCGCCCGCCACGATCCGCAACGTGATGGCGGACCTGGAGGAAATGGGTCTTGTCGTGGCGCCGCACACCTCCGCCGGACGCGTGCCGACCCCGAAAGGAATCCGGCTGTTCGTCGATGCGCTGTTGAAGGTGCAGCCGCTGTCCGATGCCGCAATTCGCCGTCTCCAGGCGGAGATGGACGCGGTACGCACGGGTGACGGTGACATGGTGGGTTCGGCCTCGTCGTTGCTCTCGGCCCTCACACGGATGGCCGGCGTGGTGACGGTACCGCGCCGCAGCCACTCCTCGTTGCGCCAGATCGAGTTCCTGCCGCTGTCGGATCGCCGGGTGCTCGCCATCCTGGTCATCGACGAGAAAGAGGTGCAGAACCGCATCATTCACATGGACCGGGACTACAGCAGCGACGAGTTGCGCGAGGCGGCGAATTATCTCAATGAGCAGTTTGCCGGCCAGTCGCTGACCAGCGTCCGGGAGAAACTGCTTGCCGAGCTCGCCGATACCCGCGAAACCATGAACAGCATGATGGTCGGTGCGATCAGCATGGCGCGCCAGGCTTTCGAGACGGTCAAGGATCCCGCCCAGGGCTTCGTGCTGGCCGGCGAGACCAACCTGATGCAGTTCGCGGAACTGTCGAACGTCGAGCGGCTCCGCAGCCTGTTCGAGGCCTTCGCCAAGCAGCGCGACATCCTGCATCTGCTGGACCAGTGCCTGGCGGCGGAAAGCCTGCAGATTTTCATCGGCGAGGAATCCGGCTACCGCATCCTGGAATCGGTCAGCGTGGTCGCCAGCCCGTACTCGGTAGGCGACGAGGTCGTGGGCGTGCTCGGGGTGATCGGACCGACCCGCATGGCGTATGACCGGATCATCCCGATCGTCGACATCACGGCGCGGCTGCTGGGGTCGGCCTTGAATTCCCGGGACTAGGCCCCAGATAAGGCGCAGGACGCCAACAGGCACACTGAAGACAACTGGACACACTTGCGGCGGTCGCGCGGCGGCTGGCGCTTTTCCGAGCATGGAGAACAGGTCAATGGGCGAGACGGACAGGGATACGGCGGCGGCCGGCCCGGGCGCGGCGGCCGAGGGCGCTGAGGGGTCGGAACAGCGACAGGCCGGCGAGCCTGACCTGAGCATCGAGGCACGCCTCGAGCGGGCCGAAAACGCGGCCGCGGATTTCCGTGAGCAGTTCCTGCGCACCGCCGCCGAACTGGAAAACGTCCGACGTCGCGCGGCGCGGGACGTCGAAAGCGCCCGGCGATACGGCGTCGAGCGCTTCGCCCGGGAAATGCTGGCCGTCGTGGACAGTCTCGAGATCGGGCTCGAGTCCGCGCGCGGCGCGGGGGAGAGCGGTGCCGTGGCCGAGGGCATGGATGCCACGTTGCGGCTGCTGGTTTCGGCGCTGGAGAAATTCGACGTGACCCCGATCGAGGCACTCGGCGCGCCCTTCGACCCGGATGCACACGAGGCGATCATGACCCAGCCCTCGTCGGAGGCCGAGCCGGATACGGTCATCGGCGTGATCCAGCAGGGTTTCCGGATCCACGACCGGCTGTTGCGCCCGGCGCGGGTGATCGTGGCGCGCGCGCCCGACGCCTGATGCACCGCGGGCCCTTGAAAGTGCGGATCGGGCCCCCATGTTCAGACCCAGCGGGCCGAAAGGCGAAACGCAAGAATTCAAACTGGAGACGATTGAAATGGGCAAGGTGATCGGAATTGACCTCGGGACCACTAATTCCTGCGTGGCCATCATGGAGGGGAAGACCCCGAAAGTCATCGAGAACAGCGAAGGCGATCGCACCACGCCGTCGACGGTGGCCTTCACCAAGGACGGCGAGGTGCTGGTGGGCCAGCCCGCCAAGCGCCAGGCCGTCACCAACCCCCAGAACACGCTGTTCGCGGTCAAGCGCCTGATCGGGCGCCGTTACGACGACCCGGTGGTCGCCAAGGACCGCGACATGGTGTCTTACAAGATCGTGGAAGCGGATAACGGCGACGCCTGGGTCGAAGCCGCCGGCAAGCGCATGGCGCCGCCGGAGATCTCTGCCCGCGTCTTGATGAAGATGAAGAAGACCGCGGAGGATTACCTCGGCGAGCCCGTCACCGAGGCCGTGATCACTGTGCCGGCTTATTTCAACGACTCCCAGCGCCAGGCCACCAAGGACGCGGGCAAGATCGCCGGCCTGGAAGTCAAGCGCATCATCAACGAGCCGACGGCGGCGGCGCTGGCCTACGGCCTGGACAAGCAGCGCGGCGACCGCAAGGTCGCGGTCTATGACCTCGGCGGCGGCACCTTCGATATCTCGATCATCGAGATCGCCGAAGTCGATGGCGAGCACCAGTTCGAAGTGCTCGCCACCAACGGCGATACCTTCCTCGGCGGCGAGGACTTCGACCTCAAGGTCATCCAGTACCTCGCCGACAGCTTCGAGAAGGACAGCGGCATCGACATCCGCAAGGATGCGCTCGCCATGCAGCGCCTCAAGGAAGCGGCCGAGAAGGCCAAGATCGAGCTGTCTTCCTCGCAGCAGACCGAGGTAAACCTGCCCTACATCACGGCCGACGCCAGCGGCCCGAAGCATCTCAACATCAAGCTGACCCGCGCGAAACTCGAGTCGCTGGTGGAAGACCTGGTGCGCCGGACCATCGAGCCGTGCAAGATCGCGCTGAAGGATGCGGGTCTCAAGGTCGGTGATATCGAGGACGTGATCCTCGTCGGCGGCCAGAGCCGCATGCCGAAGGTGCAGGAAGCGGTCAAGGACTTCTTCGGCAAGGAGCCGAAGCGGGACGTGAACCCGGACGAGGCCGTGGCCATCGGCGCCGCGATCCAGGCGGGCGTGCTCTCGGGCGAAGTGAAGGACGTGCTGCTGCTCGACGTGACCCCGCTGTCGCTGGGGATCGAGACCCTCGGCGGCGTCATGACGAAGCTCATCGACAAGAACACCACGATCCCGACCAAGGCTAACCAGGTGTTCTCGACCGCGGACGACAACCAGACGGCGGTGACGATTCACGTCCTGCAGGGCGAGCGCGAGCGCGCCGTGGACAACAAGTCGCTCGGACGCTTCGACCTCACCGACCTGCCGGTGGCGCCGCGTGGCGTGCCGCAGATCGAGGTCACATTCGACATCGACGCCAACGGTATCCTGAACGTGTCGGCTAAAGACAAGGCGACCGGCAAGGAACAGAAGATCGTCATCAAGGCCTCCAGCGGCCTGACCGAGGACGAGATCAACCAGATGGTTTCGGACGCCGAGGCCCATGCCGCGGAGGACAAGAAGTTCCGCGAGCTGGTCGATGCCCGCAACCAGGCCGAGGCGCTGATTCACTCGAGCGAGAAATCGCTGGAGGACCTGGGCGAGAAGGTGCAGCCCGAGGAGCGCGCCAATATCGAGTCGGCAATCTCCGATCTCAAGGATGCGGTGAAATCCGACGACAAGGCGCGTATCGATGCGAAATCGCGTGCGCTCGGCGAGGCGTCGGCCACCGTCATGCAGCGCGTCTACGCCGAGGAGGCCAAGGCGGGCGCCGGCGCCGAAGGTGGCGAGCAGGGCGGCGCCGAGCAGGCCAGGGACGAGGATGTCGTCGATGCCGAGTTCGAGGAAGTCAAGGAAGACAACAAGTAAGTCTCCGTGCAGGAGGCTCATGTTCGATAAACGGGGACACGCCTTGCCCGGCAGCTGATGCCGGGGACGTGTCCCCATGCAAATTCGGAGCGCCGCATGGCGAAGCGCGATTACTACGAGGCTCTCGGGCTGCCTCGGAATGCCACCGAGGCTGAACTGAAGACAGCCTATCGGCGGCTTGCCATGAAATTTCACCCGGATCGCAACCCCGGCGATGCCCAGGCCGAAGCGTCGTTCAAGGAAATCAAGGAAGCCTGGGAGGTCCTCAAAGACCCCCGCAAACGGGCGGCCTACGACCAGTTCGGCCATGCCGGGCTCGGGGGCGAGGGACCGGGGGGCGGGGGCTTCGCCGGCGGCGAAGCGTTCAGCGATATTTTCGGTGAGGTCTTCGGCGATATTTTCGGCTCCGGCCGACGCAGCCGGTCCCGTGTCTATCGCGGCGCAGACCTGCGTTACGAAGTCGAACTCGAGCTCGAACAGGCCGCCTTCGGTGACACCGTCACGATCAGCCTCCCGCTGGCGGTGGAATGCACCGTGTGCCATGGCAGCGGGGCCAAGGCGGGCTCCAGTGCGGTGCCGTGCCGGACCTGCGGCGGCCGTGGGGCGGTGCGCATGCAGCAGGGGTTCTTCGCAGTCGAGCAGACCTGCCGGGCTTGTCACGGCCAGGGCACGGTCATCGAGGATCCATGCGAGGCGTGCCACGGCGAAGGCCGGGTCCGGGATACCAAGACGCTCGCGGTGAAGATTCCTGCCGGCGTGGACAGCGGCGATCGCATCCGGCTGGGCGGCGAGGGCGAGGCGGGACCCAATGGCGGTCCCCCGGGCGATCTCTACGTGGAGATCGTGGTCAAGCCGCACACCATATTCGAGCGCCAGGGCGCCGACCTCGCCTGCGAGATTCCCGTGAGTTTCGCCTCGGCCGCGCTCGGCGGCGAGGTCGAAGTGCCGGTGCTGGGCGAAAAGACCCGCGAGCAGCTGAAGATTCCCGAGGGCACCCAGAGCGGCAAGGTGTTCCGTCTCCGAGGCAAGGGCATTCGCCCGGTACGTGGTGGTCCCCAGGGTGACCTGATGGTGCACGTCGTGGTGGAAACGCCCGTCGGCCTGAACAAGCGCCAGAAGGAACTGCTGCGCGAGTTCGAGAGCAACCTGCGGGACAGCAAGCGCAGTCACAGCCCGAGAGAACAGGGCTGGATGGACAAGGCACGCGGCTTTTTCGACAGGTTGAGCTCGTGAGTTCCTCGATCCCCGTCGCCGTCCTCGGCGCCCCCGGGCGCATGGGGCAGACGCTGTTGCGCTGCCTGCCGGAGTTTCCGGGGCTTGTGCTGAAGGGCGCCCTGAGTGCCCCCGGGGACGGCCTGCAGGGACGCGACGCGGGTGAAGTGGCGGGACTTCCGGAACTGGGCGTGGCGCTCGACGAGCGGATCGACAGCGCGCTGACGGGGGTTCGGGTGGCCATCGATTTCACCCTGGGCGAAGCCGTCCCGGGCAACGCGGACGCCTGTCGCCGGGCCGGGGTCGGGCTGGTGTGCGGCGTCACGGGGCTCGATGCCGCGGCTCACGAAGCGCTGCACGCGGCCGCCCGGCAGGTGCCGGTCTTGTGGGCCCCGAACATGAGCGCAGGCGTCGCCGTACTGGAACGTATTGCCGCGCTCGCGGCGGCGGCGCTGGGGGATTTCGATGCAGCCGTGCAGGACGTGCATCATGCCGCAAAGCGCGACGCGCCCTCGGGCACGGCATTGGCATTGGGTCGCGCGGTCGCCCTTGCGCGCGGCCTGGACGCCGCGGCGGCGCAGCCGGATGCCGAGCCGGGTACGGAACTCCAAGCGCCGGCCCTGCGGTACGGCGCCTTGCGCGTGGGCGACGTGGTGGGGGAACACACCGTGCTGCTGGCGGGTCCCGGTGAACGCCTGGCCTTGTCGCATATCGCCACGGACAGGGCGATATTCGCCCGCGGCGCTTTGCGCGCCGCAGCCTGGCTGGCCGATCGACCCGCCGGAATGTACACGCTCGGCGAGGTTCTCGGGCTCGGACGCGTGGACACTCTGGCAGGCGGTCAGTAAACTATCGAATTCAGGCGTGGGCCTGATCTAATCGGACGGGAATTTCGCCCCTGCAGCCAGCAGGGACGGGCGTTTCACCGAGTAAAGAGCGGGACGGGACCAGCGCGGGCCCTTCCCGCTTTTAGCATGCGCGAGAGAAAATCCGGGAGATGGATGTGACGGAGCCGGCAGTCCTGGGACTTGAAGACGGCACGGTGTTTCGCGGCCTTTCGGTCGGTGCCGCGGGAGAAACTGTCGGCGAGGTCGTCTTCAATACGGCGATGTCGGGTTACCAGGAGATCCTCACGGATCCTTCTTACGCACAGCAGATCGTCACGCTGACCTATCCCCATATCGGCAACACCGGCGCCAACCCCGAAGACTGCGAGTCGGACCGGGTCCATGCGGCCGGGCTCGTGATGCGCGACATGCCCCCTCGGTCGAGCAACTACCGGGCGACCGAAACGCTGCCGGAGTACCTGCGCCGGGAAGGCCTGGTGGCGATTTCCGACATCGATACGCGCGAGTTGACCCGCCTCATCCGCGAGAAGGGCGCCCAGTCGGGATGCATTCTCGCGGGCAGTGATGACGGCGCGGCTGCGGTCGCGAAAGCCCGCGAGTTCCCTGGCCTGAAAGGGATGGATCTCGCCCGGGTGGTGTCCAGCCGGAAACCCTATGAATGGACCGAAGGCGCATGGCGCCACGCCCAGGAGCCCCGGGAGCCGGTCGCAACGGCCTATCGCGTGGTGGCCTGGGACTACGGCATCAAGAGAAACATCCTCCGCCTGCTGGTCGATGCCGGCTGCGCGGTGACGGTCGTACCGGCGCTGACGCCGGCCGCCGACGTGCTGGCAATGAAGCCGGACGGGGTATTCCTGTCGAACGGGCCGGGCGATCCGGAACCCTGCGTTTACGCGATCGAGGCCACGCGGGCCTGCATGGCGGCGGGTGTGCCGGTGTTCGGCATCTGCCTCGGCCACCAGATCCTGGGACTGGCCGGCGGCGCGCGGACCCTGAAGATGAAATTCGGTCACCACGGCGCCAACCATCCGGTACAGGACCTCGACACGGGCCAGGTGCTGATCACCAGCCAGAACCACGGCTTCGCCGTCGATGAGCAGACCTTGCCGGCGAACATGCGTGCCACGCACCGCTCGCTGTTCGATGGGACCCTGCAGGGCATCGAGCGTACGGACTGCCCCGCCTTTTCTTTCCAGGGCCACCCCGAGGCAAGCCCGGGACCGCATGACCTGCGGCCCTTGTTCGGCCGCTTCACGGCCATGATGGCGACGGCGAAACAGCAATGACTCACCACCTGAGCCGGCCCGTGGACTCGGGCAGGGATGGACATGCCCAGAAGAACTGATATCGAGAGCGTGATGATCATCGGCGCTGGGCCGATCGTGATCGGGCAGGCGTGCGAGTTCGATTACTCCGGCGCCCAGGCCTGCAAGGCGCTGCGCGAGGAAGGTTATCGGGTCATCCTGGTGAACTCGAATCCCGCGACGATCATGACCGATCCGGATACCGCGGATGCCGTGTACATCGAGCCGATCGACTGGCGTGTGCTGGAACGCATCATCGAGAAGGAACGCCCGGACGCGTTGCTGCCGACGATGGGCGGCCAGACCGCGCTGAACAGCGCGCTCGACCTGGTGAAGCACGGCGTGCTGGAGCGTTACGGCGTGGAATTGATCGGCGCCTCGCGCGAGGCGATCGACACGGCCGAAGACCGCGACCTGTTCCGCAAGGCGATGATCGAGATCGGTCTCGAGGTGCCGCGTTCTTCGGTCGCCCACACGATGGACGAGGCGCGCGCCGTGCAGGCGGAGATCGGCTTTCCGACCATCATCCGGCCGAGCTTCACGCTGGGCGGCAGTGGCGGCGGCATCGCCTACAACCAGGATGAATTCGAGGCCATCGTGGAGCGCGGGCTCGACCTGTCGCCGACGACCGAGGTCCTGCTCGAGGAGTCGATCCTGGGGTGGAAGGAATTCGAGATGGAGGTGGTGCGGGACCGCAAGGACAACTGCATCATCATCTGCGCGATCGAGAACCTCGATCCGATGGGCGTGCATACGGGCGACTCCATCACGGTCGCCCCGGCCCAGACGCTGACGGACAAGGAATACCAGCGCATGCGCGATGCCTCCATCGCCGTGCTGCGTCGGATCGGTGTCGAGACCGGCGGCTCGAACGTGCAGTTCGCCGTCAACCCGGAGGACGGCCGTCTCATCATCATCGAGATGAACCCGCGCGTGTCGCGCTCCTCGGCGCTGGCGTCCAAGGCCACCGGCTTCCCCATCGCCAAGGTCGCCGCCAAGCTGGCGGTCGGCTACACGCTGGACGAGCTGAAAAACGACATCACCGGCGGCGCCACGCCTGCCTCTTTCGAACCGACCATCGATTACGTGGTCACCAAGATCCCGCGCTTCACCTTCGAGAAATTCCCCGACGCGGACCCGCTGCTCACCACGCAGATGAAATCCGTCGGCGAGGTGATGGCGATGGGCCGCACCTTCCAGGAGTCGCTGCAGAAGGCTTTGCGCGGCCTCGAGACGGACAACACGGGGCTCGACGAACAGCTCGAGCCGCCGTTCGACGAGGCCGCGATGCAGCGCATCGAGCGGGAGTTGCGCTTCCCCGGGGCGAACCGCCTCCTGTACACGGCGGATGCGTTCCGCGCGGGCGTCGCGTTCGAGACCGTGCACGAGTGGAGCCGGATCGATCCCTGGTTCCTCGCGCAGATCGAGGAACTGGTGCAGGAAGAGGCGCGCGTGAAGGCGGAAGGGCTCGACGGCCTGTCCCGCGAGCGGCTGCGCCGACTGAAGCGACGAGGGTTCTCCGACGCCCGGCTGGGGCGCCTGCTCGGCGTCAGGGAGCCCGTGGTGCGGGCCCTGCGGCTCGAGCACGGGTTGCGGCCGGTCTACAAGCGGGTCGACACCTGCGCGGCGGAATTTTCGACGACCACCGCCTACATGTATTCGAGTTACGAGGAGACCTGCGAGGCGCAGCCCACGGACCGGCGCAAGATCATGATCCTCGGCGGCGGGCCCAACCGGATCGGGCAGGGCATCGAGTTCGATTACTGTTGCGTCCATGCGGCGCTGGCACTGCGGGAAGCGGGTTTCGAGACCATCATGGTCAACTGCAATCCGGAGACCGTCAGCACGGATTACGACACCTCCGATCGCCTTTATTTCGAGCCTCTGACCTTCGAGGACGTCATGGAGGTCGTGGAACTGGAGCGCCCCGAGGGGATCATCGTGCAGTTCGGCGGGCAGACGCCGCTGAAGCTGGCCCGGCAGCTGGAAGCGGCCGGGGCGCCGATCATCGGCACCTCGCCGGACTCGATCGATCTCGCCGAGGATCGCGAGCGATTCCAGAAACTCGTCAATGACCTGGAGCTCAAGCAGCCGGCCAATCGCACGGCGCGCAACGTCGAGGACGCGGTGCGGCTGGCCGAACAGGTGGGCTACCCGCTCGTCGTGCGGCCCTCTTACGTGCTCGGCGGACGCGCCATGGAGGTCGTCTTTTCCGAGCAGGAATTGCGCACCTACATGCAGTTCGCGGTGAAGATCAGCGAAGACAGCCCGATCCTTCTCGACCGTTTCCTGGATAACGCGGTCGAGGTCGATATCGATATCGTCAGCGACGGCGAGACCGTCGTCATCGGCGGCATCATGGAGCACATCGAACAGGCGGGCGTGCACTCCGGTGACTCCGGTTGCTGCCTCCCGCCCAACACGCTGGATCCCTCGATCCAGGAGCAGTTGCGCGACCAGGTCCGGCGTCTTGCCCGTGCGCTGGGCGTCGTCGGCCTGATGAATACCCAGTTCGCGATCCAGCGCGGCCAGATTTTCCTGCTCGAGGTGAACCCGCGGGCGTCGCGCACCGTGCCCTTCGTCTCGAAGGCCACCGGCCGACCGCTGGCGAAGATCGCAGCCTTGTGCATGGCCGGCATCAGTCTCAAGGAGCAGGGCGTGAGCGGGGAGCGCCGCCCCGACTACCTTTCGGTCAAGGCCTCGGTCTTTCCCTTCGCCAAGTTCCTCGGCGCCGATCCGATCCTCGGTCCGGAGATGAAGTCCACCGGCGAGGTGATGGGCACGGGGCGCTTCTTCGGCGAGGCCTATGCGAAAGCCCAGCTGGCGGCGGGTGTCGTCCTTCCCCTGGGGGGCACGGCCCTGATCAGCGTACGCGACGAGGACAAGAACGGCGCGATCGACCTTGCACGGATCCTCGTGGACCGCGGCTTCGAGATCGTGGCCACCGCAGGCACCGCCCGTGCGCTCGAGGAGGCAGGCGTGCCGTGCCGGGCCGTCCTGAAGGTGCGCGAGGGCCGGCCGCATATCGTGGACATGATCAAGAACGGCGAAATCAGCCTGGTCGTCAACACGACGGACAACCGGCAGGCGATCCGCGAATCACATTCCATCCGCCGCGAAGCGGTGCACCGCAAGGTGACGTATTACACTACGATCTCTGCAGCCAAGGCGACGTGCGTGGCGCTCGATCACCTGGATGCGACGGACGTCAACCGGCTGCAAGACCTGCACGCGGAGATTTCATCATGAACAAGGTGCCGATGACCGCCGGCGGGGTGGAGCGCCTGCGCGAAGAACTCGCCCGGCTCAAGACGGTCGAGCGGCCGCGGATCAGCCAGGCGATCGGCGAGGCCCGGGCGCACGGCGATCTCAAGGAAAATGCTGAGTATCACGCCGCGAAGGAGCAGCAGGGCCTCGCAGAGGCGCGCATCCGGGACCTCGAGTACAAGCTGTCGCATGTCGAGATCATCGACGTCCGCAAGCTGAATGCCGGGGGACGGGTGGTGTTCGGCGCCACTGTCGAGCTGTTTTGCGCCACCGAGGAAACGGAGCTGCGCTACCAGATCGTCGGCGAGGAGGAGGCGGACATCAAGGCGGGACGCATTTCGATCGCCTCGCCGATCGCCCGGGCGCTGATCGGCAAGAGCGAGGGTGACGAGATCACCGTGCAGGCGCCGGGCGGCGACCGCGTCTACGAAATACTTCAGGTGTTATACATCTGAGCGTGGCGCTTTCGGCAACAGGATCTTGCGTTCGTCCGGATTGGGCCGCCACAGCAGTGCGACGTTGCCGATGCGCTGCACGAGCTCGGCACCGGAGCCTGCGCAGATCTCACGTATCATTTCGTCACGGGCCCCACGGTCGCTGCTACGCACGCGGACTTTCAGGAGCTCGTGATGGTCCAGCGTGCCTTCGAGTTCCGCAAGAAATCCAGGCGACAGGCCGGCATTGCCGGTCGACAACAGGGGCTGCAGCTCATGCCCAAGTTTTCTCAAATATTTTCTTTGCTTTTCATTCAACGACATGAGCGTGTTTCTTCTAGTAATACATGAGTCCGGATACGCTCGTCGGCAGCGACGCCGGCCGGGCGGGCGCGTAGTCTAGCAGGGCATGGGTTGCGCACAGGAATCTGCCGGTACATGACGGGACGAACACGCCACGGTAAGCGCTGGATGGACGAACACGTCGCCGATGAATTCGTGCGGCGGGCCAAGCAGGA
The DNA here is from genome assembly GCF_011064545.1 of Wenzhouxiangella sp. XN24. Lineage (NCBI taxonomy): Bacteria > Pseudomonadati > Pseudomonadota > Gammaproteobacteria > Chromatiales > Wenzhouxiangellaceae > Wenzhouxiangella > Wenzhouxiangella sp. XN24. The sequence continues at coordinate 167,924 of NZ_JAAMFG010000034.1, forward strand.
GGGCTGGCGGGGTCGCGCGGTGTTCAAGTTGATCGAGATCCAGGAGAAGGATCGCCTGATCAAGCCGAATATGACCGTGGTCGATCTCGGGGCGGCTCCGGGCGCCTGGAGCCAGTATGCTTTACGTGCCGTCGGGCATCGGGGACGGGTGATCGCGCTGGATTTGCTGCCGATGGACCCGCTGGCCGGGGTGGAATTCATCGCGGGCGACTTCCGCGAACAGGCCACGCTGGAGGCTCTGGAGGCTGCGCTCGGGGAGGACCGGCCGGGGGTTGTAATGAGTGATATGGCCCCCAATATCAGTGGGGTGCCGACCGTGGACCAGCCGCGGGCGATGTACCTCGCGGAACTCGCGCTGGACTTTGCGCGCGCGCATTTGACTCCGGGAGGGGGCCTGGTGACGAAAGTATTCCAGGGAGAGGGCAGTGACGCCCTCGTCAAGGAGGCCCGCAAGAGTTTTGGTACTGTACGCATGCGCAAGCCGAAGGCGTCGCGGGACCGGAGCAGGGAGTTTTATCTGGTGGCGGGAAACTACCAAGGCTTATAGTGTCTAAAATATCCAACTGGGGCCTCGGTCCCGCATTGCCAGCTGAGGAGCGAGGTCATTGAACGATCTAGCCAAGAACATCGTGTTGTGGATCGTCATCGCAGTGGTGCTGCTGACGGTGTTCAACAGTTTCGGGACTGCACCGCGCACGGTGCAGGACATCCCGTATTCGACTTTCCTGCAACGCGTGGATGAAGGCTCTGTCCAGGAAGTGGTCTTCGAAGGCGACGAGATCATCGGCACCTTCTCTGGCGGCGAACGATTTACGACGTACAGCCCCGAAACGGACAACCGCGCCCTGATCGGCGAACTCAAGAACGCCGGCGTGACCTTCCGCTCCAGCCCCCCGCAGCAGCAGTCCTTCCTGATGCAGCTGTTCATTTCCTCGTTCCCGATCCTCCTCTTGATCGCCGTCTGGGTGTACTTCATGCGCCAGATGCAGGGCGGCGGAGGCGGACGCGGCGCGATGTCCTTCGGCAAGAGCCGCGCCCGGCTGCTCGGCGAGGACCAGGTCTCGGTCACCTTCGCAGACGTGGCCGGGGTCGAGGAGGCCAAGGAGGAAGTCAGCGAGATCGTGGATTTCCTCAAGGACCCGGCCAAGTTCCAGCGGCTCGGGGGGAAGATTCCCAAGGGCGTGCTGATGGTCGGCTCGCCCGGCACCGGCAAGACGCTCCTGGCGCGCGCGATCGCCGGCGAGGCCAAGGTGCCGTTCTTCACGATCTCGGGATCCGACTTCGTCGAGATGTTCGTCGGCGTGGGTGCTTCCCGGGTCCGCGACATGTTCGAGCAGGCCAAGAAGCACGCACCCTGCATCATCTTCATCGACGAGATCGACGCGGTCGGCCGCCATCGCGGTGCCGGCCTCGGCGGCGGGCACGACGAGCGTGAGCAGACGCTGAACCAGCTGCTGGTGGAGATGGACGGCTTCGAGGGTAACGAGGGCATCATCGTCATCGCCGCCACGAACCGTCCGGACGTGCTCGACCCGGCGCTGCTGCGCCCGGGGCGCTTCGACCGCCAGGTCGTGGTGCCGCTGCCCGACGTGCGCGGCCGCGAGCAGATTCTCAAGGTCCACATGCGCAAGGTGCCGCTGGCCGATGACGTGCGGCCGGGTATCATCGCGCGCGGCACGCCGGGTTTCTCCGGCGCCGATCTCGCGAACCTCGTCAACGAGGCCGCGCTGTTCGCGGCGCGGGCGAATCGTCGCACCGTGACAATGGAGGAATTCGAGAAGGCCAAGGACAAGATCATGATGGGCGCGGAGCGCCGCTCCATGGTGATGAACGACGCGGAGAAGAAGCTGACGGCCTACCACGAGGCGGGACACGCCATCGTGGGTCTCAATGTTCCGGACCACGATCCGGTCTACAAGGTGAGCATCATTCCGCGCGGGCGGGCGCTCGGCATTACGATGTTCCTCCCCGAGGAGGACCGCTACAGCTACAGCAAGCGCCGGCTCGAAAGCCAGATCGCCTCGCTGTTCGGCGGGCGCATCGCCGAAGAGCTCATTTTCGGCGGGGAGGCCGTGACGACCGGGGCATCCAACGACATCGAGCGGGCCACCAGCCTGGCGCGCAACATGGTGACGAAGTGGGGTCTTTCGGAGCGACTCGGACCGCTGGCTTACAGCGAGGACGACGGCGAGATCTTCCTCGGCCGTTCGGTGACGCAGCACAAGCAGGTGTCCGACGTCACGGCGCACGCCATCGACGAGGAGATCCGCTCGATCATCGACAACAATTATCGGCGCGCCCAGCAGATCCTCGAGGACCGGATGGATAACCTCCATGCCATGGCCGAGGCGCTGATCAAGTACGAGACGATCGACGAAGGGCAGATCAAGGACATCATGGCCGGGCGCGAGCCGCGGCCACCTGCCGACTGGACGGATACGCCGCCGGCGGTGCCCACGGAGCCGCGTCCCCAGGACGGGGGCGATCCCAATCCGATTGCCGGGCCCGCGAGTCAGCACTGAGGCGGGGGCGATATCGTCTCTCGTCACGGAGAACGCCGGGCCAGCCCCGGCGTTTTCCGTATTGGCAGCGTGAGATCGGGCCGGGCGGAGGTTAAACTGCCCGCTGCTCCGGTTCCCGGTTCTTCCATGCACCTCGAATTACGCACCCGTCGTCTGGCGCTCGATCAGCCCCTGGTCATGGGCGTGCTCAACGTGACGCCGGACTCGTTCTCCGACGGGGGGCGCTTTGCGGCAACCGAGGCGGCGCTGCGACAGGCGCGAAAGCTCGCGGCGGAAGGCGCGGGCCTCCTGGATATCGGCGGCGAGTCTACCCGACCGGGTGCCGCGCCGGTCGCGGTCGAGGAGGAGCTCCGGCGTGTGCTTCCCGTGATCGAGGCGCTGGTGCGCGAACATGGACCGCCGTTGTCGATCGACACCGCCAAGCCCGAGGTGATGCTCGCTGCATCCGCGGCGGGCGCGGAATTGATCAATGACGTGCGCGCACTTCGGGCGCCGGGTGCGCTGGAGGCCGCCGCTGCGAGCGGTTGCGCCGTGTGCCTGATGCATATGCAGGGGGAGCCGCGCACCATGCAGTCCGCGCCCGCGTACGGCGATGTGGTGGAGGAGGTCTATGCTTTCCTGGCAGACCGCATCGAGGCCTGTTTGCGGGCCGGCATCGAGCTGGAGCGCATCCTCGTCGATCCGGGCTTCGGCTTCGGCAAGACACTGGAACACAACCTGCTGCTGATGCGGGGGTTGTCGCGTTTCACCGCGCTGGGCGTGCCCGTGCTCGTCGGCGTCTCGCGCAAATCGATGATCGGCACGGTGACCGGGCGCAGCGTCGAGGCCCGTGTCGCCGGCGGCCTGGCGCTGGCGGCATTGGCGGTGGGCTCCGGGGCGCGGATAATCCGCAGCCACGACGTGGCCGAGACGCTGGACGCCGTGAGGATGGCCGCTGCCGTGACGGCGGTCGGCGACGACAACGAGCATGAGGGAGTGCAGGGATGAGCAGACGATATTTCGGTACCGACGGAGTCCGCGGACGGGTGGGGCAGCCGCCCATGACCGTGGATTTCGCCCTGCGACTGGCGAGCGCCGCCGCACGGGTGCTCGCGCCGCAAGGCGGTACCGTGCTGATCGGCAAGGACACGCGCCTGTCCGGCTACATGTTCGAGGCTGCGCTGGAGGCCGGTTTTACCGCGGCCGGAGCCAATGTCCTGCTGGCCGGCCCCTTGCCGACCCCGGCGGTCGCTTATCTGTGCCGCCAGCTCGGGGCCGATTTCGGAATCGTCATCAGCGCCTCGCATAACCTCTATGACGACAACGGCATCAAGATTTTCGCCGCGGGCGGAGAAAAGCTCACGGACGAACAGGAGGCCGCGATCGAGGCCCTGCTCGACGAGCCGCCCGTGACGCTTGAATCCACGAGCCTGGGCCGGGCGCGCCGGGTCGACCAGGCGCGCGTCGATTACCAGGAGTTCTGCAAGGCGATGTTGCCGGCAGGAACGACCCTGGCTGGCTTCAAGCTGGTGATCGATTGCGCTCACGGCGCCGCCTACAAGGTCGCGCCTCGTGTACTGGCCGAGCTCGGCGCCGAAATCATCCCGATCGGCTGTTCGCCGAACGGGAGGAACATCAACCAGGGTTGCGGCTCGACCCATCCGGAATTGCTGGCGACGACCGTGACGGGCGTGGGCGCCAGCATGGGTGTGGCGCTGGACGGCGACGGCGACCGTTGTGTGCTGGTGGACGAGCGGGGCACGCTGGTGGACGGCGACCAGTTGCTCTACGTGCTGGCCCGCGACGCCCAGGCGCGTGGCGAATTGCGCGGCCCGGTGGTCGGTACGGCGATGAGCAATCTCGGCCTGGAGCAGGCGCTCGATGCGCTGGGAATCCCCTTCCTGCGTGCGGCCGTGGGCGATCGCTACGTCATGAGCATGTTGAAAGCCAACGGGGGGGAGCTGGGGGGCGAGACCTCCGGTCACCTGATCAACCTGGCCAGGACATCGACCGGCGACGGCCTGGCGACCGCGCTGCAGGTGCTCGGCGTGATGCAACGGACCGGCGAGCCCCTGTCGGCGCTGGTGGCCGGCATGCAGCGCATGCCGCAAACCATGATCAACGTGCGGGTGGAGCAACGCATCGACTGCGATGCCGTGCCGGAGATCCGCGAGGCAAAGGCTGCGGTGGAGGCGGAACTCGGCACGCGCGGCCGGGTGGTGCTGCGCGCGTCCGGGACTGAGCCGCTCATTCGGGTCATGGTCGAGGCGGCCGCGGCTGCCGAGGCGCTCAGCCTGGCGGAGCGCCTGGCCGAGACGGTCAGGGCGGCGGCAAAACATTGATTTCGCCCGGGGCGGCGGCTAAAGTGCCGCGGCTTTACGGGCCGGGAGACCGGAATGAGACAAAAGCTGGTTGCGGGTAACTGGAAGATGCATGGCTCGCGGACGTTCACGCGTTCGCTACTGGCGGAGCTGGCCGCGGCGTTCCCCGACGGCGCGCCCTGCGATATTGCCGTGTGTCCCCCTTATCCCTACCTGCCGGAGGCGGTCGGCTGCGCCGCCGGCAGTCCGATCCTGGTCGGCGCGCAGGACATCTCGGCCGAGGACGAGGGTGCCTTCACCGGTGAAGTGTCGGGCGGGATGCTCGCCGACCTCGGCTGTCGCTTCGCCATCGTCGGGCATTCCGAGCGGCGCAGCCTGCACGGCGAAAGCGATGAACTCGTGGCGCGCAAGTTCGGCGCCGCCCAGCGTCACGGCCTGGTGCCGATTCTCTGCGTGGGCGAGAGTCTCGAGGAGCGCGAGGCCGAGCGGACCGAGGCGGTGGTCGGGCGCCAGCTCAAGGCGGTGCTCGATAGCGCAGGCATCGAAGCCTTTTCCCATGCCGTGATCGCGTACGAGCCCATCTGGGCGATCGGGACGGGCCGGACGGCCTCGCCGGAACAGGCGCAAGCCGTGCATGCATTTATCCGTGGCCTGTTGCGTTCCGAAAATGCTACAATTTCGGACTTCGTCAAGGTGCTGTACGGCGGGAGCGTGAAGGCCGCCAATGCAGCCGATATTTTTGCCATGCCGGATGTCGACGGCGGACTCGTGGGCGGCGCCTCCCTGGAGAGCGCGGGTTTCGCGGGTATCTGCCGGGCCGCCGGTTGAGCAGCGGAAACCATATTCGATGTTGCAGACCCTAGCTACCGTAAGCCACGTTTTCCTGGCGATCGCCATCATCGCCCTGGTCCTTCTGCAGAAGGGCAAGGGTGCGGATGCCGGCGCGGCCTTCGGCGCGGGAGCCTCCGGGACCGTGTTCGGTTCGCGTGGCACGACCTCGTTCCTGAGCAGGACGACGGCGATTCTCGCGACGATGTTTTTCCTCACCAGTCTCGGCCTGGCCTATCTTGCCGGCCAGCGCACCGAGCCTGAAAGTATCCTCGAGCGGGCGCCGATGACTGCACCGGCCGACCAGGCGCCGAGCGTGATCCCGGCGCCGGAGACGGATGTACCGGGCCTGCCGGCCACCGAGACGCCGGCCGAGGAGTCCGGGCCGCCGGAATAGGGTCGGCGGCGCATTTCGATGTCTGACATGCGGATGTGGTGGAACTGGTAGACACGCTGTCTTGAGGGGGCAGTGGCGAAAGCCGTGTCGGTTCGAGTCCGACCATCCGCACCATTTTCTTGTCCCTCCCGGCGGGGAAATCTGGAACCGCCGGGGGCGCGAATAGAAAACCAGGGGGAGGCGAACAGGAAAGGGAATGCTCGAGAATTACCTGCCAGTCCTCGTTTTCCTCCTGATCGCGACCCTGCTGGGCGGGGCGCTGCTTTCGCTGGGCTTCATTCTTGGCCCGCGGCGCCCGGATGACGAGAAGACGTCGCCTTACGAGTGCGGCTTCGAGGCGTTCGAGGATTCCCGCATGAAGTTCGACGTCCGCTATTACCTGGTCGCCATCCTGTTCATCATCTTCGACCTGGAGATCGCTTTTCTCTTCCCGTGGGCCGTGTCGCTCGACGCCGTCGGCGGCTTCGGCATGCTCGCCATGGCGGTTTTTTTGCTCATCCTGGTCGTGGGCTTCATCTACGAATGGAAAAAGGGAGCGCTGGAATGGGATTGAATACCCCCGTGCCGGCCTCGCTGGGCAAGAGCCAGCAACCCGGCATCGTCACGACGTCCGTGGATGCGGTCGTCAACTGGGCGCGGACGGGTTCGATGTGGCCGATGACCTTCGGTCTCGCCTGTTGTGCGATCGAGATGATGCATGCCGGAGCTGCGCGCTACGACCTCGACCGCTTCGGCGTGATTTTTCGTCCCAGTCCCCGCCAGTCCGACGTGATGATTGTGGCCGGCACGCTGGTAAACAAGATGGCCCCGGCCCTCCGCAAGGTCTATGACCAGATGTCCGAGCCTCGCTGGGTCATCTCCATGGGCAGCTGCGCCAACGGCGGCGGTTATTACCATTATTCCTACGCGGTGGTGCGCGGCTGCGATCGCATCGTGCCCGTCGATGTCTACGTGCCGGGCTGCCCGCCGACCGCCGAGGCGCTCATTTTCGGGATTCTGCAGCTGCAGAAGAAAATCCGTCGCACCAACACGATTGCGCGATGAATATGCGGAGCGAAAGACTGGCAGAGCGCATTCGCGCGCGGTTCGGTGACGATGCGGAACTGCTGCATGGCGTCGCGAACGAATTGACGCTGGTCGTCGCTCCCGGGGAACTGATCGAGACGGCAACGGTGCTGCGGGACGAGCCGGGTTTCGAGTTTGCCATGCTCGTGGAACTCGCCGCGGTCGATTACCTGGTTTACGGACTCGACGAGTGGAAGACCCGCAGCGCGACGGAATCCGGGTTCAGCCGCGGGGTCGTGCGGGGCTCGCCGCCGGTGTCTCCCGACACGCCGAAACGCTTCGCCGTGGCGTATCACCTCCTGTCGCTCAGTCTCAATCATCGCCTGCGGCTGCGTTGCTACCCGGCGCCGGGCGATCCGCCGCGGCTGCCGACCGTGAACGATGTCTGGCCCGCCGCCAACTGGCTTGAGCGGGAGGCGTTCGACCTGTTCGGCGTCCTGTTCGACGGCCATCCGGACCTGCGCCGGATCCTCACGGACTACGGTTTCATCGGCCATCCTTTCCGCAAGGATTTCCCGTTGATCGGCCAGGTGCAGGTGCGCTACGACGCGGACGAGAAGCGGGTCGTTTACGAGCCCGTGGATATCGAGCCGCGCACGCTGGTGCCGAGGGTCATCCGTGACGACCACCGCTATGACCCGGCCATGAAGGACTGATCGATGGCCGAGATCCGCAGCTTCACGATGAACTTCGGCCCGCAGCATCCGGCGGCGCACGGGGTCCTGCGCCTCGTGCTGGAGATGGACGGCGAGACGATCCAGAAGGCCGATCCGCACATCGGGCTGCTGCATCGCGCGACCGAAAAGCTGGCGGAAAGCAAGCCGTTCAACCAGTCCATCGGTTACATGGACCGGCTCGATTACACCTCGATGATGTGCAACGAACACGCCTACGTGCTGGCGATCGAGCGCCTGCTCGGCGTCGAGCCGCCGCTTCGGGCGCAATACATCCGCGTCATGTTCGACGAGATCACGCGAATCCTGAATCACCTGATGTGGCTCGGCGCGCATGGCCTGGACATCGGCGCGATGACGATGTTCCTCTACTGCTTCCGCGAGCGCGAGGATCTCATGGACTGCTACGAGGCGGTGTCCGGCACGCGCATGCACGCGACGTACTACCGGCCCGGGGGGGTACACCGCGACCTGCCTCTGGAAATGCCCCGCTACGAGGGTTCGCGGTTTCGCAGCAAGAAGGCGACGGACAAGCTCAACGAGGCGCGCTCCGGCTCGCTGCTGGATTTTATCGAGGACTTCACGGACCGTTTCCCGGCCTGCGTCGACGACTACGAAACGCTGCTCACGGACAACCGGATCTGGAAGCAGCGGACGGTGAACATCGGCGTCGTCTCCCCGGAACGGGCCGTGGCGCTGGGGTTCACCGGGCCGATGCTGCGCGGCTCCGGAATCGCCTGGGACCTGCGCAAGAAGCAGCCGTACGAGGTTTATTCCGAGATGGATTTCGACATTCCCGTCGGGACCAACGGGGATTGCTACGACCGTTACCTCGTGCGGGTGGAGGAACTGCGCCAGTCCAATCGCATCATCCGCCAGTGCGTGCGCTGGCTGCGGGAGAATCCCGGCCCGGTCTCGATCGCCGACCAGAAGATCGTGCCGCCGCGCCGCGTCGACATGAAGGACGACATGGAATCCCTGATTCATCATTTCAAGCTCTACACCGAGGGATACTGCGTTCCCGAGGGCGAGGTCTACGCGGCCATCGAGGGACCGAAAGGCGAGTTCGGTTGCTACCTCGTCTCCGATGGCGCCAACAAGCCGTACCGCGTCAAGTTGCGCCCGCCCGGTTTCATTCACATGGCGGCACTCGACGAGATGGTCCGGGGGCACATGCTGGCCGACGTGGTCGCGGTGATCGGCACGATCGACGTCGTGTTCGGGGAGGTGGACCGATGAGCGCGACGGAGAAGCAGGCGACCGCCGTGCTTTCGGCCCATCTGCGCGAGGAGATCGATCGCTGGGTGACACGTTTTCCGCCGGGCCGGCAGCGCTCGGCGGTGCTCACGGCGCTGCGCGTCGCACAACACGAGAACGGCGGCTACCTCACGCCCGAACTGATGGACGGGATCGCGGCCTACCTGGATATGCCCTCGGTCCAGGTCTACGAGGTCGCGACCTTTTATTCGATGTTCGAGACGTCACCCTGCGGGCGCCACCACGTCTCGATCTGCACCAATGTCTCCTGCATGTTGCGCGGCGGAAACGAGCTGCTGAGCCATGCCGAGAAGACGCTGGGCATCAAGGTGGGCGAGAGCACGCCGGATGGCCGCATTTTCCTCAAGCGCGAGGAGGAATGTCTTGCGGCCTGCATCGGTGCGCCGATGGCCATGGTGGACCATGTCTACCATGAGAACCTGACGCCCGAGAAACTCGACGAACTCCTCGAGGGGCTGGACTGATGGGGCGACCGATGAACCAGGTCTGTTTCGCGCCCCTGGACCGGGACGCTTCGTGGACTTTGCCGGTATACGAAGCCACGGGCGGCTACACCGCATGGCGGTCACTCCTGCAGGACGGTACGGCCCCTTCGAGCATCATCGACGAAATCAAGGCCTCCGGCCTGCGCGGGCGCGGCGGAGCCGGCTTCCCGACGGGCCTGAAGTGGAGCTTCATGCCGAAGGACCCTGCGATCCAGAAATACGTAGTGTGCAATTCGGACGAGAGCGAACCCGGCACCTGCAGCGACCGCGACATCCTGCGCTATAACCCGCATGCGGTCATCGAGGGCATGGCGATTGCCGGGTACGCGATGGGCGCCACGGTGGGATACAACTACATCCGGGGCGAGTTCCTGGCCGAACCCATCCCGCGCTTCGAAAGCGCGCTGGCAGAGGCTTACGCGGCCGGCTTGCTCGGCAAGAACATCCTCGGCAGCGGCGTGGATTTCGATCTTTACACCTTCATCGGTGCAGGCGCCTACATCTGTGGCGAGGAGACGGCCCTGCTGGAGTCGCTCGAAGGCAAGCAGGGCAAGCCGCGGTTCAAGCCGCCGTTTCCCGCCAACAAGGGCGTGTTCGGCCAGCCGACGACGATCAACAACACCCAGACTTTCGCGTCCGTCCCGGCGATCATGCGGCACGGTGCGGGCTGGTTCGCCGAACTGGGCGTCGAGGGTTCCGGCGGCACAGCGATCTTCTCCGTGTCCGGCCACGTAACGAATCCGGGGAACTTCGAGGTCGGGCTGGGCATTCCCTTTCGGGAACTGCTGGCATTGGCCGGAGGGGTGTGGAAAGGGCGCAAGCTCAAGGCCGTCATTCCGGGGGGATCGTCCGCGCCTGTCGTGCCGGCGGCTGCCATTCTCGAGGCCCTCATGGACTTCGAGTCGATCAAGAAAGCGGGCTCCATGCTCGGCTCCGGCGCGGTGATGGTGATGGACGAGTCCACCTGCATGGTGCGCATGCTGGAGCGCATCAGCCGTTTCTACTTCGCCGAATCCTGCGGCCAGTGCACGCCCTGTCGCGAGGGCACCGGCTGGATGAATCGCGTCCTGCTGCGCATCCTGGCAGGGCAGGGGCGCAGCGAAGACCTGGACCTGCTGGACAGCGTTTCCCGTCGTATCGAGGGTCACACGATCTGCGCTTTCGGTGACGCCGCGGCCTGGCCGGTGCAAAGTTTCATCAAGCATTTCCGCCCCGAGTTCGAGTACATGATCGAGCATCGCGGGCGCAGCCTCGTCGATGGTGCCGCCGGGACACAGGCCGCCTGATGGACAAGGATTTCGTCAACATCGAGGTCAACGGCAAGGCGCTCCAGGCGCCGCGCGGCAAGATGATCATCGAGATCACGGATGCCGAGGCGGTCTACGTGCCGCGTTTCTGTTATCACCCGAAGCTCAGCATTGCCGCGAACTGCCGCATGTGCCTCGTCGAAGTCGAGGGTGCGCCCAAGCCGTTGCCGGCCTGTGCCACGCCGATCATGGAGGGCATGAAGATCCACACCCGTTCGGGCCGGGCGATCGCGGCGCAGAAGGCGACGATGGAGTTCCTGCTGATCAATCACCCGCTGGATTGCCCGATCTGCGACCAGGGCGGCGAGTGCGAGCTGCAGGACATCGCGATGGGCTTCGGCTCCGATGTGTCCCGCTTCACGGAACGCAAGCGGATCGTCAAGGACAAGAACCTCGGGCCGCTCGTCTCCACGGACATGACGCGGTGTATCCATTGCACCCGCTGCGTGCGCTTCGGCCAGGAGATTGCCGGGATCCAGGAACTCGGCACGGTGGGTCGCGGCGAGAGCACGGAGATCGGGACATTCATCGAGCGCAGCGTCGATCACGAGCTGTCGGGCAACATCATAGACGTCTGCCCGGTCGGTGCGCTGAACAACAAGCCGTACCGTTACCGTGCCCGCGCCTGGGAGATGACCCAGCACGACACGGTCTCCCCGCACGACTGTACGGGCGCGCATCTTTACACCCACACGCTGCGCGGCAGGGTGATGCGCAACGTGCCGCGCAACTGCGAAGAGATCAACGAGACCTGGGCGGCAGACCGCGACCGCTACGGATGTCACGGGCTGTATTCGCCGGACCGGCTGGAGCACCCCATGGTCCGGGGCGGCGACGGCGAATGGCAGGAGGCCTCCTGGGAAGATGCATTGCTGCGCACGGCCGAGGGCCTCAGGTCGGCGCGACCCGAACTCACCGGGTTTCTTGCTGCGCCCGGCGCCACGCTCGAGGAGCACTACCTGCTGGCCAGGCTGGCGCGCGGACTGGGCAGCCCCAACCTCGACCACCGGCTGCGCCGCAGCGATTTTTCCTGCCAGGAAGAAGATCCCCTGGCGCCGGGCATCGGGATCCGCATAAGCGACATCGATGACTTGTCCGGCCTCCTGGTGATCGGTTCCGACTTGCGTCGCGAGGTGCCCGTCCTGGCTCACCGCGTGCGCCAGGCCGCCCTGCGGGGCGCACGTGTCGGATTCCTCAATCCGGACGCGTTCGAGTGGCTGTTCCCGGTTGCCGGGGAAAGCATTGCGCCATTTGCGGCGCAGGCGGAAGCCCTGGCGAAAGTGTTGGCGGCGGCGTGCGACGGAGACTTCAGCGGGCTGCCGGATCCGCTGGCGGATCAGCTGCGGGACCTGGCGCCCGGGCCCGCAGAGCGCGCGCTCGCCCAGGTGTTGGCCGGGGAGGGTCCGCGTGCGGTCTGGCTGGGCCTGCTTGCACAGCGCCATCCCGGCTTCGCCGACCTGCGGGTGCTCGCCGCGGCCCTGTGCGCCCGTACCGGCGCAACGCTCGGCTACCTCGGCGAAGGCGCCAATGCCGCGGGTGCCTGCCTCGCCGGGCTCCTGCCGCACAGGGAGATCGGCGGTCGCCCTGCACCCCGGGTCGGGCTGGACACGCTCGGCATGCTCGGGGGCAAGCTCCAGGCCCTGGTGACGCTCGGACTCGAGCCGGAACACGACACGGCCGCGGGTATTGGCGCACTCGCCGGGCTGGCGGCGACCGATTTCGTCGTCTGCCTTGCCCCGTGGGCCACGCCGGCGATGCGTGATTACGCCGACGTGCTGCTGCCCGTGGGCGCCGCTTACGAAACTTCCGGGACCTTCGTGAACTGCGAGGGTCGTCGGCAGAGCTTCCCCGGCGCCGGACGCCCCGTCGGCGAAGCGCGTCCGGCGTGGAAAGTGCTGCGCGTGCTCGGCAACCATCTCGACCTCGAAGGCTTCGAATACCAGTCCTCGGTCGATGTTCTCGCGGAACTCGAAACGCGGCTCGCCGAGCCCGGACCGGATCCGGAGGTGACCCTGCGGGCCGTCGCGCTGCGCCACGAGGGCGAAATCGATGCGCCCGGCATGTATGCGACCGACATGCTCCTGCGTCGCTCACAGCCACTCCAGGACACCGCTGAAGGGCGTCGCGGCGGGAGGCGCTGGACATGATCGAGGCGTGGTTCGGTCTCCCGGGCGGCCTGCAACAGACGTTGATCGTCGTGTTGCAGGTGCTGCTGGTCGTCGTGCCACTGATTCTCACGGTCGCCTACCTGACCCTCGCCGAGCGCAAGGTCATCGGCTGGATCCAGAATCGCGTGGGCCCGAATCGCGTCGGCCCGAAAGGCCTGCTGCAGCCATTTGCCGACGTGCTGAAGCTGCTCGTGAAGGAAATCGTCATCCCGGCGAAGTCCAGCCGCTTCCTGTTCGTCATCGCGCCCTTGCTGGCGATCGTCCCGGCTTTTGCCACCTGGGCGGTCATTCCCGTCAGCCCGGAATTCGTGCTGGCCGACATCAATGCCGGCGTGCTTTACGTTCTCGCGCTGACCTCGATGGGCGTGTACGGCATCATCCTCGCCGGCTGGGCCTCCAATTCGAAGTACGCCCTGCTCGGCGCGATGCGCTCCGCCGCCCAGATCGTGGCCTACGAAATCGCGATGGGATTCGCGCTGGTGGGCGTGTTGATGGCGAGCGGAAGTCTCAACCTGGGCGCCATCGTGCGCGCCCAGGAGGGCAGCGTGGCGCACTGGTTCTGGTTGCCGCTGCTGCCGCTTTTCGTCGTCTACTTCATTTCCGGCGTGGCGGAGACCAACCGTGCGCCCTTCGATGTCGCCGAGGGCGAGTCCGAGATCGTCGCCGGTTTCCACGTAGAGTATTCCGGCATGGCCTTCGCGGTGTTTTTCCTCGCGGAGTACGCCAACATGGTGCTGATCTCGGCGCTGGCCGCGATCTTCTTCTTCGGCGGCTGGTTGTCGCCGTTCCAGGGCCTTCCGCTCCTGGGCGACACCTTTCTCGCCGCGCCGTCCTTCTTCTGGTTCGCCATGAAGACGGCCTTCTTCCTGTTCTGCTTTCTTTGGTTCCGGGCCACGTTCCCTCGTTACCGCTATGACCAGATCATGCGGCTCGGCTGGAAAGTATTCATTCCCGTGACGCTCGTCTGGCTGTTCGTCGAAGGCCTGATGATCTGGTTCGATTTCGGCCCCTGGTTCAACTGATGTCATCACTGCGCAATATCACCAAGACCCTGTTCCTCACCGAGCTCCTCGCCGGGCTGCGCCTTACATTGCGTAACCTTTTCAAGCGCAAGGTGACGGTGCATTACCCGGAAGAGAAGGCGCCCCAGTCGCCGCGCTTTCGCGGCCTGCACGCGCTGCGCCGGTATCCCAACGGCGAGGAGCGCTGTATCGCCTGCAAGTTGTGCGAAGCGGTCTGCCCGGCGCTGGCCATCACCATCGAGAGCGACGTCGGCGAGAACGGGCTTCGCCGCACGACGCGCTACGACATCGACCTGTTCAAGTGCATCTACTGCGGCTTCTGCGAAGAGGCCTGCCCGGTCGACTCGATCGTCGAGACGCGGATCCACGAGTACCACATGGAAAATCCCGGCGAGAACATCATGACCAAGGAGAAACTCCTCGCCATAGGCGACAAGTACGAAGCCATGATCGCCTCAGACAAAGCGGCCGACGCAAGTTACCGATAGGACATCGCAGTGATCGAGGCCATCATTTTCTATGTCTTCGGCGCGATCCTCCTGGGCGCTGCGATCGGCGTCATCGCGTCCAGGAACGCCGTACATTCGGCCATGTTCCTGGTGCTGAGTTTTTTCACCAGCGCTTTCCTGTGGTTACTGCTCGAGGCGGAATTTCTCGCCATCGTCCTGGTACTCGTCTATGTCGGCGCGGTGATGGTGCTGTTTTTGTTCGTCGTGATGATGCTCGATGTCGGGGTGGATCGACTGCGCGGCGGGTTCACGCGCTATGCGCCCCTGAGCCTCGTGGTCGTGGCGCTGGTGATGGGCATGCTCGGCGTGCTCGTCTGGAGCCGGACGGGCGAGCTCAGCATGATCAATGCGCCGCCGCGCGCACCCGCGGACTACAGCAATACCGAGGCGCTCGGGGCGGTGCTGTACACCGAGTACGTGTACGCTTTCGAGCTCGCGGCGGTACTGCTGCTGGTGGCGATCGTAGCGGCCATCACGCTGACGATGCGTAAGCGCCCGGACCTGAAAGTCCAGGATATCGGCAAGCAGGTGGCCACCCGGCGCCAGGACAGGGTCCGGCTGGTGCGCATGGATGCGGAGAAGGACGAATGATCGGCCTGCCGCATTACCTCACCCTTGCAGCGATCCTGTTCACCCTGTCGATCGCCGGCATCTTCATCAATCGCCGCAACGTCATTCTTTTGTTGATGTGCGTGGAACTGATGTTGCTGGCGGTGAATTTCAATTTCATCATCATGTCCCGTTTCCTGGACGATATCGCGGGACAGGTCTTCGTGTTCTTCATTCTCACGGTCGCCGCCGCGGAGGCCGCCATCGGCCTGGCGATTCTCGTCGTGCTGTTTCGCAGCCGACGCAGCGTGCAGGTGGATGACATGGACTCGATGAAGGGCTGAGCCATGGAACAGGTCTATCTCACCATCGTTCTCGCCCCCTTGCTCGCAGCCGTCGTGGTCGGACTGTTCGGTCGGCTGATCGGGCGGACCGGTGCCCATACCCTGACGATCTTCGGCGTGGGACTGTCGTTCGCGCTTTCCGCGTGGGTGCTCCGCGGGCTGGTGAACGGCACGATCGAGCCGTTCAACGGGACGGTGTACGAATGGGCCGTCGTAGACGGCATTCGCATGGAAGTGGGCTTTCTCGTGGACCGGCTCTCGGCGCTGATGATGGCGGTCGTGACCTTCGTCTCCCTGTGCGTCCACGTCTACACCATCGGTTACATGCGGGACGATCCGGGTTACCAGCGCTTTTTCAGCTACATCTCGCTGTTCACCTTCTCCATGCTGATGCTGGTGATGGCGAACAATTTCCTGCAGTTGTTTTTCGGCTGGGAGGCCGTCGGTCTCGTCAGTTACCTGCTGATCGGTTTCTGGTTCAAGAAGCCCTCGGCCGTCCACGCCAACATGAAGGCCTTCCTGGTGAACCGGGTCGGGGATTTCGGCTTCCTGTTGGGCATCGCCGGCGTGCTGTTCTGGTTCGGCAGCCTCGATTACCAGACGGTGTTCGAGCGCGCCCCGGCGCTCGCCGGGACACAGGTGGAGATCTTCCCGGGGGTGGGCTGGTCGGCGATGACGGTCGTCTGCATCCTGCTGTTCATCGGCGCCATGGGCAAGTCGGCGCAGGTGCCCCTGCATGTCTGGTTGCCGGACTCGATGGAAGGCCCGACACCGATCTCCGCGCTGATCCACGCCGCGACGATGGTCACGGCGGGCATTTTCATGGTGGCGCGGATGTCGCCGCTGTTCGAGTTTTCGGCGACGGCCTTGTCGGTGGTGCTCGTGATCGGCGCCACGACGGCGTTGTTCATGGGCCTGCTGGGCATCGTGCAGAACGACATCAAGCGGGTCGTAGCCTATTCCACACTGTCCCAGCTCGGCTACATGACGGTCGCGCTCGGGGCCTCGGCCTATGCCGCCGGCATGTTCCACCTTGCCACCCATGCCTTTTTCAAGGCGCTGCTGTTCCTGGCCGCCGGCAGCGTGATCATCGCCATGCACCACGAGCAGGACATCCGCAGGATGGGTGGGCTGCGGCGCTACCTGCCGATCACCTACTGGACGGCGTTGATCGGCTCGCTGGCGCTCATCGGTTTCCCCGGTTTCTCCGGGTTCTTTTCGAAGGACGCGATCATCGAGGCCGTGCATCTCGCGGAGCTTCCCGGCGCCGGTTACGCCTATGCCTGCGTCACGGCCGGCGTGTTCATCACGGCCCTGTACAGCTTCCGCATGTTCTTCCTCGTGTTTCACGGCAAGGAGCGTTTCGGCGCAGAAACGCGCAGCCACCTTCAAGAGCCCCCGGCCGTGGTGACGGGTCCCCTGGTCCTGCTTGCCATTCCCTCGATTTTCATCGGCTGGCTGGCGATGGAAGCAGTGTTGTTCGGCGGTTACTTCGGCGACGCGATCCAGGTGTCCCCGGATCGCGACACGCTGGCGGCCCTGGCGGCAAAAGGCATCGACAGCCCGACGGCCATGCTGGGCCATGTGCTCGCAGCGCCTGCGTTGTGGCTCTCCCTGGCGGGCGTCGCGACGGCCTGGTTCCTGTACCTCCGACGTCCCGAGTTGCCCGGCAGGATCGCCGGCCGCCTCACCCTGGTGAACCGTGTCCTGGAGCGCAAGTACTACTTCGACGCCTTCAATGAGCGCGTCCTTGCGCCGCTGGCCCGCGGCACCGGCGGGCTGTTCTGGCGGGCAGGAGACACCGCGCTGATCGACGGCCTGATCGTGAACGGCTCGGCGCGGGCGGTGGGCTGGCTGTCCGGCGTCGTGCGCCGCGTGCAGTCCGGCTACCTGTATCACTATGCCTTCGCGATGTTCATCGGCCTTGCGCTGATGCTCGCCTGGCTCAGCCTCAGCACGACGCAAGGGTAGGGGACCGGAATGCCGACCAACCTGCCGCTGCTGAGCATACTGATCTGGCTGCCCATTCTCGGCGGACTGCTCGTGCTCGCGGCGGGCGACCGAAGAACGCCCCTCGCGCGGCAACTGGCGTTGGCTGTGGCCTTGCTCACCCTGCTCGCGAGCCTGCCGCTGTGGATCCGCTTCGACGCGACGACCGCGGCCATGCAGTTCACCGAGCGCGCTGCATGGATTCCGGCTTTCGACGCCTGGTACCACCTCGGCGTGGACGGGATCTCCATGCCGCTGATCCTGCTCACGACCTTCATCACCGTGCTGGTGGTGATCGCGGGCTGGCAGAGCATCACCAGCCGCCCGGCACAGTATTTCGCCGCGTTCCTGATACTCGAAGGCATGATGATCGGCGTCTTCGCGGCCGTCGATGCGCTGCTGTTCTACGTCTTCTGGGAAGCCATGCTGATCCCGATGTTCATCATCATCGGCATATGGGGCGGGGCACGACGGGTCTACGCGACGCTGAAGTTCTTCCTCTATACCTTCCTCGGGTCCGTGTTCATGCTGGTCTCGCTGATCTACCTGCGGGTGGCGAGCGGCTCTTACGACATCCCGACCCTGCACGCATGGCCGCTCGGCATGACGGAGCAGATGCTCATCTTCCTCGCGTTCCTGGCGGCATTCGCCGTGAAAGTGCCGATGTGGCCGGTGCATACCTGGCTGCCGGATGCCCACGTGGAGGCGCCGACGGGGGGCTCGGTGATCCTGGCGGCCATCATGCTGAAAATGGGCGGCTACGGCTTCCTGCGATTCAGCCTGCCGATCACCCCGGATGCCAGCCAGGCGCTCGACTGGCTGATGATCGCGCTGTCGCTCATTGCCGTGGTTTATATCGGCTTCGTGGCGCTGGTGCAGAACGACATGAAGAAGCTGATCGCCTATTCGTCGATCGCGCACATGGGTTTCGTGACGCTCGGGCTGTTCATCGCCTGGCGCATCCTCGACAACACCGGCGCGGCGGAAGGCATCGTCATGGGCCTGCAGGGCGGCATGGTCCAGATGATCTCGCACGGCCTGATCTCCGGGGCGATGTTCCTTTGCGTGGGGGTGCTTTACGATCGCATGCACAGTCGCGAGATCTCGGCCTATGGCGGTGTGGCGAATACCATGCCCTGGTTCGCGGCGTTCTTCGTCCTGTTCGCGATGGCCAATGCCGGCCTGCCCGGAACCTCGGGCTTCGTCGGCGAGTTTTTGGTGATTCTCGCGAGCTTCAAGGCCAACTTCTGGTACGCAGTCCTGGCCGCGACCACGCTGGTGCTCGGCGCCGCGTACACCCTGTGGATGGTGAAGCGGGTGCTCTACGGCGAGGTGGCCAACGAGCGCGTCGCCGCGCTTGAGGACATCGGTCGGCGCGAGTTTCTCGTGCTGGGCATACTGGCCGCGGCAGTGCTGCTGCTCGGTCTCTGGCCGGCTCCCTTAATCGATGCGATGGCCGTCACCCTGCAGGCGCTCGCGGATCACGTGGTGCAGTCCAAGCTATGAACGGCATGACTCAATTCGCTCCCGCGACGGCGGAAATCTTCCTGATGGCGGCGGCTTGTGTCGTGCTGCTGGCCGACCTGTTTCTCGCCCAACGGCATCGGATCGTGACGTACTGGCTGGCGCTGGCCGCGTTGCTGGGCACGGCGCTTTGCCTCGCCGGTACGGCACCGGAGGGGCGCGTCGTCACGCTCAGCGGCGCCTTCGTCGCGGATCCGCTGTCGCAGCTGCTGAAACTGTTCACTTGTGGCGTCGTCGCCGTGACCTTCTTGTATGCGCGGGATTACCTGCGGGCCAGGGACCTGTTCAAGGGGGAATATTTCGTTCTTGGCCTGTTCGCCACGCTCGGCATATTCGTCATGATCTCGGCGCACAGCATGCTGAGCCTGTATCTCGGCCTGGAACTGATGTCCCTGTCGCTGTATGCGATGGTCGCGTTCAACCGGGACAGCCCGATGGCGGCCGAGGCGGCCATGAAGTACTTCATTCTCGGTGCCATCGCGACAGGCTGCTTCCTGTATGGCACGTCGATCCTTTACGGCGTCACCGGCTCCCTGGACCTGGGTGAAATCGCGCAGCGCGCCGGCGAACTGGACCGCCTTGACATCCATATCCTGGTGGCGCTCTCTTTCATCCTGGTCGGGGTGGCTTTCAAGTTCGGCGCCGTGCCGTTCCACATGTGGCTGCCCGACGTCTACCAGGGCGCGATCACTCCGGTGACCCTGTTCATCGGTACGGCCGCGAAGATCGCCTCGCTGGCCATGATCTACCGGGTGCTGGTCGAGGGGCTCGGCGCACTGCATGGCAGCTGGGCGGACATGCTGGCGGTCCTGGCCGTGTTGTCGATGGCCATCGGCAACATCGTGGCCATCGCCCAGGACAACCTGAAGCGGATGCTCGCCTACTCGACGATTTCCCATGTCGGCTTCATCCTGCTGGGCATCCTTGCCGGCACGGTCGGGGGGTACGAGGCCGCGATCTATTACACGCTCGCCTACGTGATCATGGCCGGCGCCGCCTTCGGCATGATCATCCTGCTCAGCCGGCGCGGGTTCGAGGCGGAGGCCATCGACGATTTTCGTGGCCTGAATGCCCGCAGCCCGTGGTTCGCCGCCATCATGCTGATCGTCATGTTCAGCATGGCGGGGGTCCCGCCCCTGCTCGGCTTCTACGCGAAATTCGCCGTTCTGGCCGCGGTGATCGAGGTGGGGCGGACCTGGCTGGCAGTGGCCGGCGTACTGTTTTCCGTGATCGGCGCCTATTACTACCTGCGGATCGTCAAGGTGATGTACTTCGACGCACCTGCCGATACCCAGCCGCTGGCGGCCAGTCTCGACCTGCGTGTCGTCCTGAGCCTGAACGGACTGCTCGTGCTCGGCCTGGGCATCTTCCCGCAGGCGCTGATCGCGCTCAGTATCGCTGCTTTGCGCTGAGTTGCGGCTGCGGCTGCACGGGATGGCACCGCGCATTGCGCTGCGGGATCGAGCGGATCAGGGCCCAATCGGCCGTTCCCCTTGCGCTGCGGCAAAGCGCTCCGTAAAATACCCAGTCTGCGGATGCGGGGTGGAGCAGTCTGGCAGCTCGTCGGGCTCATAACCCGAAGGTCGCAGGTTCGAATCCTGCCCCCGCTACCAACGCTTTTCGCCGGAAAAGGCCCCCTAGGGGCTTTTTCTTTATCCGGCCCATTAAAGGGCCGGGAGATGGCCTCGGAAGGAGGCCGACAGGTGGGCCGCAGGGCCCATTTTTTGTTGGGCGAGGCAGTGATGCTGAAAGACACATTGCTTGAGCTCCTCGGCCCCGAAATCGAGGCCATGGGGTACGAACTGGTGGAACTGGACGCGCCGGCGCCGGGCGGGTCCGGGACTTTGAGGATCTACATCGACGGCGATAACGGAATCGGCCTGGAGGATTGCGAGCGGGTGAGCCACAGGGTGAGCGGGGTGCTGGATGTGGAGGACCCGATTCACGGGCACTACATCCTGGAGGTGTCCTCCCCGGGGCTCGATCGGCCGCTGCGGACGGAGCAGCACTTTCGCAGCCAGGCCGGGAAGCTGGTGAAGATCGTGCTCGCGGCGGGGCGGCCGGGACGGCGACGCTACAAGGGAACCATCGTGGGAATCGACGACGGCATTGTGGAAATTGAGGTGGATGGCGAGCGGTTTTCGCTCTCGTTATCCGATATCGAATCTGCCCGGCTCGTGCCGGAGTACTAGTCCTGGGGATCGGGTCAACTGAAATGAACAAGGAAATCCTACAGGTCATCGAACAGGTGTCGGCCGAAAAAGAACTCGACAAGGAGATCATTTTCGAGGCCCTGGAGATGGCGCTGGCGACCGCCGCCCGCAAGCAGTTTGGCGAGGACATCGAGGCGCGCGTCTCGATGGACCGCAAGACCGGCAAGCTCAGCACCTTCCGCCGCTGGAAGGTGTTCGCGGACGACTCCACCGAACTCGAGACCCCGAGTCGCGAGTTGCGGCTGGAAGATGCACTGGATATCGATCCCGCCGCGGAAGTGGACGGCTATGTCGAGGAGCCGCTGGACATCGCGCCGACCGGCCGAATCGTGGCACAGACCGCGAAACAGGTGGTGGTGCAGAAGGTGCGCGAGGCGGAGCGGGCGCAGGTCGTCGAAGAGTTCCGCGACCGTGTCGGCACGCTCATCGGCGGGATCGTGAAGCGCGTCGATCGGAACGGCGTATTCGTGGATCTCGGCGGCAATGCCGAGGGCTTCATCTCGCGCGAGGAGATGATTCCCCGCGAAGCCGTCCGCACCCAGGACCGCATCAAGGGCTTCTTGCGCGAAGTACGCTCCGAGCCGCGGGGTCCGCAGATCTTTCTCTCGCGCACCGCGCCCGAATTCATCATCGAACTGTTTCGCCTCGAGGTTCCGGAGGTCGGCCAGGGCCTGATCGAGATCCTCGGCGCCGCCCGCGATCCCGGCCATCGCGCCAAGATCGCCGTCAAGAGCCTGGACCAGCGCATCGATCCGATCGGCGCCTGCGTGGGCATGCGGGGCTCCCGTGTGCAGGCCGTCTCCAACGAATTGGCCGGGGAACGTGTCGACATCATTCCCTGGGACGACAATCCGGCACAGTTCGTGATCAATGCCATGTCGCCCGCTGAAGTGGTTTCCATCGTCGTGGACGAGGATTCCCACAGCATGAACGTGGCGGTCGAGGAGGACAAATTATCCCAGGCGATCGGCCGCGGGGGGCAGAACGTCCGCCTCGCGAGCGAGCTGGCCGGCTGGGAGCTCAATGTCATGACGGCCAGCGAAGCCGAAGAGAAGAGCGAGGCGGAGTCGCGCGCCTTGATCGAGGTCTTCAAGGTCCAGCTCGACGTGGATGAGGAGGTCGCCGTGATTCTCGTCCAGGAAGGGTTCTCGAGTGTCGAGGAGATTGCCTACGTGCCGACGTCCGAACTGCTCGCGGTCGAGGAGTTCGACGAGGATATCGTCGAGGAGCTGCGCAGTCGGGCACGTGACGTGCTGATCACGCAGGCGATCGTCAAGGAAGAGAAACTCGACCAGGCCGAGCCTGCCGAGGATCTCCTGGCGCTCGACGGCATGGATCGCAGCCTGGCGTTCGCGCTGGCCGGTCGAGGTATCCGCACGCGTGAGGACCTGGCCGACCAGTCGACCGATGAACTCGAGGATATCGAGGGGCTGGACGCCGAACGTGCCGGCAAGCTGATCATGGCCGCCCGCGCCCATTGGTTCGAGAGCGCCGAAGAGAACGGCTGAATACGAGGTTCTAATGCATATGGCCGACGTCACTGTTGCCCAGTTCGCCGATGTCCTGAAGGTCCCTGTCGACCGGCTGTTGAGTCAGCTGGAGGAAGCCGGTATCCGCGTGGCCGGTGCGGAGGACACGATCAGCGACGAGGCGAAGCTCGAGTTGCTGACTTTCCTGCGGGAGAGTCACGGGCGCGAGGCGCCCGCCGTGACGCCGCGCAAGATCACGCTGAGCCGAAAGACCCAGAGCGAACTTCGCCAGCCGGTCGGCCAGGGGCGGACCCGCACCGTCAACGTCGAGGTCCGCAAGAAGCGCACCTACATCAAGCGCGATGTGCTCGAGGAACAGGCTCGCCAGCAGCAGGAAGAACTCGATCGCGAACGCGAGGCCGTCGAGGCGGCGAAGCGCAAGGCGGAAGAGGAAGCGCGTCGCAGCGTCGAGGAAGAACAGAAGCTCCGCGACGACGAGGAAAAACGTCGCCAGGCGGATGAAGCAGCGCGCCTCAAGGCGGAAGAGGATGCCCGCAAGAAGCTCGAGGAAGAGGCCCGCCGGGTAGCCGAGGAAGAGGCCCGCGTGCTGGCCGAGGCCCGCAAGCGCGGCTCCGAGGACGATCGCAAGCGCAAGGACGCCGAGCGTGCGCCGCCGCGTCGCGCCGGCGGCGCGGAGCAACCGGGTGGCGCCACCAAGTACGGCCGCAAGGAGCTGCACGTGTCGGGCGACAAGTCCGGCAAGCGCCGCAAGCGCCCGGCCGGCGGACGCCGCAGCGGCGGGGCCCAGATCGAACGGCAGGGATTCGAGCGCCCGACCGCGCCCGTCGTGCGCGAGGTCGGCATTCCCGAGACCATCACCGTGGCGGAACTGGCCCAGAAGATGGCAGTGAAGGCGACGGAAGTGATCAAGACCATGATGGGCATGGGCGCAATGGTCACGATCAACCAGGTCATCGACAAGGACACCGCGGCGCTCGTGGTCGAGGAGATGGGCCACACGCCGAAGATGCTGCGCGAGAACCAGATCGAGGAAGTCGTCGAACAGGCATCCCGCGGCACAGGGGAAGTCGAGGCGCGCTGGCCGGTCGTCACGATCATGGGCCATGTCGATCACGGCAAGACTTCACTGCTCGATTACATCCGTCGCAGCAAGGTCGCGGCGGGCGAGGCCGGCGGCATCACGCAGCACATCGGCGCCTACGTGGTCGAGTCCGCCAAGGGACGCGTCACTTTCCTCGATACGCCGGGCCATGCCGCGTTCACCGCCATGCGCGCCCGCGGGGCGCAGGCCACCGACGTGGTCATCCTCGTCGTGGCCGCGGATGACGGCGTGATGCCCCAGACGGTCGAAGCCGTGCAGCATGCCCGGGCGGCCGGCGTACCGATCGTCGTGGCGGTCAACAAGATCGACAAGGCGGGCGCCGACCCGGAGCGCGTGAAGAGTGAGCTCGCCCAGCACGAGGTCATCCCGGAAGAATGGGGCGGTGACACGCAGTTCGTGAGCGTCTCGGCGCACACGGGCGAGGGCATCGACACTTTGCTCGAGTCGGTCGCCCTGCAGGCCGAAGTGCTCGAGTTGACTGCAGTCACGAGCGGTCCGGCCAGTGGCGTGGTGATCGAATCCAGCCTCGAGAAGGGCCGCGGTGCCGTCGCGACGGTGCTCGTGCAACAGGGCACGCTGCAGGCCGGCGACGCCGTGCTCGCGGGTCGCGAATACGGTCGTGTGCGCGCCATGTTCAACGAACTCGGTAAACCAGTGAAGGAAGCCGGTCCGTCCACGCCTGTCCAGGTGCTCGGATTGTCGGGCACGCCCATGGCCGGAGACGACGTCGTGGTGCTGCCCGATGAACGCAAGGCCCGCGAGGTGGCTTTGCACCGCCAGGGCAAGTTCCGCGACGTCAAGCTCGCCAAGCAACAGGCTTCGAAGCTCGAGGACGTCTTCACGCAGATGGAGGAAGGCGAAGCCAGTTCGGTTCAGCTGCTCATCAAGGCCGACGTGCAGGGCAGCGCTGAGGCGTTGCGGGATGCGATGACGCGGCTGTCCTCGGACGAGGTCAAGGTGAAGGTCATCAGCAGCAACGTCGGCGGCATTACGGAATCCGACGTGAACCTGGCGGCCGCTTCCGGTGCGATCATCATCGGCTTCAACGTGCGCGCCGACGCGGCGGCCAGGACCGCGGTCAAGGAGACCGGCGTAGATGTGCGCTATTACAGCATCATCTACGAGGCCATCGACGACGTGAAATCCGCGATCGTCGGCCTGCTGTCGCCCGAGATTCGCGAGCAGATCGTCGGCACCGCCGAGGTCCGGGAAGTGTTCACTTCGCCGAAATTCGGCCAGGTGGCCGGCTGCCTGGTCACCGAGGGCACGGTCAAGCGCAACAACCCGATCCGCGTCCTGCGTGACAACGTCGTGATCTTCGAGGGAGCTTTGGAGTCGCTGCGGCGTTTCAAGGACGACGTGAACGAGGTCCGCTCCGGCACCGAGTGCGGCATCGGCGTGCGCAACTACACCGATGTGCGTCCCGGCGACCAGATCGAGTGCTTCGAGCGCATCGAGATTGCCCGGACGTTCCAGCAGAGCTGATGCCTCGCGAGTTCACCCGCAGTCGCCGGGTAGGCGAACAGATGCAGCGCCTCATGGGCGAGATCCTGCTGCGCGACGTCCATGATCCGGGCGCACGCGGTGTGAGCGTCACCGCTGTCGAGGTATCCAAGGACCTGTCGCACGCAACCGTCTGGTTCAGCCTGCTCGATCCGGCGGCGGATCCCAAGCCGGCGGCCGCCGCCCTGGCACGCGCATCGGGAATGATCCGCGGCAAGCTGGGTCGCGCCATGTACATCCGCCAGGTGCCGGAATTGCATTTCCGCCATGACGAGAGCCTGGAGCGCGGTTCGCGCCTCTCGGAGCTGATCAACAGGGCAGTCGCCTCGGACAAGTCCGGGTCCGGCCAGGATGAATGAAGGGCTCGCCGCCCGGCCCCGGCCCGCGAACGGCGGGCCGGATGGGGTCGTTTTGCTGGACAAGCCGGTGGGGCTGTCGTCGAACATCGCCTTGCAGAAGGTGCGCCGGCTCTTCGGGTCGCGCAAGGCAGGGCATACCGGAAGCCTGGATCCCCTGGCCAGCGGCCTGCTGCCCGTCTGCCTGGGCCAAGCGACCCGGTTCAGCGGGTACCTGCTCGGTGCGGCCAAGGGCTACCGCGTGACCGGCCGACTCGGCGAGCGCACGGCAACCGGTGATGTCGAGGGCGACGTGGTCGAGCGTTGCGCCTGGGAGCAGCTTTCGCGTGACGACTTCGTTGCCGTATTGCCGGGTTTTCGCGGCCCCATCCTGCAGGTGCCGCCGATGTATTCGGCATTGAAGCAGGGGGGCGAGCGGCTATACAAGAAGGCTCGCCGCGGGGAAGTGGTCGAGCGACCGGCGCGCGAAGTGGAAATCCATGGGCTCGAACTCGAGGCGTGGACTCCGCCGTCGTTCTCGCTGGATGTGCGTTGTTCGAAAGGCACCTATATCCGCACGCTCGTCGAGGACCTGGCGCGGGCTGCAGGCAGCTGTGCACACGTGACGGCCTTGCGCCGCTATGCCGCGGGCCCTTACGAGCATGAAAGCATGTACACCCTCGAGGCACTCGAAGCCCTGGCTGCGGAGAGTCCGGAGCGCCTCGCGGAAGTGGTGTTGCCGATCGATTCGACCGTCGCGGGGCTGCCCATGGTCACGCTTCCTGCGGAAGCCGCGCACCGCCTGATGCAGGGGCAGCCCGTGGCGCTCGGGCCGGAAGGCGACGCGGGCCTGGTGCGGGTTTACAGCCCGGCGGGCTTCATCGGCCTCGGTGAGCGCGGCGCGACGGGAGAATTGCGTGTCAAACGTCTACTCGGCACCTGCAAGGTGTAGCTTAAGGCGTCGAAGATAAAGGATTTTTAGTGGTGGCGGGCTTGTTCCATCGTGCTTCGGCGCGCTAGAATTGCCGGCTTGTCAAAGGGACAGCGAAAGAGCAGGTTCTCAGGAGATATCAGATGCCTCTGTCGGTAGAGCAGAAGAAAGAAATCATCACGGAGTACGGTCGCGGCAACGCGGACACCGGCTCCCCGGAAGTGCAGGTGGCCTTGTTGTCCGCCCGCATCAGCGAACTCACAGAGCATTTCGCTACCCACAAGAAGGACCACCATTCACGGCGTGGTCTGCTCAAGCTGGTCAACCAGCGTCGCCAGCTTCTGGATTACCTGAAGCGGAAGGACGTGGGACGTTACCAGGAAATCATTTCCCGTCTCGGCCTGCGTCGCTGAGGACATTCCAAGTCCGGTCATGGGGACCGGCAGACAATAGGCGAAGAAAGTGAATCTGACTCCCATCAAGAAATCGTTCCAGTACGGCGCCCACACGGTTACGCTCGAGACCGGCGAGATTGCTCGCCAGGCGGATGCGGCCGTGGTCGTCACCATGGCGGATACCGTCGTACTCGTCACCGCGGTCGGCCGCAAGTATGCCGCCGAAGGGCAGAACTTCATGCCGCTCACGGTGAATTACCAGGAAAAGACCTATGCGGCAGGCCGCATCCCCGGTGGCTTCTTCAAGCGTGAAGGACGCCCCTCGGAAAAGGAAACCCTGACTTCCCGCCTGATCGATCGCCCGATCCGGCCTTTGTTTCCCAAGGGCTTCTACAACGAAGTCCAGGTCATCGCCACCGTCATGTCGGCGAATCCGGACATCGATCCTGATATCCCCGCCCTGATCGGCGCCTCCGCGGCGCTGTCGCTCTCCGGCATCCCCTTCGACGGTCCGATCGGGGCCGCGCGGGTGGGCTACGCCAATGGCGAATACGTGCTGAATCCCACGGCCACGCAGTTGGCAGACTCCGCGCTGGACCTGGTGGTCGCGGGCACCGCCGAGGCCGTCCTGATGGTCGAGTCCGAGGCGAAGATCCTGTCCGAGGAGGTCATGCTGGGCGCCGTGGTGTTCGGCCACGACCAGATGCAGACGGTGATCAGCGCGATCAACGAACTCAAGGCCGAAGCCGGCAAGCCGGCCTGGGACTGGACGCCGCCGCCGGCCGACGATGAGCTCGCCGAAGCGGTTGCCGCCGAAGCGGCCGAAGCGTTCACCGAGGCTTACCAGATCACGGAGAAGCAGGAGCGCTACGGGCGGGTCGACGAGATCAAGTCGGCCGTCAAGGAGAAGCTCGGCGGTGGCGAAGACGCCAGGTGGACAGCCGACCAGGTCAAGGCGGCGCTGAATGCCCTCGAGAGCAAGACTGTGCGCAATCGCGTCACCGGCGGCGCACCGCGTATCGACGGCCGGGACACGCGTACCGTGCGGCCGATCCAGGTCCGGACGGGCGTGTTGCCGCGTACTCATGGTTCGGCGCTGTTCACCCGCGGCGAGACCCAGGCCATGGCCGTGGTCACGCTCGGCACCGGCCGCGACGCGCAGATCATCGATGCGCTGTCGGGCGAGTTCCGCGAGCCGTTCATGCTGCACTACAACTTCCCGCCTTATTGTGTCGGCGAGACCAGCTTCATGCTGATGCCCAAACGCCGCGAAATCGGGCATGGCAAGCTGGCGCGGCGTGCGGTGCAGGCCGTGTTGCCCGATATGGCCGAGTTCCCTTACGTCATCCGGATCGTCTCGGAAGTGACCGAATCCAACGGCTCGAGCTCCATGGCCACCGTGTGTGGTTCGAGCCTGGCGCTGATGGACGCCGGCGTGCCGATCAAGGCGCCGGTCGCCGGTGTCGCCATGGGCCTGGTCAAGGAAGGGGACCGCTACGCCGTGCTCACCGATATTCTCGGCGACGAGGACCATCTCGGCGACATGGATTTCAAGGTGGCCGGCACGGATACCGGAATCACCGCATTGCAGATGGACATCAAGATCAACGGGATCACCCGCGAGATCATGTCCGACGCTCTCGCGCAGGCGCGTGACGCGCGGCTGCACATCCTCGGCGAGATGAACAGCGTACTCGGCAAGCCGCGCGAGAAGATGTCCGACTGGGCACCGACCATCATGGCGTTCAAGATCGATCCGGAGAAGATCCGCGAGGTCATCGGCAAGGGTGGCTCCGTGATCCGCCAGATCACCGAGGAGACCGGTGCGACGATCGACATCGACAATGACGGGACGATCCGGATCGCCTCGGTAGATGGCGACTCGGGGCGCGAGGCACGTCGCCGCATCGACCTGATCACGGCGGATGTCGAAGTGGGCCAGGTCTACGAGGGCAAGGTCGCGCGGCTGATGGACTTCGGCGCATTCGTGACGATTCTCCCGGGCAAGGACGGCCTGGTGCACATCTCGCAGATCTCCGACGAGCGCGTGGAGCGCGTCAGCGACAAGCTCAAGGAGGGCGACTCGGTGCGCGTCAAGGTGCTCGAGGTCGACCGGCAGGGTCGCGTCCGTCTCAGCATGCGGGACGTCGACGCGAACTGAGTCTCCGACCAGCGGTCGAGGATGAGGCGGGCGCTTTCCGGCGCCCGCCTTTCTTTTGCGCGACAAAAAAAGCCCCCGCCAATGGCGGGGGCTCAAGAGGTCGGAAATAATCGACCAATTGGAGGAGTCGTCAAGGGATGATGCGTTGCATCAATTTGACGCAATGCAAAATATCAGCGACAAGCGAAGCTGTCAATATGAATTGGATTACGTCTTGATGACACAGCGGCTACGGCTGCCGCCGAAGCACCCCGCCAGGCAGGCCAAGAGCCGTTTCAGCGTTTCCCGCTTCCCGTCTTCCGCTTGGCGGATTCCTCTTCCTCTTCCTGGCGCGTCGCCGAGAAGTTGCGAAAGATCTCTTCCTGCAAGGCTTTCCAGCGCTGGTAGTTCTTCTGGGCGATGCCGGCGACCATGCCGACGGGGTCCACGCCGACCACTTCCTTGAGGCGCTCGCGGAGCTGCTGCTGCTGGCCCATGAACAGGCGCAGGCTCTGATCGAGGTAACCGCTGACCATTCCCTGCATCGTGCTGCCGTAGGAGCGGATGATCTGGGAAAGGAAGTCCCGGCTCATGATGGGTTCGCCGGTCTGTTCCTGCTCGCTGATGACCTGGAGCATGATGCTGCGCGTGATGTCCTTGCCGGTCTTTTTCTCGAGCACCACGAAATCGACCTTCTCCACCACCAGCCGCTTGATGTCGGACAGGGTGATGTAGCGACTCTCTTCGGTGTCGTAGAGGCGCCGATTGGGATACTTCTTGATAATGCGTGGCTCGCTCATATCCTGCTTCCATTCGTGTTCGCCGGGGAGGCGCTCAGGGACGATGCGCCGCAACAGTTGCATAAGATAATCGATTTTTGCACTGCAGCCAAAGTTTTCAGGGCATCTGGATATTACGGATTCCCGCAAGATGCTGCGGGCTCCAGTGGGCCAGGGCCCAGTCCCAGAGTTCGACCGGGGCGGCTCCCCGCAGTTCCGCCGGCGGTTCCTGGCCGAGGCATTTCAGCGCCTGCCATGCCGTGGTCCCGGGATCGCTCGTCGCCACGGCCCGGGCGCCGGTCTGCTTGCTCAGCTTCGCGCCGTCCGGCTGGACGATGACGGGCAGGTGCATGTATCGCGGTTCCGGATAACCGAGGAGCGTTTGCAGCCACCGTTGGCGGGGGGTCGAATCGAGGAGATCGACTCCGCGCACCACGTCGGTCACTCCCTGCTCGTAATCATCGACCACCACGGCCAGCTGGTAAGCGATGAGTCCGTCCCGGCGGCGCAGCACGAAGTCCCCGGGATCCATTTCCAGCACCTGCGTGAACCCGTCTTGCAGCCGGTCCTTGATCTCGATCGGCTCCGATGTGGTCAGGGCACGAACGACCCGGGTGCGCTTCGCTGCGGACGGCGGCAGCGACCTGCAGGTGCCGGGGTAACTGGTGTCGTCCGGGCGATCGCGCCTTCGGTTCGCGGCCGCAATCGATTTACGCGTGCATAGGCAGGGATAAGCCCAGCCGAGATCCAGCAGCCGCTGCAGGCCCGCAACATGAGCTTCGCTGCGCCGACTCTGGAAAACCACGTCGCCGTCCCACCAGAGGCCGAAGGCGTCGAGGGCGCGGATGATGTCCTCGGCGGCGCCGGGCACCTCCCGGGGCGGATCGATGTCCTCGATCCGCAACAGCCATTCTCCGCGTGCGGCGCGGGCGTCCAGCCAGCTGCCCGCAGCAGCAAGCAGGGAGCCGAAGTGCAGAGGGCCGGTAGGCGAGGGGGCAAACCGGCCCCGGTAAGGCCGGGTTGGGGCGGGCGGTTCCCGCGGGCCGCCTTGAAGGTCAGCGGTCGTCCCGGTCCCGATACTGCTTCTCGGCGAGTTCTCGCCGCTCCTGGGCCTCCACGGTCAGCGTCGCGACGGGGCGCGCTTCCAGGCGCCGCAAGCCGATCTCCTCGCCGGTCTCCGAGCAGAAACCGTAAGTGCCGTCATCGATCCGCCCCAGGGCCTGTTCGATCTTCTTCAGCAACTTGCGTTCCCGGTCGCGCGTGCGAAGCTCAAGGCCGAATTCCGATTCCTGCGTCGCCCGGTCGTTGGGGTCAGGGAAGTTGGCGGCCTCGTCCTTCATGTGGTGCATCGTGCGATCCACCTCTTCCAT
Organism: Wenzhouxiangella sp. XN24; assembly: GCF_011064545.1. NCBI lineage: Bacteria > Pseudomonadati > Pseudomonadota > Gammaproteobacteria > Chromatiales > Wenzhouxiangellaceae > Wenzhouxiangella > Wenzhouxiangella sp. XN24. The sequence continues at coordinate 199,143 of NZ_JAAMFG010000034.1, forward strand.
CAGCTCCTGCTTCCAGGCGACGAGGATATGGCGGAAGTGTCCGCGCATGGCCTCGCTCATGTACTCCTCGCCGGGGATCGGCTGGTACGGCTTGAATCCTTTGAGCGGGCCGGAAAAGCCGAAACTCGGTTCGACCTGTTCGGGATTGAGGGCCAGGGGCTTTTTTGCCGCTGGACGCCGGCTCTTCTTTGCCGTCGCCTTCGATACGGGGGCCTTCCTCGCCGCCGGCTTCTTGGCGGCGGTCTTCTTCGCGGGAGCTTTTTTCGCAGCCGCCTTGCTGGCCGTGGGCTTTTTCGCCGCAGTTTTCCTGGCGGCCGGCGTTTTCGCGGCGACTTTCCTGGCAGGCGCCGACTTTTTCGCCGGCTTCTTGGCTACGGTCTTCTTCGCCGGGCTCTTTGCGGCGGCCTTTTTGGCCGGGGCTTTTTTGGCAGCGGTTTTCTTCACGGCGGTCTTCTTCGCAGGCGTCTTCTTCGCGGCCGTTTTCTTGGCCGAGGTTTTCCTGGCAGCGGGTTTGCTGTTCGCGGCTGAGGTCTTGCGTGCAGGCGCCTTTTTACTCGCCGGGGCCTTCCCCGGGGTGCGCGACTTCGCGGCGGTAGACTTCTTTTTGCTGCTCTTGCTCGCGGGCATTTTTGCCTCCCGGCGGGTACGAGTTCCCTATTCAATGACTATAGCCGCCGCACGCCTCGAAAGGCGGCGGACGGTGGTTCAAGCAGGGCTTTTTAGCCCGTTTCAGGTCCGGAGTCCAGTCCTGTGGTCGGCCGCGAAGCTGCGACCCGCGGTGCTCAGGGCAACTCCACGGCGGGCAATGCCTGCCAGCCAGGTTTGCGGTACTCCGCGATCACCGAGGTGTACAGCCCGCCGCGCACATTGAAGTCCGCCGTGACCCGCATGAATCGCGGCGCCAGTCGATCTCGCAGGTCGGCGAGCATCTGGTTCGTCACGGCCTCGTGAAATGCGCCCTCGTCGCGAAAACTCCACATGTAGAGCTTGAGTGACTTGAGTTCGATGCAAAGCCGGTCTGGGACGTACTCGACCCGGATTTCCGCAAAATCGGGCTGGCCCGTTTTCGGGCACAAGCAGGTGAACTCAGGGATCCGGATCCGAATAGTGTAGTCGTTCTCCGGGCCCGGATTCGGGAAGGTCTCGAGGTCCCTGTTGGGCCCTGCATCGGCCCCCAGCGCGCGCAGATCTGCCAAGGCGTGACTCCTGTGTCGAAGGCCGGTTGCCAGGCGCCCGGGCACTGGCGAGGCGACTGGAATTGAAGGCGAATTACTTTACACTAGCGGGCTTGCATTGTTCACCCGTCCGCTCGTCCTTCAACCCCCGGAAACATTCCCCGCATGCGTCTTAGCAAGATCAAGCTCGCCGGATTCAAGTCCTTCGTGGATCCGACGACGATTCGCTTTCCGAGCAACCTGATCGGCGTCGTCGGGCCGAACGGTTGCGGCAAGTCGAATGTCATCGACGCGGTACGCTGGGTGATGGGGGAGAGTTCCGCGAAGCACTTGCGCGGCGACTCGATGACCGACGTCATTTTCAACGGCTCGAGCGCCCGCAAGCCCGTCGGCACGGCGACCATCGAACTGGTATTCGACAACTCGGACGGCGCAGCGGGCGGGCAGTATGCAAGTTTCGCGGAGATCTCCGCGCGGCGCGTCTTGTCACGCGACGGCACCTCGAACTATTTCCTGAACGGGGCGAGATGCCGGCGCAAGGACATCACCGGCCTGTTTCTCGGCACCGGACTGGGGCCGCGCAGCTACGCCATCATTGAACAGGGGATGATCTCCCGGTTGATCGAGGCCAAGCCGGAAGAGCTTCGCATGTACCTCGAAGAGGCGGCCGGGATCTCCAAGTACAAGGAGCGCCGCCGCGAGACGGAGACGCGGATTCGCCATACCCGCGAGAACCTGGAGCGGCTCAATGATCTCCGCGAGGAAGTCGAAAAACAGATCCGGCACCTCCAGCGGCAGGCGCGCACGGCGGAACGATTCCGGGAGATGAAGGCCGAGGAGCGCCGCCTCGAAGCGGAATTGCTCGCGCTGCGGCTCGATGGGCTTGAAGCGGAGGAGGCCGGCCGGAAGGCGGCCCTGGATGAACGCGAGACCCACCTGCAGGCGTCCATCGCGGAGTTGCGCCGCATCGAGGCGGAGCTCGAGGCCGCCCGGGAACGGCATCGCGAGGATGGCGAGCACCTGAATGCGGTGCAGGCGGATTACTACCGGGTAGGGGCGGAGATCGCTCGCCTCGAACAGGCTATTCAGCATGCCAAGGAGCTGCGCGGTCGCCAGGCCCAGGAGCTGGAACAGGCCGAGCAAGGCATCCTGGACATTCGTCAGCACCTGGAGCGGGACCAGGAACTGCTCGTCGAATTGAACGAATTGCTGGGGTCGCTCGGGCCTGAACTCGATGCTGCACGCCATGCCGAGGCCGCCTCATCCGAGGCGCTCCGCACGGCGGAACAGGCGATGCAGAACTGGCAGTCCGAATGGGAAGGATTCAACAGGGATGCCAGCAATGCCCGGGAGACCGTCGAGGTCGAGCGGGCCCGCATCGAGCAGCTCGACGGCCAGGTTGCGCGTCTCGCGCAACGCCGGGAGCGGGTCCAGGAGGAGCGCGGCCGGCTCGCTGCGGAATCGGGGAACGACGACCTGGAGGCGCTCGGGCGGGAGCTCGAGCAGGCCCGCGAGACCGAGCGCAGCACCCAGGCCAGGGACATCGCCGTGCGGGACGAGATCGTTGCGCTGCGTGAGCAGGATGAGCAACTGGTCGCCCAGCTGGATGAGGGCCGCAGTGCATTGCAGAAGCTGCGCGGGACCCTGGCATCCCTGGAAGCCCTGCAGCAGGCGGCACTGGGGCGTCGCGGCAACCAGGTCGGCACCTGGCTCGAGGGTCAGGGGCTGGCAGAGCGTCCGCGGCTGGCAGAGCGGCTCTCCGTGGAGGCGGGCTGGGAACGCGCCGTCGAAACGGTGCTGGGCCATTATCTCGAGGCGGTGTGTGTCGATGGCCTCGAAGACATCGCCAGCGCGCTCGACAGCCTGACCGAGGGCGCCGCGAGCTTCCTGGAAATCGAGGCCAGCGAAGACACGGCAGGCGACGATACGATGCTGGCGGGACGCGTGAGCGGTCTTCCAGCAGCTATAGCCCTGTTGCGCGGGGTTCATGCCGTGGAGGACCTGGGCGCGGCACTGGCACGGCGTCAGTCACTCGGGCCGGGAGAGTCTGTAATCACCCGGGACGGGATCTGGCTCGGCCGGCACTGGCTGAGGGTGAATCGAGCCGAGGATCCACGTTCAGGGGTGCTGGCGCGGGAGCAGGAGATCCGCGAACTGCGCGCCTCGCTCGGTGGCGCCGCTTATGAAATCGAGGAATTGTCGGCCCGCCACGAGGAAATTCGTGCGCGCCTCGCGATGCTCGAGTCGTCCCGCGACGAGGTGCGCCAGGAGGCAGCGGAAGCCCACCGCACGGCAGCCGGGCTGCAGGCGACGCTGCAGACCGCCCGTTCCCGCGCAGAGCAGGCTGCCAGTCGCCTGCAGGCGCTGCAACAGGAATCAGACGAGATCGAGGCGCAACTCGCCGAGGCTGACGAACGGACCCGCGAGAGCCGGGGCCGCCTCCAGGAGGGCATCGAGTTGATGAACGGTTTCGAGACCCGCCGTGAGTCACTCGAGTCGGCCCGCCAGGGCCTGCTCTCCGCGTTGCATGATGCGCGGGAAAAGGCACGAACGGATCGCGCGGCGGCGCAGGACATCGCCATCCGGGTCGAGTCCCGGCGCTCGAGCCTGGACTCCGCGAGCCTCAGCATGCAGCGTTTCCAGGAGCAGATGGCGCGCTTCGCGGCCCGCAAGGAAGAGTTGGAGCGCCAGATCGCCGCCGCTGCCGCGCCGTTGACCGAGCGGGAAGAGGCCCTGGAAGGGCTGCTTGCCCAACGGCTGGCGGAAGAGGAGCGCCTCGCTGTCGCGCGACGCAAGGTGCAGGAGTTGGAAACGGAGCTGCGGGAGCTCCAGGAGAAACGGGCGGCACGGGACCAGGCCGTGGAGGCGAACCGCCAGGAACTCGAGGCCATGCGCCTGTCCGCTCGCGAGGTCAGCGTGCGACTGCAGACTGCGATGGAGCAGTTCGCGAGTACCGGCTTCGACCTGGAGGCCCTGCGCGGCGAGCTCGCGGCGGATGCGGACATCCCTCGGTGGGAGGAGCGCCTCGCTCAGTTGACCTCACGGATCGAGCGACTGGGCCCGATCAATCTCGCGTCCATCGATGAATTGAAGGAGCAGACCGAGCGCAAGACGTACCTCGACGCGCAGCTGGCCGATCTGAACGAAGCGTTGAACACGCTCGAGAACGCAATCCGTCGCATCGATCGCGAGACGCGTAAGCGATTCCAGGAGACCTTCGACCGGGTCAACGCCGGTATGCAGGAGCTTTTTCCGAAATTGTTCGGCGGCGGGCACGGGCACCTGGCGCTGGAATCCGATGACCTCCTGGAGTCCGGCGTGACCGTCATGGCACGCCCGCCGGGCAAGCGGATCAGCACGATTCACCTGTTGTCCGGCGGCGAGAAAGCCCTGACCGCCGTGGCGCTGGTGTTCGCGATCTTCCAGTTGAATCCCGCGCCGTTCTGCATGCTCGACGAGGTGGACGCCCCCCTCGACGACGCGAACGTAGGACGGTTCTGCGATATAGTTCGAACAATGTCCGAACAGGTGCAATTCATCGTCATCACTCACAACAAGACCACGATGGAGATGGTCCACCAGTTGACCGGCGTGACGATGCACGAGCCGGGCGTTTCACGCCTGGTCGCCGTAGACATCGAGGAAGCCGTGCAAATGGCGGCCGGCTAGGGTTCGAGGAGAAGCGACGGGTGCCTGAGCTTCGCTGGATACTGACAGCCATCGGGGTAGCCCTGATCATCGGGGTCTACTTCTGGAGCCGTCGCGATCGCTCCGAACCAGGCGATGAGTCCCGCCGTGAGCCCGGCTTCGGTGAGCGGGAAAGCAGTTGGAGCAGTTTCGAGGAGCAAGAGGCACAACTGCCGCCCATGGTGCCGCTCGAAGCGCCCACCGCCACGGAGTCGCCTGGGGAGGCCCTCGAGAGTGATACGCCGGAACTCCCGCCCGAAGGAGAGCAGCTGATCGTGGCATTGCGCCTCCGGTCGCGACACCCGGACGGATTCAACGGCACCGATCTCATCAAGGCGTTTTCTGCCGAGGGCCTCGAATTCGGGCGTTTCGGCGCCTTCCATTCCCTGGATGAGCGCAGGCGCAGCCGGTTCCTGGTGGCGAGTCTCGTCGAACCCGGCAGCTTCGAGATCGAGAAAATGCACGAACTCCAGTGTCCGGGGGTTTCCATGTTCATGGTCCTGCCCGGACCTCGCGAGCCGTTGGGCGCGCTCGATGCGATGTTTGTCTGCGCGCGGCGCCTGGCCGAGCGCCTGGACGCGGAAGTGCTGGACGACAAGGGCAATGCGCTTACGATGCAGCAGGCGGGCTGGTTGCGTGAACAGGTCATCGAGTATCACCGTCGCAGCAAGCTCAGTGCCGGCAACGGGAGGCCCGGAGAGCCGGTGTGAGTCAGCCCGGGAAGGACACGTGTGAGCGTGCCGCGGCGCTGCGCGAGCAGATTGCGTACCACGACTACCGCTACTACGTGCTCGATGATCCTGAAATCGCGGACGCGGATTACGATCGGCTGTTCCGGGAACTCAAGGCGCTTGAGGCGACTTACCCGGAACTCAGGACCGAGGATTCCCCCACCCGGCGCGTCGGTGGCGCACCCGTTTCGGGATTCGCATCCGCCAAACATCTCCGACCGATGCTGTCACTGGATAACGCATTCACGGCCGATGAGCTTGTGGCGTTTGATCGCCGCCTGTGCGACCGATTGGGGATCGAGGAGGCATTGTCGTATTCAGCCGAGACCAAGTTCGATGGCACGGCAATCAGCCTGCTCTACGAGGAGGGGAAACTGGTCCGAGGTGCGACACGCGGCGATGGGCAGACAGGTGAAGACATCACTCACAACGTGAGAACCATCGAAACCGTACCACTGCGACTGCGCGGAGTCCGGTTCCCGAAGCGCCTCGAGGTCCGCGGCGAGGTCTATATTCCCAAGGCTGGATTCAATGCACTCAATGCGCGGCTCGCCAACGAGGGCGCCAAGACCTTCGTGAATCCGAGAAATGCCGCGGCGGGAACACTGCGCCAGCTCGACCCTCGGGTCGCCGCGGCACGCCCCCTGGAGTTCTACGCCTACGGAATTGGCTACCATGAGAACCACGCGCTGCCGTCCCGCCACAGCGAGATACTCGAGGAGCTGAGGGAATGGGGTGTCCGGGTATCTCCGCTGTCCAGAGTCGTCGAAGGCGTGGATGGCTGCCAGAACTACTACGACGACATAGCCGGGAAGCGTGATGAGCTTCCGTACGAGATCGACGGCGTCGTGTTCAAGGTGGACCGGCTCGATTACCAGGAGATGCTGGGCTTCGTGTCACGCGCGCCGCGCTGGGCCATTGCATTCAAGTTTCCAGCGCAGGAAGTGACCACCGTGCTCCGTGGCGTCGATTTCCAGGTGGGGCGGACTGGGGCGCTGACGCCCGTGGCCCGCCTAGAACCGGTTTTCGTCGGCGGAGTGACCGTGAGTAACGCGACGCTTCACAACATTGACGAGATCGAACGAAAAGATGTGCATATCGGCGACACGGTCATCGTGCGTCGGGCGGGTGACGTGATCCCGGAGGTCGTTCGCGTAGTTCCGGAAAAACGTAGTTCCGATGCACAGCAGATCACGTTGCCCACGGAATGCCCGGTTTGCGGTTCCGACGTTGTAAGGCCCGAAGGGCAGGCCGCGGCCCGCTGTTCAGGCGGACTCGTGTGTCCGGCACAGCGCAAGGAGAAGCTGCGGCATTTTGCGTCTCGGCGCGCCATGGACATCGAAGGCCTGGGTACCAAGATTATCGAGCAGCTCGTTGGCGGAGGAGAGGATGAGGCTATCGTCCGGACGCCTGCTGATATCTACAGGTTGTCCATGGAGCAACTCGTTTCTCTGGATCGAATGGGTGAGAAGTCCGCTCGCAACCTGCTGGCGGCTATAGAGGACAGCAAGGAAACGACGCTCCCGAGATTCCTCTTCTCGCTGGGTATACCCGAGGTCGGCGAGACTACTGCTGCAAACCTCGCCAGGCACTTTGGTGACCTCGAGTCGCTGGCCGCCGCGTCACGAGACGAACTCGAGCAGATACCGGATGTGGGCCCGGTCGTCGCGCAGCACGTTCATGATTTTTTCGACCAGCAAGAGAACAGGGATGTTATTGCTGCACTGGTTGGCGTCGGCGTGCATTGGCCACAGGAGCCGTCAGTAGTAGATAATCGTCGTTTTGAAGGCCAGACATTCGTGCTCACCGGCAGCCTCGAAACGATGACCAGAGACGAGGCGCGCGAGCGGATCGAGAATGCAGGTGGGAAAGTCACATCCAGCGTTTCCCGCAAGACGAACTTTGTTGTGAAAGGTAATGATCCAGGCTCGAAGCTAAAGAAGGCGGAGGAACTGGAAGTTCCTGTGATCGACGAGTCGGGGCTGTTGGGAATGTTGGGTTAAATGTGTCTGAGCATCGGTTCTCGCAAGAGCATTTGCAAATCCTTTAGGCAGAATATATGGCTAGCGCCACACAAAGAGCTGTTCTAAGCGCGTGTCGGGAATTCATGAAACCCCTAGTCCGCCTCCTTCTCAAGAATGGAATCGGGTACCGGGAGTTCTCCGATATATGTAAGTCGTGTTTTGTGGCAGTAGCTAGTGATGAATTTGGGCTTCGTGGGCGGAAGACCAATATGTCGCGTGTTGCAGTAATGACCGGTTTGTCACGCAAGGAAGTAAAGAAAGTTAGGAACTCCACCGATATAGAAATGTTAGCCTCGTTGTCGCGGACAAGGCGACCAGAGTTGGTCATGTCCGCTTGGCACTCTGATCCGGAGTTCTCCGACAAGGCTAACGGTCCAAAGCCTTTACCATTCTTCGGGCAGGGTCCCAACTTCAAGGCTCTTGTTGACAAAGTGGGAGGTGACATACCGCCAAGAGCGATGCTGAACGAACTGATTCGTGCAGGTTCTGTCGTCCAGGACGGGGAGATCCTTTTAGCCGTTTCCAGGTCGTATATTCCGCAACCTAATGACCCCGAGGCAATGCTTGTAGCCGGTGGGGCCATAAGGGACCTCATCTCAACGATCGACCATAATTTGAGTTGTCAGGATCAGGAGATGCGCTTCTTCGAGCGTCGAGTGTATTCTGAAAAACTCCCGATAGTTCAGCGTGATCGCTTTCGGAAACTAGCCGCAAATAGAGGCGAGGAACTACTCCGGGACTTGAACGCTTGGTTAAGCGAGCGCGAATTGTCTAAAAGCCACACCTCAGTTGTTCCTAGCCAAGGCGACAGCAGCAAACGGTTAGGCGTGGGCGTGTTCTTTTTTGATGATTCAGTTAATACTGATTGATTGCGACCACCACAGAGTTTTCCCTGCAAAATGCACGGCGATGCTATGGCCTTGGAAGCGACGAGGATGTTTTTTTGTCTGCTAGCTGCAAAAACTAAATCTCATCCGGCGGCTCTACAACTTCCGTATCCGTACCTGAACCATCGATACCGAACGTCTTCGCGCCCGAGCCGTCTATACCGAACGTCTTGGCGCCCGAACCATCGATACCGAACGTCTTCGCGCCCGAGCCGTCGATACCGAACGTCTTGGCGCCCGAACCATCGATACCGAACGTCTTCGCGCCCGAACCATCTATACCGAACGTCTTGGCGCCCGAACCATCGATACCGAACGTCTTCGCGCCCGAACCATCGATACCGAACGTCTTGGCGCCCGAGCCGTCGATACCGAACGTCTTGGCGCCCGAGCCGTCGATACCGAACGTCTTGGCGCCCGAACCATCGATACCGAACGTCTTCGCGCCCGAACCATCGATACCGAACGTCTTGGCGCCCGAACCATCGATACCGAACGTCTTGGCGCCCGAGCCGTCGATACCGAACGTCTTGGCGCCCGAACCATCGATACCGAACGTCTTCGCGCCCGAGCCGTCGATACCGAACGTCTTGGCGCCCGAACCATCGATACCGAACGTCTTCGCGCCGGAACCATCGATACCTTCGATCTTTGCTCCAGAACCATCGATACCTTCGATCTTTGCTCCAGAACCATCGATACCGAGTGTCTTGGCCCCGGAGCCATCGATGCCGAGCACCTCAGCCGGCCTGAGTCGAGTCGTGCCCGTTGTAATTCCCGGCGATGACGCAACGATCCTGGAGTCAACGATTCCGACTAGACCTTGATGATCGAGATTGAAGTAGCCGGCTTTAGAAAATGCTGCGATTTGATGAGGTTCGATCGGCGCGCCGTCAATGGCCTGCGTGCCAACTACAACGAACAACGAGGATTGGTTGGCAAGAATCCATGGGGAAATATCGAGAGCGCCATTATTAGTAACGGTCACATTGCCGATTTGGAGTGTGCCGTTTTTACCGACTGGGCCGGGCATCAATCCGGAATAAACAACGATTGAGCTTCCCGGTGAATAAACCTCATCAAGCACAACGAGTCTGTCGACCTCAATATCTCCTTTCGAGTTCATCGACCCGAATACTGCGACATACTGCGCCGGCAGTATTGGGCTTTCTAGGCTGTGAACATCGATTGAAGTGCCCAAAACAGTGATTGTGTTTTCATCTGATTGAACATTGTCGACACGGCCAATAATGATGGCCCCGCTTAATTCAACGTTATTCTGGGCCTTTGCCGCGGTAGGGCGCCCCTTGTTCAAATCGACGCTTGCGAATGTCGCTGGAGCAAGACCTGCAGTCGCGGTTATCGCTAACGCGATGACCGTTTTGAGTTGGTTTATGCCAATCTTTCGAGAGCTAGTCATCAGTCTCCACTCCTACGCATTCGGCGTATTTTTTTCGAACCAGTAGACCCCAACTCCAACGTGTTTGGCTTTAGGGTCTACAGGGATTCCATTAGGGTCTATGCCAGAGCGACGTCGGCGTTTACGAGCTTCCTTAAGTTGCTCGTCAAGCCAATTGTCGAGCTTTGCGAGAAAACTCTGTCCTTCTTCTTTTGCGAGATCTCGGAATGCCTCTAGAGATGCTCCTGACAGCGGCTCATGTGTATACATCCGGCGTTCGAATCGGGGCGGTCCTATACGGTCTGGGTTCAGATTGAAGTCAAGTGTTTCCGCAAGGTCATGAATGACCCAACTCATCCGCTCTACACTCTCCGGCCGGAGACGCCCCGTGATGAAGGGTCTGTTGGTGAGCCGTGCCTTCCCAGCTGAGGTCAACTCAGCCAAGCCGACGCGCTTTAGTTCTTCGAGAACCTCCAATGGCGGATTCCTGCCACCGAATCTCCTAACAAGATCTGGGAAAGAGTGTTCGCCGGGCTCCAAGGGAAGTTCCATGGGTATTCCATAAGGGCCGACGAAGTCGCGCTGCCACCCAACGATGAGACGACCAATTAGCGTTAAGTTGCTAAGTTCCTCTGCGGCACCAACTGCCAACGTTTCTTTAATTCGCTCGGCTTGACTCCGGGGAATTCCGGTCAGGATCGCCAATTGCGCTGTTGATCTTCCAGCGCCTGGGTGAAGGTCTTTGGCGCACTCCGCCATCGATCTTTGTAGAGCTTCATGCAAATCGTCGTGCGCTAAGCCGTGGCGCATAGCCATTCGGACCAACGGCAACATTAAGTTCCGAAATGCCGCCAAGTAGACCGCTCGGGTATGGGCTCCCACTGACTCCATGGTGGAATCGAATCTGCTGAATACTTCGTGCGTCTTCATACTGGCTATCTATCAGGGAGTGGAGCGCGAATGGGCTAACGTCTCGCGGCCGCGAATTTGACTATAACCAGCCCTAATTTCCGGTCAATTATTCAACATATTGTGGCTTCCCCAGCCGCGTGTTTCGTGATCACTGGGAGCAAATGGGCGGAGGCGAGGTGGCGAAAAAACGACCAAAGTCAGGATGTAACAACTGAAACCTCATTAGCCGCCGAGTTTGGGGTTCGGGCTAAGAGGAAACGCGTTATGTCAAACGCGCGGGGGAGTTCCCAGTTAAATGCGGACCTTCCGCTACGTTACCAATACCACCCTGAAGCACTGCCAACTTATTGGTCGCCAGTTTGAGCGTGATCGCGAAAATTAGGCGCTATTTGTCAGGAATTTGACAGAATCTGGAGCCGTTTCGAGAGTTCCGTTTTTAGGGCAATCGAACGCTCGGGTTATGTAAAATGTTTTCTTTGGCCCGGGTCCGCAAGCGATCCCGATCCCAGCGCGTGAGATGAGCACGCTATATTCGGCGTATCGAAAATCAAACTGTGAAGTGCGTCACAGTTCCAGGAGCCGAGAATCGAAGGACGGCGCCTTCCCTGGGCGAAAAGGCGATAGGACCTGGTTGGGGATTTCCGAGAGGTTGAAAAAATGTTGCGGCGCAGCGCAATTCTCTGCGCGAGCCGGTCAAAGCTCCCCTGAGGCGATCGCCTGGATGGTCAACGCATGGATGTCGGTCTTCATCAATGAACCGAGCGCGTCGTAAATCATCCGGTGGCGACGGATTTGTGAAACCCCTTTGAACGCTTCGGCAACGATGGTGACCCGGAAGTGCCCCCGACCGTCCCGTGCGCCGGCGTGGCCGGCGTGCAGGTGACTTTCATCTTCGATTTCGAGCATTTCCGGTTCGAGGGCATCCAGGAGGCAGGCCCGGATCATTTCGACACGCGTTTCTTGCATGCAATCAACCCCTTTTTCCCATGTGCTGTCGGCTAGAATGGCGCCCATGGCCGAAGTCTTCGAAATTCACCCGCAAAATCCCCAGCCGAGACTCGTTCGGGAGGTCGCAGACCTTATCGAGGGCGGGGGCATTGTGGCGTACCCGACGGATTCTTCATATGCCTTTGGCTGGGCGATGGGTAACAAGGCGGCCCAGGAGCGGATCCGGCGACTGAAACACCTCGACAAGCACCATCACTTCACCTTGTTATGTCAGGGCTTGTCCGAGCTGTCGACCTATGCGCGGGTCGATAACCAGGCCTACAGGCTGCTCAAGGCATTGACCCCCGGACCGTACACATTCATCCTGCCGGCCACGCGGTTGGTCCCGAATAGGCTCCAGCATGCGAAGCGCAAGAGTATCGGCATCCGCGTCCCGAATCATAAGATCGCCCTGGCGATCCTTACTGCGATGCCGGAACCGTTGATGAGTACGACCCTGCAGTTGCCGGGACAGGAACAACCCATGAATGACCCATGGGAAATCCAGGCGCAGCTCGACCACGAGCTCGTCGCAATCGTTGATGGTGGTTCATGTCCGCGGGCGGAAACATCAGTAATCGACTTGACCGGTTCCGTTCCCGTTGTGACGCGGGAAGGGCTCGGCGACACCAGTCACTTGCCGTCTGCCTGAGCCCGACGACCGCCGCAGCCATATAATGAAACAATGAATCAGCTTTCGTTGCTCCAGGTTCTCGCCGTCGCTGCGATCCCCGTCCTCTTCGCCATCACCCTCCATGAGGTCGCTCATGGCTGGGTTGCGCGCCGATTCGGCGATCGGACCGCGGAGATGCTGGGACGACTCACGGTCAATCCCCTCAAGCACATCGACCCGATCGGAACCGTCATCGTGCCTGCATTGGCGCTGATGACGACGGGTTTCCTGTTCGGGTGGGCGAAGCCGGTGCCCGTGTCGATCCGCAACCTGCGCAACCCACGGCAACACATGATGCTGGTTGCCGCCGCCGGGCCCGGGGCCAATATCCTGATGGCGATCTTCTGGGCGCTGTTTACGAAGCTCGTGTTCATGAGCGGCATGCAGGGGATGACGCTGCAGTTCTTTGTGACGATGGGGCAGATCGGTGTCCTTATCAACGTGATTCTTGCCGTGTTCAACATGCTGCCGATCCCGCCGCTGGATGGCGGGCGGGTTCTCAGCGGGCTGCTGCCGCCACGCGCTTCGACGCGGCTCGATGCGATCGAGCCTTACGGGATCATTATCGTCCTGGCATTCATATTCTTCGGCTGGCGCTACTTCCAGCCGATCATCTTCACGTTGAGAGATTTCTTTTTCGCGATGGTCGGCTTGTGACCACTGCAAATTCGCACGGAGCAGACATTGAGCAGCACTACCGGCCCTAATCGACGGGTCTTATCCGGCATGCGGCCCACCGGCGGGCTCCACCTCGGACATCTACATGGCGCGCTCAACAACTGGTTGCGCTTGCAGTACGAGTACGACTGCTTCTTTTTCGTGGCGGACTGGCACGCGCTCACGACGCACTACGAAGATACTTCGATCATCGCACCGAGCGTGCGCGAGATGCTGGTCGAGTGGCTTGCCGTCGGGATCAATCCGTCAGCCGCAACGATATTCGTGCAATCCGACGTGCCGGAGCATGCCGAGCTCCATCTGTTGCTCTCGATGATCACTCCGCTTGGCTGGCTGGAGCGCGTCCCGACGTACAAGGACCAGCAGGAGAAGCTCAAGGAACGAGACCTGGCCACGTATGGGTTCCTCGGCTACCCGCTGCTGCAGAGCGCAGATATCCTGATGTATCGGGCGGGGCACGTGCCGGTGGGCGAGGACCAGGTCGCGCATGTCGAGATCACGCGTGAAGTCGCGCGTCGCTTCAATCATCTTTATGGCCGCGAGGCGGATTTCGAGCAACGGGCGGAGCGCGCGATGCGACACCTCGGCGGCAAGCAGAGCCGTCTCTATGCGGATTTTCGCAAGAGCTACCAGGAGCGTGGTGACGAGGCGGCACTGGAATCGGGCAGGGCCCTGGTCGAGAATCACCCCCGGCTGACCATGGCGGATCGCGAGCGCCTGCTCGGGTACCTGGAGGGCGTCGGGCGCACGATCCTTGTCGAGCCGGAGGCGCTGCTGACGCACACGCCACGCGTGCCGGGCCTCGATGGGCAGAAAATGTCGAAATCCTATGGCAACACCATCGGCCTCGGGGAAGCGCCGGAGGCGGTCGAGAAGAAATTGCGCACCATGCAGACCGATCCGGCGCGGGTGCGGCGTACCGATCCCGGTGAGCCGGAGAAATGCCCCGTCTGGCAGTTTCACCAGATCTATTCAGGCGACGCCGTGCAGAGCTGGGTACAGGAGGGTTGCCGTAGCGCCGGAATCGGCTGCATCGAGTGCAAGCAGCCGGTGATCGATGCAGTACTCAAGGAATTGCAGCCGATCCGCGAGCGCATCATCGAATTCACGGCCAGTCCGGGAACGGTAGATATCATTCTTTCGGAAGGACGGGACCGGGCACGGGACGCCGCACGTGAAACCATGGATGACGTGCGGGATGCCATGGGGCTGGAGTATCGATGAGCGAAGGGTCGCCCATCGATACGCCGGACCAGGAAGCGCCCTTGACCGATGAGGCGGCCGGGAAACCGATGGGCGCCGGCCAGGCGGAAATGCCGTTTGCCGTCGTCGAAGGCGAGCCGCTGATCCAGTTGCCTGTCGACCTGTACATTCCGCCTCATGCGCTCGAGGTCATCCTGGATGCCTTCGAGGGGCCGCTCGACCTCCTGCTGTACCTGATCAAGCGGCAGAACATCGATATTCTCAACATTCCGATCGCCAGGATCACCCAGCAGTACATGCAGTACATCGAGGTCATGCAGGAGCTGCAGCTCGAGCTCGCTGCCGAGTACCTCGTGATGGCCGCCATGCTTGCCGAGATCAAGTCGCGCATGCTGCTGCCGCGCCCTGCGGCACAGGAGGAGGAGGGCGAGGACCCGCGCGCTGAACTGGTCCGCAGGCTCCAGGAATACGAGCGTTTCAAGCAGGCCGCGCAGGAGATTGACGGCCTTCCGCGCCTTGAACGCGATACGTTCCAGGCGAGCGCGGAGATGTGCGAGCGGAAGGTGGTCGAGATTCTTCCCGACGTCACGCTGCGCGAACTGTTGCTGAGCTTCCAGGAAGTCCTCGCACGTGCCGACATGTTCGCCCACCACCATGTGCAGCGCGAGACCCTGTCCGTACGCCAGCGCATGTCTGACGTGCTGTCCAGGATCCAGGGCGGGCAGTTCGTCGAGTTCACCTCGCTGTTCACGCCAAAGGAAGGCCGCATGGGTGTCGTCGTCACTTTTCTTGCGATCCTGGAACTGATTCGCGAAACCTTGCTGGACATCGTCCAGGCTGAGCCTTTTGCCCCTATACATGTCAAGGCGCGCAATGCCGAACGTCCAGCTCCGGCCGGGGACGCGCAGACGCACGCCGGCCACCAGAACTGAAGAACCCGCCATGGAAACCGAAAAACTTGCACAGATCGTAGAGGCGGCGCTGCTCGCAGCCGGAAGGCCGTTGAGCCTGGAACAGTTACAGGCGCTCTTCCCTGAACCGGATTGTCCCGAGCGCGCTGAGCTCAGGGCCGCGATCGAGGCCTTGGAGGCGGACTACGAGACACGCCCGCTGCGAATCGTCGAGGTAGCCAGTGGCTGGCGCATCCAGGTGCGCGAGGCGTTCTCGCCGTGGCTCTCGCGCCTGTGGCAGGACCGTCCGGCGCGCTATTCCCGGGCGTTGCTCGAGACCCTGGCCCTGGTCGCTTATCGTCAACCGATCACGCGTGGTGAAATCGAGGACATTCGCGGGGTCAGTGTCAGCTCGAATATCATGCGGACCCTGATGGAGCGCGGCTGGGTTCGCATCGTGGGGCATCGCGATGTGCCGGGGCGTCCGGGCATGTATGCCACGACCCGCCAGTTCCTGGATTACTTCGGCCTCAAGAAGCTCGAAGACCTGCCCCCGCTGGCCGCGATCAGGGACCTGGACAGCATCAGCGTAGAGTTGGATTTCGGGCTCCCGGAGATGTCATCCGTGTCCCCGGAAGAGGAGACCGGCGAGCATGAAGAAGAAACCGACGCTGACACGCGGCAAGACGCGACCGGCGCCTGACGCCGACCCCGTCCGCATCCACAAGTTGCTGGCGGATGCCGGTGTCGGGTCGCGACGGGAGATCGAACGCTGGATCGACGAAGGGCGCATCATGGTCAACGGGCGGCCTGCAGAGGTCGGTGAGCGTCTCTCGGGCGATGAGAAAATCATGGTGGACGGGCGCCCGGTCCGCCTCAACGAGACTTCGCGGCATCGCTATCTCGCTTACCACAAGCCGGCGGACGAGGTCTGCACGCGGCGGGACCCGGAGGGTCGCCGGACGGTTTTCGAATCCCTTCCACACCTGCGCGGCCAGCGCTGGATCGCGGTCGGACGCCTGGACGTCAGCACGACGGGACTGCTCCTGTTCACCACCGACGGCGGGCTGGCGAACGCCCTCATGCATCCGTCCGGAGAGGTGTTGCGTGAATATGCCGTGCGGGTGCTGGGCGAGCCTGACGAGGAGGCACTCGGCCGTCTCCTCACGGGGATCCAGCTCGACGACGGAATGGCGCGCTTCGACAAGATCGAGTTGCGCGGCGGCGAAGGGCGAAATCGCTGGTATCACGTCACCTTGCGCGAGGGTCGAAACCGGGAAGTCCGGCGCCTTTGGGAAGCCGTCGGACTCACCGTGAGCCGCCTGTCGCGCGTGGCCTATGGCCCTGTTTCATTGGATAGACAATTGAGTCGCGGCCGCTTCCGGGACCTCGATGCATCGGAGATCACGGCACTTTATGAATGTGTCGGGCTCCCCGCGCCGAAACTCGCGGTGGTGGATGCGCGTGCCTTGAAACCGCGCCGCAAGCGGACCTCGCGCTGAGGCCGGCGAGCGTCGACTACTGCGCGTCGATACTCTGCCCCGTCGTGCCGCGCCCGTCCGGGCCCAGCAGGTAGAGATAGGGCCCGAGGATCTCTTCAGGCGTCTTGAGGCGCGCCGGGTCCTCGGCCGGATAGGCCTCGGCGCGCATGGCCGTGCGAGTCGCGCCCGGATTGACGGCGTTGACGCGGATTCCGGCCTTGCCGGCCAACTCATCGGCCAGCACCTGGTTCAACCCTTCGACGCCGAACTTGGAGACGGCGTAAGCGCCCCAATAGGCCTTGCCACGCCGGCCCACACCGCTGGAAGTGAAGATCACCGAGGCATCCTTGGACTTGAGAAGCAACGGCAACAGGCAACGGCAAAGTATGAACGGCGCCGTGAGATTCACGTGCAAGACGCGTTGCCACTGGGCGACGTCGTGATGCTCGATCGGTGTGCGTGCCCCGAGGATGCCGGCGTTGTTCACCAGCCCGTCCAGTCGTCCCCACTGTTCCTCGATCGCCGCGCTGAGACGATCGTAATCGGCGCCCACGGCGCGTTCCAGGTCGAGCGGGAAGATGGCGGGCATGTGTCCGCCGGCGGCGCAGATCTCGTCATAAACCGACTCGAGATGACTGACCGTCCGCCCGAGCAGGATGACCGTTGCGCCGAGCCCGGCACTGGCTTTCGCAAGGGCACGGCCGATGCCCGCTCCGGCTCCCGTAATGAGTATGACCCGGTCCTGCAGGGAGCCGGGAGGCGGTTCGTAATGCGTGATCTGTTGGCTATCCATGTGTTGTGTCGCTCTCATTGGTGCGCGCGGCCAGCCTGCCGCGCTGCGCGCCACGCCGTCCAGAGGTTGTCCAGGTTGCCGGGCAGCGCCCGCGGGTTGAATGCTGCCTTGTGCAGCCTCGCCAGCTGGCGGCGATACAGGGCGGCCAGCACAAGGCCGGTGCGTTGCCTTGGGCGTTCCGCTGCGGGCAGGGTGCTGGAGGCTTCGTCCAGCGCGATACGAGCTTCACCGGCGAGTCGGTCGAGGCATGCCCGGGTCGCGGGATCGATGCGACCGTCTTCGCCCACCTGTTCCTCCGCGCCCGTCTCGACGATCCAGTCTCTCGGCAGCAGGCGGCGCCCTGCGGCGAGATCGCCGCGCAGTCCGGAGATGATCTCCACCAGCCGGATGCCGCTGCCGAGACGCTGTGCGAAACGCCTTGCTGCACGCTCGTTCTCCGGTTCCGAGACGCCGAGCGTGCCGACGATCATTTCTTGCAACACGCCGCTGGCCCGGTAGCAATACAGCGCGAGCTCTGCGTAATTCCTGCACGGCACCTCCTGCAGCTCGCTTTCCGCAGCATCGACGATTTCAAGCAGGTATTCGGGCTGGATCACGCCCTTCGGCGCAGCGTCCGCCAGCAGTCGGGTGGCCGGGTGCTGTTCCCGACCCGCACCGAAACCGCGGGCTTCGGCCCGCCACCATTCCAGCCGCGCCCGTGCGACCGCCGGCTCCGACGGGCGGCGGACCGACGCCATGATCGCCGCGCGCAAGCTCCATAGTGCGGCGACCGTCTCGCGATGCTCGGCCGGAGTGAACAGCAGGCCGTACCACACGGGCGAACCCGGCGGCGCGTCCTCGGGGGCATCGAAACCGGTGTCGCTCACGATGCCTCCGGATCCCCGGGCTGATCGACCTTGCGCGGCACGACGTCGAGTTCCGGCAGAGACTCCATTTCCTTGCGCGCCTGGACGCCGAGTTCGGTGAAGCGGCGCGCGCCCGGCAGGACCTGCCGTTCCATGGAGCCCACGGCGCTGTTGTAGGCCTCGACGCTGCTGGACAGCGTGCGGCCCACGCGCGACAAGTGGCCGGTGAACGTGGCGAGGCGCTTGTAGAGATCGCTGGCGAGATCACGGATCTGCTTGGCGTTCTCGGCCAGCGCGACCTGCCGCCAGCCGTAGGCCACGGCTTTCAGCAGGGCGACGAAACTGGTGGGGGTCGCGAGAATCACGTGCTGGTTCAGGGCTTCATCCAGCAACCCCGGGTCGCGGGCGAGGGCGGCGCTGAGAAACTGGTCCCCCGGGATGAACAGGATCACGAATTCCGGACTGCGTTCGAACTGCGACCAGTAGGCTTTCGCGGCCAGTTCGCGGACCCGCTCGCGGACCTTGCGCGTGTGTCGCTGCAAGGCGGCTTCACGTGTCGCGTCGTCGGGAGCCTCAACCGCGGCGAGATAGGCGTCCAGCGGTGTCTTGACGTCGACCACCAGTTGGCGGCCCTCGGCAAGGTGAACGATCATGTCGGGACGCAGGTTACCGTCTTCCGAAGGGGTGTGTTCCTGCTCGGTGAAATCGCAGTGTTCCACCATGCCCGCGAGCTCGACGAGGCGACGCAGGGTCATTTCCCCCCACTGGCCACGCACCTCGGGGCGGCGCAGGGCGGTGACGAGATTGCGGGTCTCGGCATTCAACGTCTGCTGGCTCAGGCTGATCGATTCGAGCAGGCCGCGGATATTGCCGAAGGCCTCATGGCGCTCCTTCTCGATCTCAGCGATCTGGCGTTCCGTTTTTTGCAGTGCCTCGCGGATCGGGGATACCAGCGCTTCGACCGCCGTTTCCCGCGCCTTGAGGTCGCTCTGGGCGTGGGAGCGATGCACGTCGAGGTTCTGTTTCGCCAGGTCGAGAAAGCTGCGGCTGTTGTCCTGCAAGGAGCGCCGGGCGAGCGTGTCGAACACATGGGCCAGGCGCTGCTCGGCCTGGGCGAGCGTGGCGTCGCGCTCCTCGTCAGCCAGTGCCCGGGCCTCGAGCCGGCTTTCCGCCACGGCGAGCTTTTCCCGCGCCCGGGCGATCCGGGGTTGCAGGACCAGGAGCGTGAAGACGATGCCGAGTGCGAGACCGCCCAGCCCGATGGCGGCAGGTATCCAGATCGCGGCATCGATGGGCGTCATGCAACCCCCAGCAGTGCGCCGAGTTCACCCGCCAGCGGCGTGAGACCGTCCGGCGCATGCATCAGCCGATCGGCCTGCCAGGCCGCGGGATCGTCGTCCGCAGGGATATATCCCCAGGTCGCCGCGATGGTGTACATGCCGGCGGCGCGACCCGCCTGGATATCGCGGATATTGTCGCCGACATAAACGCAGCGCTTTGCGGCCAGGCCGAGCTCCCGCGCGGCATGCAGCAGCGGCATCGGGTGAGGCTTGGCGAAGGGCAGGGTATCGCCGCTGATGACGGTACCGGCCCGTTCGCTGAGCCCGAGCGCCGCCAGCAGCGGCTCGGTGAGCCAGCCCGGCTTGTTGGTGACGATGCCCCAGGCGACGTCGGCGGCGTCGAACGCGTCGAGCGCTTCCGCGACGCCGGGGAACAGCCGCGACTCGCGACACAGCCCCGCCTCGTAACATGCGAGGAAACGATTGCGCAGCTGGGCCATGCGGGCCGTGTCGAGTGTTTCGCCGTAGCCCAGCTGGATCATCCTCATGGCGCCCCATGAGACCCACGGGCGAACGCGTTCGAAGGGCAGGGCCGCGCGACCGTCGGCGGCCAGCAGGCTGTTGAGCGCCGCCGCAAGATCCGGCGCCGTGTCCGCGAGTGTCCCGTCGAGATCGAACAGGACGGCCGCCCGGTGAGTCATTGAGCCTCCGGCTTGCTGCTGTGCGCGAGATAGTTGACGTGGACGTTGCCGCCCAGGCGGCATTCGCGGGTGAAAGGGTTGTAATGCATGCCGGTGAAACCATGCAACTCCAGTTCCGCGGCGCGAATCCACTCGGCCATCTCGGAGGGCCGGATCAGCTTCCCGTATTCGTGTGTGCCCCGCGGGAGCAGGCGCAACACGTATTCCGCGCCGAAAATCGCCATCACCCAGGCTTTCGGGTTGCGATTGATGGTCGAGAAGAACACCTGGCCGCCGGGGCGCACCAGCCGGCTGCACGCGGTCACGACGAGCGACGGGTCGGGCACGTGTTCGAGCATTTCGAGACACGTGACGACATCGTAGCGCTCGGGGTGCTCGCGGGCATGCTCCTCCGCCGTGGATTTCAGGTACTCGATGTCGAAGCCGGAGTCACGCTGGTGGATCCGGGCGACCGCCAGGGGGGCCGCGGCCATGTCGATGGCCGTGACCTTCGCGCCGCGCGCCGCCATCGCCTCGGCGAGGATGCCTCCGCCGCAGCCGATGTCGAGCACGCGCTTGCCGTCCAGCCCGACGCGCTCGTCGATGAAAGTGAGCCGCGCGGGGTTGATGTCGTGCAGCGGCTTGAAATCGCCGTCTGTGTCCCACCAGCGGTCCGCCAGGGCCTCGAAGCGGGCGATCTCGGCTGCATCGACGTTGGCGTTGCTCGTTTCGTTCATTGTCTGTCTGCTCCTGCGATTCTGTCGCCCCATGTTGCCGCGCGTTCCATGATGGCGGTTTCGTCCAGGCGTGTGAGCCGGCCCTCCGCGACCATTCTGCGCCCGGCGACCCAGGTGTCGCTCACCTGGTCTCGCGTGGCGGTGTAGACCAGTTGCGCCACCGGGTCGTAGACCGGCCAGCTTCCCGGCCGTGCCAGGTCGATGCAGCACAGGTCGGCCCACTTCCCCGGCTCGATGGAGCCCGTCTCGTCGCCCAGGCCGAGCGCGCGGGCGCCATGGAGGGTCGCCATCGCCAGGGCCTGTTCTGCCGAGACGGCGTCGGCGCGCCCGGCCAGCCCCTTGGCCAGCAGTGCCGCACTGCGCATCTCCCCGATCATGTCCAGGTCGTTATTGCTCGCCGCACCATCGGTGCCGAGGCACACGTTCACGCCGGCGCCCAGCAGCTTCGCCACGGGACAGAATCCGCTGGCGAGCTTCAGATTGGATTCAGGGCAATGGACGACACTGGAACCGGCCGCCGCCAGCATGTCGATTTCGCTGTCCTGCAGCTGGGTAGCGTGCACGGCCATCAGCAGCGGGGAGACGAGCCCGAGTTTATCCAGCCGCGCCAGGGGACGCATGCCATAGTCCTTCACGCTGCCGGCCACTTCGTCGGCTGTTTCGTGGACATGAGTATGGACGGGCACTTCGAACTCGTCCGCGAGGCTGCGGACCTTGAGCAGCTGGTCGTCGTCCACTGTGTAGGGCGCGTGGGGTGCGAAGGCCGTGGTGACGAGCGGGTGGCTCTTGTATTCGTCCCGCAACTCCAGGCCCTTGCGCAGGTACTCCGCAGGATCCCCCGCCCAGACGGTCGGAAACTTGATCAGGATCATGCCGACGCAGGCGCGCATCCCCACCCGTGCGGCGACGCGTGCCACGACATCGGGAAAGAAATACATGTCATTGAACGTGGTGGTGCCGCCCAGCAGCATCTCCGCCATCGCGAGCTCGGTGCCGTGTTCCACGAATTCCGCGCTCATCCAGCGCTGCTCCGCCGGCCAGATGTGTTGCTGCAGCCAGGTCATGAGCGGCAGGTCGTCGGCGAGACCCCTGAGCAAGGCCATCGCCGCATGCGTGTGGGCATTGACGAGCCCCGGGATCAGCAGGTGACCCGGCCGCTCGAGCACCTCGGCCGCATCGTATTTCTCGTGCGCTTCCGCAACGGGCAGCACGCCGACGAAGCGTCCCTGGCGGACAGCGACGGCGTGATGCTCCAGCACGCCGCCCCCCGCCGTGACCGGCGCGACCCAGCGGGCCTTGATCAGCGTGTCAATTTTCTCCATGCTCGATCACTCTAGAGAGCGGCGGCCCGCATGCCGGCGGCTTGCCGAAGCCAGTCATTCTACCGCCCCGCGCCCGGGCGAACGAGTTTGTCAGCGTCATGAAAGGTCAGCCCAGCCCTGTCGAACCCGACGATCCGACCGGAATCCGTGCCGTCACCTGGCGCGACGGCCGCCTCGACCTGCTCGACCAGCGTCGCCTGCCGGCCGATGTGCGTCGTGTCGTCTGCGAGGATGTCGACGCCGTCATCCATTGCATCCGGGACATGGTGGTTCGCGGCGCGCCGGCCATCGGCGTGACGGCGGCGTACGGGGCCGTGCTCGCGGCGCGTGCCCGACTCGAAGCCGACGGCGCAGGGTGGCTGGCCGGGTTCCGCACCGATGTCGCGCGCCTGGCTCGCGCCCGGCCCACCGCAGTGAACCTGGCGTGGGCCGTGGCACGCATGCTCCGCGCGGCGGAAGCGGCGGCCGACGGCGCGGACCCGGTGAACGCCCTGCTCGACGAAGCGCGTCGCCTCCATGCGGAGGATATTGCGATGAACGTCGCGATGGCGAAGCACGGGGCGAACCTGCTCGAAACGCCCGGCAGCGTGATCACGCATTGCAACGCGGGCGCGCTCGCGACCGGGGGACTGGGCACGGCCCTGGGCGTGATTCGCGAGGCCTGGCGCCGCGGCCTCGTCACCCGCGTGTGGGTGGACGAAACGCGTCCCTGGCTGCAGGGCGCACGCCTCACGGCGTGGGAACTGGGGCGCGAAGGCATTCCAGCGACCATCATCGCCGATTCCGCAGCGGCCCAGGTGATGCGAAAGGATCCCCCCACGTGGGCCATCGTCGGCGCCGATCGCGTGGCGGCGAACGGCGACGTGGTGAACAAGATCGGCACCTATTCGCTGGCCGTCAACGCGCGTCACCACGGGGTGCGTTTCATGGTCGTGGCGCCGACGTCCACGCTGGACGGAGCGACGCCCACGGGTGACGACGTGCCCATCGAGCAGCGCGACCCGGAGGAGCTCTGGGAGGCGGCGGGCGGCCTGCCCGCAGGCGCGGAGGCCACGAACCCGGCGTTCGACGTCACCCCGGCCGGCCTGGTGGACGCCCTCGTGACGGAGCGTGGCGTCGCGATGCCGCCGGACGAAGACTCGGTGGCGGAACTGTTACGCGCCTGAATCGCGGCTTACGCAATCCCGGGCCGCCAGGCGCGATAAATACCCGGACCCTGTAGCCACCCTGCCTGTCGGGCCGAAAACACCTGAGACGGCGCCTCGGGCCGCTTTCAGACGCTCGGCGCCGCCCCCCTGTGTTAACATTACGCGCTTGTATCCGGCGCCGCTTCCGCACTGCAGCAAGCAGCGCTTCGGGCTTCTCAACTCTCTGAAAACAAACGGCCGACCACCTCATGTCAGAAGTCGCAAAAGAGATTCTCCAGGTCAACCTGGAAGATGAAATGAGGCAGTCCTACCTGGATTACGCGATGAGCGTAATCGTCGGACGCGCCCTGCCCGATGTACGTGATGGCCTGAAGCCGGTTCACCGGCGTGTCCTGTTCGCCATGCGCGAGCTCGGCAACGACTGGAACAAGGCCTACAAGAAGTCCGCGCGCGTGGTCGGCGACGTCATCGGTAAGTACCACCCGCACGGTGATTCCGCCGTCTACGACACGATCGTCCGGATGGCGCAGCCGTTTTCGATGCGCTACGTGCTGGTCGACGGGCAGGGCAACTTCGGCTCGGTCGATGGCGATTCGCCTGCGGCCATGCGCTACACCGAAGTTCGCATGGCCAAGCTGGCCCACGAGCTGCTGGCGGACATCGACAAGGAAACCGTGGACCTGGTCGCCAACTACGACGAGTCGGAGCACGAGCCCTCGGTGCTGCCGACCCGGTTGCCGAACCTGCTGATCAACGGTTCCGCCGGCATCGCCGTGGGCATGGCGACGAATATCCCCCCGCACAACCTGCAGGAAATCATCAACGCCTGCGTGGCGCTGATCGACGCTCCCGAACTGGGGATCGACGGGTTGATGGAGCACGTCCCGGGACCGGATTTCCCGACCGCCGCGCTGATCAACGGCGCCACCGGGATCCGGGAGGCCTATGAGACCGGCCGCGGCCGCGTGCACATCCGGGCCCGGGCGCATTTCGAGCCGTTCCGCGACGGCAGCCGGGAGGCGATCGTCGTCACGGAACTGCCCTACCAGGTGAACAAGGCGCGCCTGGTCGAAAAGATCGCCGAACTGGTGAGAGAAAAGAAGCTGGAGGGCATCAGCGAACTGCGCGACGAGTCCGACAAGGACGGCCTGCGGGTCGTGATCGAGCTCAAGCGGGGCGAGAACGGGGAGGTGGTGCTGAACAACCTGTTCAAGCACACGCCGCTGCAGACCGTCTTCGGCATCAACATGGTCGCCCTGGTGGACGGGCAGCCCCGCCTGCTCAACCTGAAAGAGATTCTCGAAGCGTTCCTGCGCCACCGCCGCGAGGTCGTGACCCGGCGCACCATCTACGAACTGCGCAAGGCGCGCGATCGCGCCCATGTCCTCGAGGGCCTCGCGGTTGCGTTGACGAACATCGACGAGGTCATCGCCCTCATCAAGGCTTCGCCGACGTCGGCCGAGGCGCGCGCCGCCCTCACGGGACGCACCTGGGCGCCCGGCGTGGTCACCGGCCTGCTGGAGCGTGCCGGCGCGGAGGCGACCCGCCCCGCGGGACTGGCGGCGGACCTGGGCCTGGTCGAGGAGGGCTATCGTCTCTCGGAAGCCCAGGCGCAGGCGATCCTCGATCTCCGTCTCCATCGCCTCACCGGCCTCGAGCAGGAGAAAATAATTAATGAATACCAAGAGATAATAGAGAAAATTAAAGAGCTTTCTGAGATCCTGGAAAGCCCGGGCCGGTTGTCGGAAGTGATCCGCGCGGAGTTACTCGCCGTACGCGACGAATACGGTGACGCGCGGCGCACCGAAATTCTGCCGGACCACCTCGACCTGTCGCTCGAAGACCTGATCAGCGAGGAAGACGTCATCGTGACGCTGTCTCATGGCGGGTACGCGAAGGCCCAGCCGGTCACGGATTACCAGGCGCAACGGCGCGGCGGCCGCGGACGCGCCGCGACGCGCGTCAAGGAAGAGGATTTCGTCGACAAGCTGTTCATCGCCAATACGCATGACTGGCTGTTGTGTTTCTCGAGCCGCGGCAAGGTCTACTGGCTCAAGGTCTACGAGTTGCCGATCGCCGGGCGGGGCTCGCGCGGCAAGCCGATCGTCAACCTGCTGCCGCTCGAAGCGGAAGAGCGCATCAACGCGGTGCTGCCGGTCCGTGAATTCATCGAGGGACCTTACGTATTCATGGCGACCAGCCGCGGCACGGTCAAGAAGACGCCGCTGGTCGCGTTCTCCAGGCCGCGCCGCGACGGCATCATCGCGATCGACCTGCGGGACGACGATTTCCTCATCGATGTCGGCATCACCGACGGCCGCCAGCAGATCATGCTGTGTGCCTCGAACGGCAAGGCGGTCCGTTTCCGCGAGGCGGACGTGCGCCCGATGGGGCGCACGGCAGGCGGGGTGCGCGGGCTTCGGCTCGCCGACGAACACCACGTGATCGCACTCATCATCGCGGACGAGGGCCACCTGCTGCTCGCCACCGAGCACGGCTACGGCAAGCTCACCCACGTGTCGGATTTCCCCGTGCATGGCCGTGGCGGACAGGGGGTCATCGGCATCCAGACGAACGAGCGCAACGGCCTGATGGTCGGGGCCTTGCTGGTGCAACCGGATGACCAGGTGATGATGATCTCCAGCACCGGGGTGCT
The DNA here is from genome assembly GCF_011064545.1 of Wenzhouxiangella sp. XN24. NCBI lineage: Bacteria > Pseudomonadati > Pseudomonadota > Gammaproteobacteria > Chromatiales > Wenzhouxiangellaceae > Wenzhouxiangella > Wenzhouxiangella sp. XN24. The sequence goes on from NZ_JAAMFG010000034.1 coordinate 225,331, forward strand.
GGTGCGTACGGCCATCGAAGGCATTCCCGTCCTGTCGCGCAACACCCAGGGTGTGCGCCTGATCCGGCTGGACGAGGGAGGCCGCCTCGTCGGCATGGGACGTGTCGCCGCGGAACAGGCGGGCGACCTGGACGAGGACACGACGGAAGAACCGGATCCCGGCGCCGACGGCGCCCCCGGCTAAAACGCTTTAACAGGGAGCAGACGAATGGAACGGGTATTCAACTTCAGCGCCGGTCCGGCCGCGATACCGCTGGCAGTGCTCGAGCGCGCCCGGGACGAACTGGTCGACTGGCAGGGTTGCGGCATGTCGGTCATGGAGCTGTCGCACCGTGGCAAGGAGTTCATGTCGATCGCGGAACGCGCCGAGGCGGACCTGCGGCGACTGCTGGATATCCCGGCCGGCTACCGCGTGCTGTTCCTGCAGGGCGGCGCCTCCGCGCAATTCAGCGCGGTGCCGCTGAACCTCGCGGGACCCGACGACAAGGCGGACTACGTAGTCACCGGGTCATGGTCGAAGAAGGCACTGGCAGAGGGTCGCCGCTTCCTGAACGCCAACGTGGCCGCCGACTCGGCCGGTACCGGGCACACGGAGATTCCCGATCCCGCGGGATGGGCGACGAGCAACGACGCCGCGTACCTGCACTACACGCCGAACGAGACCATCGGCGGCGTGGAGTTCCATTTCATTCCCGAAGTCTCGGCGCCGCTGGTCGCGGACATGTCGTCCACACTGTTGTCCCGGCCGCTGGATGTCAGCCGCTTCGGCCTGATTTACGCCGGCGCGCAGAAGAATATCGGTCCGGCGGGCCTCGCGATCGCCATCGTGCGCGAGGATCTCATGGGCCGGGCGCGCTCCACGACGCCGGTCACCATGGATTATCACCAGCAGTCCGAGGCGGGCTCGATGTACAACACGCCCCCCACCTGGGCGTGGTACATCGCGGGGCTGGTTTTCCAGTGGCTGCTGGAGGAAGGCGGACTCGAAGAGATGGAGCGGCGCAACCGGCGCAAGGCCGAGACGCTTTACGGGGCGATCGACGGCTCCGACTTCTATGCCAATCCGGTCGCGAAGCCGTCCCGCTCGTGGATGAATATTCCGTTCACGCTCGCCGACCCGTCACTGGACGGCAAGTTCCTGGAGCAGGCCAAGGCTGCGGGGCTCCTCAATCTCAAGGGCCATCGTTCCGTGGGCGGCATGCGCGCGAGCATCTACAACGCGATGCCCCAGGCGGGCGTCGAGGCGCTCGTGGCTTTCATGACCGAGTTCGAACGCACCCACGGCTAGCCCCGATCGGCCCGTCCGTAGGGGCGGACTGTTGCAATGCGGCATGAATCTGCCAATATCGAACGGATAATTCGGCGCCGCTGGAGAGCGACATGAGCTTCAAGATCCTGACCCTGAACAATATCGCCCTCGCAGGGCTCGAGCGGCTGCCACGCGACCGCTACGAGGTCGCTTCCGAGATCGGCCACCCGGACGCCGTGATGGTCCGGTCCGCCGATATGCACAAGGCCGACATCCCCGCCAGCGTGAAGGCGATCGGGCGCGCCGGGGCAGGGGTCAACAACATTCCCGTAGAGCAGATGAGCCAGCGGGGCATCCCGGTGTTCAATGCGCCGGGCGCAAATGCCAACGCCGTGAAAGAACTCGTCGTCGGCGGGATGCTGCTCGCGGCGCGTAATCTTGCCGAGGCGTGGGATTACGTGCGCACGCTCGACGGGAACGCCGAGGAACTCCATCGCGCCGTGGAAAGCGGCAAGAAGAAGTTCGTCGGTTTCGAGTTGCCCGGGCGCAGCATCGGGGTGATCGGCCTCGGGGCCATCGGTGTCGAAGTCGCCAACACGGCACTGGCGCTGGGCATGGAGGTGATCGGCTTCGATCCGCGGATCACCGTCCAGCGGGCATGGCAGCTGGATTCCGGCGTTCGCCAGGCCACCAGCATCGACGAGTTGTTCAGCCGCTCCCAGATCATCACCGTCCACGTGCCGCTGGCCGAGGGGACCCGCGGGCTGGTGAATGCGGATCGTCTCGCCCTGATGAAACCCGGCGGCATCCTGCTCAACTTCGCCCGTGGAGAGATCGTGGACGATGCGGCGGCAATTGCCGCGCTGGATGCCGGAGGTCTCGGCCGTTACGTCACGGATTTCCCGACCGCAGCCAACAAGAGCCATCCGAAGGTCATCGCGTTGCCCCATCTCGGCGCATCGACGCGCGAGGCCGAAGAGAATTGCGCCATCATGGTGGCGGAACATCTCCGCGATTTCCTCGAAAATGGCAATATCCGGCATTCCGTCAACTTTCCCGAGTCCATCCTGCCGCGGATGTCGGGCAATACCCGGCTTGCGATCGCCAATGCCAACGTGCCGAACATGGTCGGACAGATCTCGACCGAGCTTGCCACGGCTGGCCTGAACATCTCCGACCTGCTGAACAAGTCCCGTGGCGAGATCGCCTATACGCTGCTGGACGTCGACGGCGAGGTGCCACCCGGGGTGCTTGAACGGCTTGCAGGCATCCAGGGCGTCCTGTCGTTGCGGGTGGCCCCGGGAACGGCATGAGCCGATGAGCGAGTCTTCCGACGACCGCAGGCTCAGCGAGATCCGGCGCCAGATCGACTCGATCGATGCCCAGTTGCAGGAGTTGATCAATGAACGAGCGCGCCTCGCGCGGGAAGTCGGGCAGACCAAGTACCCGCAACCGGCCGGGCTGTCATCGACGCCGCGGGATTACTACCGCCCCGAGCGCGAGGCGGAGATCCTCCGGGCCGCGGTGGCGCGCAACACGGGACCGCTCAAGGACGAGGAGATCGTACGACTCTTCCGGGAGGTCATGTCGGCCTGCCTCTCGCAGCAGGAACCGCTGAAGGTGGCGTTCCTGGGCCCCGAGGGGACTTTCTCCCAGGCCGCCGTGCTCAAGCAATTCGGCCATTCGGTCCGCACCCTGGCCGCACCCTCCATCGAGGAAGTTTTCCACGACGTGGCCGCGGGAATCGCCGATTTCGGCGTCGTGCCGGTGGAGAATTCCACCGAGGGGACCGTCAGCACGACACTCGACATGCTGGTCACCACGCCGTTGTCGATCAGCGGCGAGGTCGAACTGCGCATCCGCCAGCACCTGCTCGCACGCGTGGATTCGCTGGCGGGAGTCCAACGCGTGTACTCCCACCAGCAGTCGCTGGCGCAGTGCCGGGCATGGCTCGAGCAGCGCCTGCCCGGCGTGGAGCAGGTGGCGGTGGCGTCGAACGCGGAGGCGGCGCGCCTGGCCGCCGAGGAGATCGGCGCGGCGGCGATCGCCGGCGATACGGCGGCGGAGATCTATCGCCTCGAGATCCTGATGCCCAATATCGAGGACCGGCCCGACAACACGACCCGGTTCGTGGTCATCGGCCGTGAAGCGCCGGGGCCCAGCGGACGGGACAAGACGTCGCTCTTGTTGTCCTCCCGACATGCGGCCGGCGCACTGCAGGAATTGCTCTATCCCTTGTCGCAGCATGACGTCAGCATGACCCGGATCGAGTCGCGGCCCTCGCGCCGCGGCAAGTGGGACTATGTTTTTTTCGTCGATGTCGAGGGGCATCGTGACGACCCGAATGTCGCTGCCGCACTCCGGGACCTGGAGAAAGCCGCCGCCTGGTGCCGCGTGCTCGGCTCCTATCCGGCAGCGATCCTGTAAACTTCGGCCTCCGCTCGGGAGGTTGCATGACTAACAGATTCCTGGACCTGGCTGCGCCGGGACTACACGGGCTCCGGCCCTACCAGCCCGGCAAGCCGGTCGCCGAACTCGAACGCGAGTACGGCGTCATTGATATCGTCAAACTGGCCTCGAACGAAAACCCGCTGGGCCCTTCGTCGCGCGTGCTCACCGCGATCTCCGAGGCGGCCGCCGACCTGCCGCGATACCCCGATGCCAACGGTTTCGAGCTCAAGCAGGCGCTGGCCGCGCGGCACGGGCTGCCGGCCGCCTGCATCACGCTCGGCAACGGTTCCAACGACGTCCTGGCCCTGCTGGCCGAGGCCTTCCTGCAACCCGGCAGGGAAGCGGTGTACTCCCGCCATGCCTTCGCGGTGTATTCGCTGGTGGTGCAGGCGACCGGCGCCACACACCGGGTCGCTGCGGCCCATCCCGCCGGGCATGCACAGCCTTATGGGCATGATCTGGATGCCATGGCCGCATTCGTGGGTCCGGCCACGCGCCTCGTCTTCATCGCCAACCCCAACAATCCGACCGGCACCTGGCTGGATGCGGAGCGGCTCGAGGCCTTCATCCAGGCGCTGCCCGAACACGTCATCGTGGTCGTGGACGAGGCTTATTTCGAGTACGTGGATGCACCGGCTTACCCGGACACGAGCCAGTGGGTGGCCCGCTTCCCGAATCTCGTCGTGACCCGCACGTTTTCCAAGGCTTATGGGCTGGCCGGACTGAGGATCGGCTATGCGTTGTCCGGCAGCGACATCGCGGATTTGCTGAATCGCATCCGCCAGCCGTTCAACACCAGCAGTATCGCCCAGGCCGCCGCACTGGCTGCACTGGAGGATGTCGATCACCTCGCCCGCAGCGTGGCACTGAATGCGGTGGAAATGGCGCGCGTCGCTGAAGCCTGTGAACGCCTCGGACTCGGCGTCGTGCCCTCGGCCGGCAACTTCCTGCTGGTCGATATGCATCGGCCCGCGCAACCCCTTTTCGAGGCCCTGTTGCACGAGGGTGTGATCGTCCGGCCGGTGGCGAATTACGAGTTGCCCGATCATCTGCGTATCAGCATCGGCACGGAACAGGAAAACGATCGCCTGGTGACCGCGCTGGCCAGGGTCATCGGCGCATGAGCGCAGCAGGCTGGCGGGTGAACCCGGCACCGACTCTCGGCGGATCCATCGTCGTCCCCGGCGACAAGTCGATTTCCCACCGCGTCATGTTGTTGGGGGCGGTGGCTGAGGCCCCCCTCGAGGTGCAGGGCTTCCTGCAGAGCGAGGATTGTCTCGCCACGCGCCACGCCGTGGAGTCTCTCGGCGCCCGGGTGGAGGAACTGGCCGACGGGGGCCTGAGGGTGTTGCCGCCGGAGCAGCTCCGGGCGCCCTCAGTGCCGCTGGATTTCGGCAACTCGGGTACGGGCATCAGGCTCATGACCGGCCTGCTGGCCGGACACGGGCTGGCCGCCGTACTCGACGGCGACGAGTCTTTGCGCCGTCGCCCGATGGAACGGGTGGCCGCGCCGCTGCGCAGCATGGGCGCCCGGATCGAAACGACCGCCGGCCGACCGCCGCTCAGGATCAGCGGCCAGGCGCGGCTGGAAGCCATCGACTACGCCCTGCCGGTGGCCAGCGCCCAGGTCAAGTCCGCCCTGCTGCTCGCCGGGTTGTCGGCCGAGGGCCGGACTGTCGTTCGCCAGCCGGCCGTCTGTCGCGACCATACCGAGCGCTTGCTGGAATCACTCGGGTGCCCGGTCGAGCGGGGCGAGTGGGGCGCCGCCGTAACGGGACCGACCCGTCCCTCGGGGGGACAGGTCGTCGTTCCCGGGGACTTTTCCTCCGCTGCTTTTTTCATCGTGGCCGGACTGCTGGCCGGCGGGGAGGCCCCGATCGAACTGCAGGGCGTGGGTATGAATCCCACGCGCACCGGGCTGCTCGACATTCTGCGGATGATGGGCGGACGGATCGAGATATCGAGCCCGCGAGAAGAGTCGGGGGAACCGGTCGCCGACCTGCGGATCTGGCGCGCGGACCTCGTCGGTGCCGACGTGCCTCCCGAACTCGTCCCGCTGGCCATCGACGAACTGCCGGCGCTGTTCGTCGCAGCCGCGTATGCCCGCGGCGAGACGCGGGTCCGGGGCGCCGAGGAGTTGCGGGTGAAGGAATCCGACCGGATTGCCGTGATGGCCCGCGGGCTCGAAGCGGTCGGGGTCGAGGTCAGCGAGCAGGCGGACGGCCTCCTGATCCGCGGCGGGGGCATGCGGGGCGGTGTGGTGGACAGTGGTGGCGACCACCGCGTGGCCATGTCCTTTGCGATCGGCGCCGCCCGCGCCTCCGGTCCGATCGAGATTCTCGACGTCGCGAACGTGGCGACCTCGTTCCCCGGCTTCGAACAGGCGGCCGCGACGCTCGGGCTGTCCGTCGAGCCGCTGCATGCGGAGCACCGCGCATGAACGGTGCACCGGTACTGGCGGTAGACGGACCGGGCGGCGCAGGAAAGGGCACCTTGTGCCGGCGCGTCGCGGAGCGGCTCGGCTGGCGCCTGCTGGACAGCGGTGCACTGTACCGCCTCGTGGCGTTGGCGGCCGGCCGCGCAGGCGTGGCACTGGATGACGAAGCCGGGCTCGCTGTGCTGGCGCGGGACCTGCCGGTGCGATTCTCCGGCGAGCAGGTCTTGCTCGACGGCGAGGATGTGAGCGAGGGGATTCGCACCGAGCGCTGCGGCGATGAGGCCTCCCAGGTCGCGCAGTTGCCGGGGGTGCGGACCGCTTTGGTGGGACTCCAGCGGGGATTCCGCCGGCCGCCGGGGCTGGTGGCGGACGGGCGCGACATGGGCACGGTCATATTCCCGGATGCCGAAATGAAGGTATTCCTCACTGCGGCCGCCGAGGAACGCGCGAGACGCCGCTATAAGCAGTTGAAGGAAAAGGGGTTTGATGTTAGCCTTTCCGGTCTTACGGCGGAGATTGCCCACCGTGACAGGCGGGACGCGGAGCGTGCCGAGGCGCCTTTGCGTCCGGCACCGGACGCGTGCGTGATCGACAGCACCGACATGGATATCGATGAAGTCGTCGGTGTCGTGCTCGATGAAATGGCGCGGCGGCAGTTGATGCGGCAGGAGTGAAGTTATCGCGGTCCCTACGGAAAGGGGCCTTTTTTAATGAAAGCCCGACGAGGCAAGGATGCGCCGTCGGATAACCATTGGTCGGCCTGCGAGCCGTTGGATCAACAACCCATGTCTGAAAGTTTTGCAGAGCTCTTTGAGCAAAGTTTCGCGAGTCAGCAGATTCGCCCCGGCGCCATCCTCAAGGGACAGGTCGTCGAGATCAACGACGATGTCGTCATCGTTTCCGCCGGACTGAAATCCGAATCCGTCATTCCCGCCGAGCAGTTCAAGAACGAGAAGGGCGAGTGGGAAGTCGAGGTCGGTGACGAAGTCGAAGTCGCGCTGGACGCCGTCGAGGACGGCTTCGGCGAGACGCGCCTGTCGCGCGACAAGGCCAAGCGTTCCCGCACCTGGACGGTCCTCGAGGAAGCCTTCGAGAAGGGCGAGATCGTCGAGGGCATGATCACCGGCCGCGTCAAGGGCGGCTTCACGGTGGAACTCGAACTGGTCCGCGCGTTCCTGCCTGGCTCCCTCGTGGATGTCCGGCCGGTGCGGGATCCCGGTTACCTCGAGGGCAAGATGCTCGAGTTCAAGGTCATCAAGCTCGATCGCAAGCGCAACAACGTGGTTGTTTCGCGCCGCGCGGTCGTCGAGGCCGAACACAGCGTCGAGCGCGAGGAACTGCTGAAGAACCTGACCGAGGGGGCCGTGCTGCCCGGCATCGTCAAGAACCTGACCGACTACGGCGCATTCGTCGACCTCGGCGGCATCGATGGCCTGCTGCATATCACCGACATGGCCTGGCGCCGGGTCAAGAACCCGTCCGAGGTCGTCAACGTCGGCGACGAGATCCAGGTGAAGGTCCTGAAGTTCGACCGCGAGCGCAATCGCGTGTCGCTGGGCCTGAAGCAGCTCGGCGAGGATCCCTGGCAGGATATCGCGCGTCGCTACCCGACCAACACCCGGCTGTTCGGGCGCGTGACCAACCTGGCCGACTACGGCGCCTTCGTCGAGATCGAGGACGGCGTGGAAGGCCTGGTGCACGTCTCCGAGATGGACTGGACGAACAAGAACGTCAACCCGTCCAAGATCGTGCAGATCGGCGACGAGATCGAAGTCATGGTGCTCGAGATCGACGAGGAGCGCCGGCGCGTCTCCCTCGGCATCAAGCAGTGCATGCCCAACCCCTGGGACGAGTTCGCCACGAGCTTCAACAAGGGTGATCGCGTCAAGGGCGTCATCAAGTCCATTACCGATTTCGGCATCTTCATCGGTCTCGACGGCGGCATCGACGGCCTCGTGCACCTCTCCGACCTGTCCTGGGACCTGGCCGGGGAAGACGCCGTGCGCAATTACCGCAAGGGCGAGGAAGTGGAAGCCATCGTGCTGTCGATCGATCCCGAGCGCGAGCGCATCTCGCTGGGCGTGAAGCAGATGGATCGCGACCCGATGTCGGCCTGGCTGGCCGAGAACCCGAAGGGCAGCATCGTCCGCGGCGTGATCACGGAAGTGGACGCCAAGGGCGCGCTGGTCGATGTGGGCGGCCTGGAAGGCTACCTGCGGGCCTCGGAACTCTCCCGGGAACGCGTCGAGGACGCCCGCACCGTGCTGAAGCAGGGTGAAGAGGTCGAGGCACGGTTCATCGGGCTCGATCGCAAGAGCCGCCAGATCTCCCTGTCCATCAAGGCCAAGGAAGTCTGGGAAGAAGCCGAGGCGATGCAGAGCTACAAGAAGTCTGACACGACGACGGGGACTACGCTCGGCGACCTGCTCAAGGAGCAGATCTCGAGCCAGGAAAACAGCTGAGGTAGATTCGGGCGGGCCGCCACCGGTGGCCCGCCCGTTATCGAACACGCATGGACTCAGATCGAGGCGCTGACGGATCAACACCATGACAAAGTCTGAACTGATCGAGGCAATAGCTCACCGCCAGAACCACCTGAACGCCAAGGACGTGGAACTTGCGGTCAAGTACCTGATCGAGGTGATGAGCAACAGCCTGGCCAGCGGCGAGCGCATCGAGATCCGGGGGTTCGGAAGTTTTTCGCTGCATTTCCGCCCACCGCGCATCGGCCGCAACCCGAAGACCGGCGAGGCCGTCGCGTTGTCGGGCAAGTACGTGCCGCACTTCAAGCCCGGGAAGGATCTGCGCGAGCGGGTGAACTCCGGCCGTCACCTGCCGATCAAGGCCTGATCGACCCGGGTACGCCGGGCGCATCGCCCGGCTCTGCGCACTGATACAATCCAGTCTGGATCGCGCCCGGGCGCGCTACGAGCCGGATTGTCATGATCAAACGGATTCTGACCGGAATCATTCTCCTTGCCGCCGTCGCGGCTTCAGCTTTCTTCACGTCGCTCAATCCAGGGACAATCTCCCTCGATGTCGGCTTTGCTCAGTTCCAGGCACCCCTGGGCCTGGCCTTCGTGCTCGCCCTGGCGTTCGGCTGGCTGCTCGGCACACTGTCCGCGATACTCTGGATCGCACGGATTGCAGCGGATCGCCGGCGGTTGCGCCGGCAGCTGGACCATTCGCCGGCGGAAACGGCGCTCCAGGTGAGAGATGAGCGCGGCTGACACGCTGCTGTTGCTGCTGCTTTTCGCCGTCGCGGCGGGCCTGGGCTGGTTCTTCGCCCGACGCAGTGCGAACCGGGGACTCGCAACCGGCCCCCGGCATGTCAGCGCGGAGTATTTCCAGGGCCTCAACTATCTCCTCAACGAGGAACCCGACAAGGCCCTCGAGGTGTTCATCCGCATGGTGGACATGGACGCGGATACCATCGACACGCATTTCGCCCTTGGCGCACTGTTTCGCCGCCGCGGCGAGACGGAGCGGGCGATCAAGGTCCACCAGAACCTCGTCGCGCGCCCGGATCTCCCGCGGGAAGCGCGAGCGCGCGCCCTCAACGAACTCGCCGAGGATTACTTCAAGGCTGGCTTGTTCGATCGCGCCGAGCAGGTCTACGCACAGGTCGCCCGGGGCAATGCACAGCGCGAGCAGGGGTTGCGCGGGCTCGTGCGAATTTACGAGCTGCAACGCGACTGGGAGAAAGCGATCGGAGCGATGGACCAGCTCGTATCCATCTCCCGCGAGGCCAATGGGACGGTGGTGGCGCATTACTCCTGCGAGCTTGCCCAGGAGGCGCTGGGACGGGGTGATCTGCTCGCGGCCCGCCATTGGTTGAAGCGTGCCCAGGCCGCGGACCGGCACACGGTACGCGGCGCCATGATGCGCGCGTCGGTGGCGCAGCGGGAGGGCGATCATCGCCTGGCGGTGCGTCTTTACGAGCAGGCCCTGGAACGGGACGGTGGCTTTCTCGTGGATGTGTTGCCGGAATTGCGGCGCAGTTATGTCGAGCTCGGCAAGCCCGCGGCTTTCGAGCAATGGTTAAGCAACGCGATCGAAAAACATCCAGCCTGGCGGCCAGGCGTCGCCTTTGCCGCGATCACCGATGGAAGTTTCGATGACTCGGTGACCCGACAGGCCATCGTGGACTTCATCGCCGGCAATCCCATCCTGACCGATATCCTCGAGACCTTGCGTCCCACCCTGGAGACCGACGGCGGCAAGGACGCCGCGGTCCGGCGGATCAGCGGCGCCATGCGGCGGATCGCGAAAGCCAGTCCGCGCTATCGTTGCGAGGTATGCGGGTTTTCGGGCAATGCCCTTTATTGGCAGTGTCCGAGTTGCCGCAGCTGGGACACGACCCGCCCGGTGACCAAGTTCCGCTTCGAAGCAATGCTGGATGCGCGAGCCTTGCCGGCGGAAACCGCGCGCAAGCACTGAATTCTCTACCTCCCGCCTGACAGGATTCCGGCGGACGATGAATGCCGCGGCCGAATCGGCTGCGCTTCATCTGCAACAAGGAGTCCAACATGATTCACATCGCCAAAATTTTTCTGGCCGCGCTCGCGTTCCTGCCGATCCTGGCCTGGGCCGAGCCGGTCGACATCAACACGGCCGATGCTGCGACGCTCGCAAAAGAGCTCAAGGGCATAGGTCCCGCCCGTGCGGAAGCGATCATCGCCTGGCGGGAAGATAACGGTCCGTTCCGCTCTCCGGACGAACTGGCGCTCGTCCAGGGCATCAGCGAGCGCGTGCTGGAGGAAAATCGGGAGCGGATGGTGGCCGGTTCACCCGAAAAGTCCGAATAGGCCGGCGCGCGGGCGGCAGCTGGAAGTGGCCCCGACTCCAGCTGTCGCCCGCCGCGTTGCGCCTCTGACTGCGGGTGTGCCAGCATTGTTCTCCAGCATGGAGCAAGCGCCGCGGGAGGCAACACTTGAAGAAGAACATCCGCTATGCAGTATTCCCCGTCGCGGGAAAAGGGACTCGATTTCTCCCGGCGACCAAGGCGAGCCCGAAGGAAATGCTGCCCATCGTGGACAAGCCGCTCATCCAGTATGCGGTCGAGGAAGCGATCGAGGCCGGCGCAAATAACCTGGTATTCATCACGGGCCGGACGAAACGTGCGATCGAGGATCATTTCGATGTCGATCCCGATCTGGAAGCCCTGCTTGCGAGCAAAGACAAGGAATCACTGCGTGAAATGGTACGTAACATCGTGCCCGCACGGGTGAACTGCATCTACGTGCGCCAGGGCGAGCCGCTGGGACTCGGTCACGCGGTGTTGTGCGCGCGACCCGTGGTGGGAGAGCAGCCGTTCTTCGTGCACCTTGCAGACGACCTGATCGATGCGGAGGAGGCCTGCCTCGGCCAGATGGCACGCATATTCGACGAGTACGGGGGAAGCGTCCTCGGCGTCGAAGAAGTGCCGCCCGACCAGACCCGGCAATACGGGATCATCGACGGTGAGCGAGAGGAGAGCGGCTTGCACCGGCTGCGGGGGATCGTCGAGAAGCCGCAGCCCGCCGATGCGCCCTCGAACCTGGCGGTGGTCGGTCGCTACGTATTGACCCCGCGCATATTCGACCTGCTCGAAGAAACCCAGGCCGGCGCCGGGGGCGAGATCCAGTTGACCGATGCCATTGCACGGCTGTTGCAGGAAGAGCCTGTCTTCGGCCATGCCTTCGACGGCAGGCGATTCGACTGCGGAAGCAAGCTCGGTTATCTCGAGGCCACGGTGCACTTCGGCCTGAAACATCCGGAACTCGGCCCCGATTTTCGCGCACATCTGAAGACTTTGTCCGTTTGACGCGCTCCGGGCGGGTCCCGGATGTCGCCGGGTCATGGGTCCGGCGGCGGCCTCTTGCGTCCCGAGGGCACGCAAACACTTGATTCCGGCTTCCCCCTGCGCTCAGGAAAGCTTGTTTTTCCGTAGCTTAGGTATAAACCCGGATATTGAACCCGGACCTTATAAACTGAAATGTAACAGGCAGGCTCCGTGATTCGGGGCCCCGCGCAGCATACGCGCGCGGTTTGGGTCGAGATGGTCAAGGGGATCACCATGATTGGGCTTTCGGAAAGGCTTTCGGGCATACCAGCGCTTCTGGCGCTCGCCGTCATCTCACTGGCACTCGCCGGTTGCGATGGCGATGATGGTCCGGCAGGGCCTCCGGGTCCGGGCGGCGATCCGGGTGGCCAGGGACCGGAAGGCCCGGAAGGTCCCGAGGGACCCAGCGCACCGGGCGCCGGCGGCGATATCGTCATAGGCAATGGCAGCCGCCTCAGCCAGGAGACCGTCGATGCGGCCGGAAGACTGGTCGCGGAGATCACTTCGGTCTCGGTGCAGAGCCCGCCGGCCGTGGAATTCACCTTGCAGACGTCAGCGGGCGGCAACGTCCTCGGGCTCGCGCCTAACGTCATCAGTTTCACCCTGGCCAAGCTCGTCCCGGCCCAGGGCAGCGAACCCGCCCAGTGGGTGAGTTACATCAATCGTCTCGCACCGCCGGCCAGCGGCTCACCGCAGGTCCTGGACCAGGCGCTGCAGGCGACCACCGAGTCCGGCTCGGCCGGCACGTTAGAGGAGCTCGGCGAAGGGCGCTACCGCTACACGTTTGCGACGGATCCCGCGAATGTGACGTCCCCGGTGGCCGTAAGTTACGAGCCCGACCTGCCTCATCGCGTCGGTTTCGAGCTGCGCATGGCCGCCCCGGGCAACCAGATCTTCCCCGACAACCCCGTTTTCGACTTCACCCCGGCGACCGGTGAGCCCGTCGTACCGCTTGCGCGGGCGGTTGCTGCAGATGCCAATTGCAATGACTGCCATCTGCGACTGGAGATTCACGGCGGCCCCCGCGTGACCGTGGAGTACTGCGTGACCTGCCACAATCCACGGACCATCGACCCCGATTCAGGCGAATCGCTGGACATGGCGTACATGGTGCATTCGATTCATCTGGGGGAAAGCCGCGCCGAACCGTATGTCGTCTATGGTTTCGGTGGCTCCCAACACGATTACTCGGAAGTGACCTACCCGCAGTCGCCGCTGTTCTGCGAGAACTGCCATGCCGCGTCGGAGGTCACGCCGCAGGGCGACGCCTGGCAGTCCACGGCCACGGCCCCGAGCTGTGGCGGTTGCCATGTCGATGGCCTGTTGACCGGTGCGCCGGACGGCGTGACGGGCATAGCGACCTACGCTTACCAGCATGATTTCGGCGGCCCCATCGCGGACGGCACCTGCGTCAATTGCCATGCCGAGGGCGGTGCCGTCGGCGGCGGCAACGTTTCCAACCACCTCGCAGGCCCACGACTGGCGATCGAGGTGGCGCGCAACGAATTCGCGTTCGAGATCCTCGATGTCACGAGCTTCGCCCCCGGTGAAACGCCGACGGTGACCTTCGCCATCAGCAACCCGAGTGACGGCACGCGTTACGACATCAATGCGGACCCGGCGTTCACCACTGGCGGCGGCGTGGCGACGCTCAACCTCGATATCGCCTGGCCGACCAGCGACTACACGAACGAGGGCAGCGGCAGTGCGACCGTGGATGCCGGCGCGCCGGCCCAGCCCGTGCAGCTGAATCTCGCGTTCCTGCAGGCCAATGCCACGCGCAACGCCGACGGGAGCTACACGGTGACGGCGACCGGCAGCAACGCCGACCCGGTGCCGGCCGACCTCGACGGCGCGATCGCGGTCGCAATGGAAGGCCACCCGGCCGGGGATCTCGACGGCGACGGCGTTTACACCGACCGGCTGCCGGTCAAGGGGACCGTCTTCTTCCCCGATACGCCGCGGCGAAATATCGTCTCCATCGCTCGTTGCAACGATTGCCATGAAAGCCTCTCGCTGCACGGCAATAACCGTACCGACGACGTCCAGCTCTGCGCGACCTGCCACAATCCGGATTCGACCGACGTGCGCCGGCGGGTGGGTTTCGATTGGGATAACCCGTCTCCCCTGGACGGCAAAGGCGAAGAGAGCGTCGACATGCGCTTCATGACCCACGCATTGCATGCGGCGCAATACGTGGCCTACGGCTTTGGCAACAGGCCCCATGACTACTCGGACCTCACGTATCCGCAGCCGCTCAGCAATTGCCTCGCCTGCCATGAGCCCGGGACTTATTACGGCTCGTCGGACGACCGCTCGGTGACCATCAACACCGGCGCAGACCGTTCCGACTGGCGCGATGACGTGGCCATCACGCCGACGTCTGCAGCCTGCTGGTCGTGTCACCAGGCGGCGCCGGACTTCATTCTGAATCCGCTCCGGGCGCACATCGAGCTGAACGGCGGTTACCTGCCGTCTCCGACGGATACCACCATCACCAAGGAGATGCTCGAGTCCGGGAGCAGTTCGGCGTATATCGAGACCTGCGACGTGTGCCACGGTCCGGGCCGGATCGCGGACGTCGAGATTGTCCACGGCGTGTTCTGAGTGTGTCGTCCGGGATGTCTTCGGACATCCCGGACCGCGCCGCGCCCGGGCGGCGGTAGCCGTTTTTTCCAGGGGGAGGCCAGCTGAATCATCTGGCTTTTCCCCTTATATACAGGTCCCGACCGAGCGTGTAGTTTCGGCTCGGGACCGCCTCATCGGAAGGGAAGCAAAATGCTGTCGAGAATGAGCGTCGTTATATTCGTCCTGCTGCTGCTTGGCTTCGCGGATGCAGTCGCGGCCGCGGACGAAGAACCCAGCTTCAGCCGGCGCGGCGCGGATAGCTGTATCGGCTGTCACAGGAACTGGGATCCGCCCATCATGGGCATTTTCCAGAACCCGCACGGCAACCCGCATGACGCGCGGTCCCCGTTCGGCGAGCAGCAACTGCAGTGTGAGGCCTGCCATGGGCCGGGCGGCGCCCATGGCGGACGGGTTCGTCGCGGCGAACCGCGTCCCGCGATCATCAATTTCGGCTCCGAAGCATGGACGCCCATCCCCGAGCAGAACGCGATGTGTCTCGCCTGTCACGAGGGCCACGTCGGCGAGCAGTGGGGCGGCAGCATCCATGATCTCAACGATGTCGCCTGTGCGGACTGCCACAGTTCGCACACCCCGACGGACCCGATGCTGGACCCCAGGACCCAGGCCGACGCGTGTTACGCCTGCCATGCGGAAGTCAAGAGCGACTTCCTCAAGCCCTCCGCGCATCCCGTGCGGCAGGGAGAACTCGCTTGCACCGATTGTCACGACCCGCACGGTTCGACCAACGAAGCCTTGCTGACACGCACGACCATCAACGATACCTGTTACGACTGCCATGCCGAGAAGCGCGGTCCGCTGGTCTGGGAGCATGCGCCGGTAGCCGAGGACTGCACCATTTGTCACGACGCTCACGGTGCAGTGCACCCCTCGATGCTTACCCGACGCGCGCCCCTGCTGTGCCAGTCCTGTCACACGCCGAGCGGTCACCCCTCGGTGCCCCACGACAGCAACGGCCTCGCCGACGGCACGGCATCGGCTTATCTGCTTGCGGGCAACTGCCTGAGCTGCCATACGCAGGTACATGGCTCGAATCACCCGTCCGGCAAGGCGTTGATGCGCTAAGCGCCGCAGGAGTCGAACGAGATGAACGGAAATCGAATTCTCAAGATCATGGTGGCGTCCCTGCTTGGCGCCGGAACGGTGGCAAGCCCCGCGCTGGCGCAGGAACTTCCTGATTTCGAGCAGTGGTCATGCCGGTTCTGCCCCTTCCCGGAGAAGGGCGTGGAAGGCAATGTCGATGCGGAGGCGCTGCACGTGTCCGACGACTCGGCGCGCTTCGGCGACTACACCGGACTCGATGAAGAAGGCGCCTATCTCAACGCCGGCGCCGACATCCTCTATCGGGCGGGGGGCGGTTATGCCGTCGGCCTTGAAGCGCGGAACCTGGGCCTGGACTCCCGCGAGTTCGCCCTGCAGGCCGGGCGCCAGGGCACCTGGATGGTGGACCTGTCATGGGATGAATTGCCACGCCGGCTCGACGATTCGGTGCAAACACCCTATGGCGGGCTCGGCACCAGCAGGCTGACCCTTCCGTCCAGCTGGATCCGCGGCAATTTCACCTCCGGGTTTGCGGCATTGGACACGACACTCAGGGATTTCGAGCTCGGGTGGGATCGCGAGACGCTCGGCCTCGGCATCGAGTTCATCCAGAGCGAAAGGTTACGGTACGAAATCGACTGGAGCCAGCAGACGAAAGAAGGACGCGGTCTGACCTGGGGCAACTTCCTGGGCACGGCCGCCGATCTCGTCAAGCCCCTGGACTACCAGACAGACCAGGTGGATGCGGCGCTGGTTTACGCGGGCACGAACTGGAATGTCCGCCTCGGCTATTTCGGCTCGTTTTTCAGCAACAAGGACACGTCGCTGACCTGGGACAACCCGTTCAACGGGCCCGACCTGGGACGGATGGCCATGGCGCCGGACAATCGTTACCAGCAGGTGCAGCTCGCAGGAGCCTATCGCTTCACGACCTGGGACACGACGGTCAATGCCAGCTATGCCCAGGGGCGCATGGAACAATCCGATGCCCTGCTGCAGTACACGATCAATCCAGCGATTGCCGCACAGCCTTTGCCGGTGGAGAGTTTCGACGGCGAGGCGGACACCACCGCGATGAACCTGCGCCTCACCACACGGCCGATGGACCGGTTGCGCATGTCTGCCGAGTATCGCTCCAACGAGCGAGACAACACGTCCGGACAGTACGACTGGGCGATCGTCCAGGCCGACTCGTTCCAGTCGGTGTCGTTCGTCAATCCCGCCTATAGTTTCGAGAATCGCGATATCTCGTTCCAGGGCGACTATCGATTCAGCCGGATGCTCGATGCCACCGCAGGCTGGGCCCGGAAAGTCCGTGAGCGCGATTTCCAGAACGTGGAGCGGACCGAGGAGGACAGTTACTGGGGACGGGCCAGGATCCGGCCGTTCAGTGCGATGACGTTGAGCCTGCAGGCCGAGAACGCCTCGCGTGACGCATCGGAGTATCTCCAGGTCCCCAGCATCGGTCCTGGCGCCGCCCAGAATCCGCTGTTGCGCAAGTACAACTTGACGGACCGGGAGCGCGACTCGTTCCTGGTCCAGGCGGATCTCGTACCGGGAGCGCGCGGCAGCGTGTCCCTGCGTTACGAGCGTGCGCAGGATGATTACGAGGACAGCCCGGTGGGACTGGTGGCAACCGATTATGACCAGTTCAGTGCGGACGCCAACCTCCAGTTGTGGCGCGAGATCGTCGCCACCGTGTTCTACAGTCGTGAAAACTATGACTCGGACACGATCGGGGCAGGCAGTTTCGCGGTGCCGAACACCGCACAACCGAACTGGGAGGGCCGCACGCGCGATCGCCACGATGTCCAGGGCCTCGCATTGACCTGGCCGGGGCTGCGAGAGGGCAAGCTGGACCTGCGTGCCGACTGGACGCGCGCAGACACCACCGGGGATATCACGATCGCCAACAGCCTTGGAGCCGCCGGCACTGCGTTCCCGACGCTGCGTTCCAAGCTCACGGGCGTGGAACTGATGGCCGATTATCACCTGAGCCCGCGCTGGAGCGTAAACCTGGGTTTCCGCTGGGAGGAATTCTCGGCGGATGACTGGGCGAAAGACGGAGTGGGGGAGGCGACCATCGGGAACGTGTTGACCTTCGGCGCGGACACCCTCGATTACGACGTGAACGTGTTCCTGCTCGGCTTCCGCTACAACTTCATCAAGGAAGAAGAAGAATAAGCTGTTATCCTCTGCAGCAGGACTGGAGAAGAGGCGCCCCCGGGGCGCCTTTTCTTTTGCTGCGACGCGACCCGGACCGACGGGGTGGCAGGTGGCGCGGCGTCGCCGGAGCGTGCGATAATTTCCCGATAACAACAAGACGATGGGGGCCGTTGATGGAAGCACGAACACGCAACCCGGGCGCAGCAATGTCCAATGCAAACTCTCTTGACGATCGCCGTGGGCGGCCCTTGCGGGACCTGCGGATCTCGGTAATGGACCGATGCAATTTCCGCTGCCCGTATTGCATGCCGGAGAACCAGTACCACCGCGATTTCCAGTTTCTGCATTCCGACGAACGGTTGTCGTTCGCGGAGATCACGCGCCTGGCGCGTCTGTTCGTCGAACGCGGGGTCACCAAGCTTCGCCTGACGGGCGGGGAACCGCTGTTGCGCCCGGGGCTCGTAGACCTCATCGGCGAGTTGAGCCTCATCGACGGGGTCGAAGACCTGGCGCTGACGACGAACGGGATCCTGCTTGCCCAGCATGCGGCTGCGCTGAAGGGCGCCGGCCTGGATCGCGTCACCGTCAGTTTCGATGCACTCGACGAAGCGACATTCCGCCGCATGAGCGGCGGACGAGGCACGCCTGAGCGCGTGCTTGAAGGGATCGATGCGGCCATCGAGGCCGGGCTCACGCCGTTGAAGATCAACACCGTGGTCCAGCGGGGCCTCAACGAGAACGGCATCTATGCGCTGCTGGACCGCTTCAGGAATACGGGCGTGGTGGTGCGATGCATCGAATACATGGATGTGGGCACGCTCAACAAGTGGAACGAGAAGGAACTGGTGCCCTCCGCGGAGCTCGTCGAGCGCATCAACCAGCGCTGGCCGATCCGTCCGATCGAGGCCGGCTACCGTGGCGAGGTGGCCGAGCGTTGGGAATACGCCGACGGTGCAGGGGAGATCGGGTTCATCAGCTCCGTGACCCAGCCGTTCTGCGGGGACTGCACCCGGGCACGGCTCTCTTCCGACGGCAGCTTGTATACCTGCCTGTTTGCGGCGCGCGGCACGGATTTTCGCGGCCCGATGCGGGAAGGCATCGAGGACGCACAGCTCGGTGAGATGATCGACAAGGTCTGGCGTGGACGCAACGACCGCTACAGCGAGCAACGCGCCGAAGACGGGAGCAGCGTGCGGACCGAGAAAATCGAGATGTATTACATCGGCGGATGACCCACTTGGCAGCGAATCGATTCACCCATCTCGACGACCGCGGCACTCCGCGGATGGTCGATGTCGGCGGCAAGGCCGTGACCAGGCGGACCGCGCACGCGCAGGCCAGGGTCGGGTTCCCTCCCGATGCGGCACGGGTTTTCGCGGAGAACGATTACGCAACAGCGAAAGGGCCGGTGTTTCATACGGCGATCGTCGCGGGTGTCCTGGCGGCGAAACGCACGCATGAGCTGATCCCTTTCTGCCACCCCCTTGGGCTGGAGGACTGCAATATTGCGGTCAACATGAGAGGTGACGAGGCGATCGTGGATTGCCGCGTCAGCCTGCATGGGCAGACCGGGGTGGAAATGGAGGCCCTGACCGGGGCCAGCGTGGCGGCTCTCACCATTTACGACATGTGCAAGTCGCTGTCGAAGGGGATCGTAATTCGCGAGCTTCGGCTGCTGGAAAAGACGGGCGGCAAGAGCGGCGATTGGCGGGCAACATGACAGTGAAAGTGAATATCAGTTATTTCGCGTGGCTGCGCGAGCGGGCCGGGGTCGAGACGGAACAGTTCGAGACCTCCGCACAGACGCCGGCACAACTCTGGACCGAGTTGGATGCGCGTCATGATTTCAATACGGAGCGCCGCCATCTCAAGGTGGCGGTCAACGACGCTTTTTCATCCTGGGACGCGAGCCTGGCGGACGGTGATCGAATCGTCTTCATCCCGCCGGTATCTGGAGGTTAGTGACGATGTTCGAAATCACCAGCGAACAGGTCGATGTCGATGCCTTGCGCCGCGGCCTCATGAGCCCCGATTGCGGCGGCTACACGGCATTCGAGGGCTGGGTGCGCGACCATCACAAGGGTCGTTCGGTCTCGGGCCTGCATTATGAGGCCTACGCGGACCTGGCGACCGCCGAGGGCCTGCGGATCCTGGCCGAGGCGGAAGAGCGCTTCGGACCCGTGCGCATGGCCTGTGTGCACCGCATCGGCGATCTCGGCGTCGGGGAACTCGCGGTGTGGGTGGGCGCAGCGGCACCCCACAGGGACGAGGCTTTCAAGGCCTGCCGCTACGTCATCGACGAGCTGAAACAACGCCTCCCGATCTGGAAAAAAGAGCATTACATCGAAGGCGAGTCCGCGTGGGTCGACTGCGAGCGGTGCCGGGCGGCGGGGCATGGCAAGCACGACCACAGCCATGACCACGACCACAGCCACGAATATTCAGAGGATCGCCCCGCCGCGCTCAAGGCGGAAGACCAGTCGGCCTGAACTGAAGGCTGGAACATCAGCCGGCGGGGCCAGGGCGTACGGGCCAAGGGTCATCGAGCGCAATAAGAGACGCAAAAAGGGGCTGCCTCATGGCAGCCCCTTTTTCATGTTTGGCTCCCCGGGTCGGACTCGAACCAACGACCAACGGATTAACAGTCCGTCGCTCTACCAACTGAGCTACCGGGGAATAGCGGGTGGGGAAGGTGCCTTCGCCCAAGCAGCTAATTTTCAAGCAAGGCTCAGGACCCTGTCAAGGAAGCTGATCGTCAGAGCGCGCCCGCGATGCGCTCGACGGCTTTCTGTAACGTCTCCAGGCCACAGGCATAGGAGAGCCTGACGTGCCCCGGGGCGCCGAACGCAGCACCCGGAACCACCGCCACGCCGGCTTTTTCGAGCAGGTACTCGGCGAACTGCGTGTCGTCGGATACGCCGTCCAGTTTAGAAATCGCCTCGGAGACGTCCGGGAAGGCATAGAAGGCGCCGTCGGCCGGCAGGCAGCGGAACCCGGGCACCGCATTGAGCGCTGCGAGAAGCCAGTCATGACGCGCGCGAAAGGCCGTGGTCATCTCGGCTATGCAGGACTGGTCTCCGGTCAATGCGGCGAGGGCGGCATACTGCGATATCGAAGTCGGATTCGACGTGCTCTGCCCCTGGATCTTTTTCATGGCGGAGATGAGCTTGGCCGGCCCTGCGGCGTAGCCGATGCGCCAGCCGGTCATGGCATAGGACTTCGAGACGCCGTTGATGGTGACGACGCGCTCGTGCAGATCGGGCGCAGCGGTGAGCAGGGTGCAGAAAGGCTCGCTTCCCCAGAAGATCGGCTCGTAGATATCGTCGGTGGCCGTGAGGACCTGGGGATGCTCCCGCAACACCTCCGCCAGCGCCGCCAGTTCCTCCCGGGAATAGGCCATGCCGGTCGGATTGCTCGGACTGTTCAGGATCAGGAGACGCGTCCGGGGAGTGATCGAGTCGGCCAGCTGTTGCGGGGTGATCTTGAATTGCTGTTCGGGCCCGGCCGGCACGATGACGGGGGTGGCATCGGCCAGCAGCACGATATCAGGATAGGAAACCCAGTAGGGCGCGGGAACGATCGCCTCGTCGCCCGGTCCCAGTAAGGCCACGGCGAGATTGTAGATGCTCTGCTTCGCGCCACAGGAGACCAGGACGTGGCCGGGCTGGTACGCGATTCCATTGTCCCGCTGGAACTTCTCGCAGATCGCCTCACGCAGTTCGACGATGCCATCGACGGCCGTGTACTTGGTGCGACCCGCGCGGATCGCCTCGATCGCAGCCGCCTTGATGTGCTCGGGAGTGTCGAAATCCGGTTCGCCGGCGCCGAGCCCGATGACGTCGCGCCCGGCGCGCTTGAGCTCCGCCGCCTTCGCGGTGACGGCCATGGTCGGCGAAGGCTTGACGCGGTCGACTCGCTCGGAAAGACGAAGGTCCACGGAATTCTCCTGGTGCATAATGATGGGTCTGCAATTCATTCTCGACGAGGCGCCGACTCCCGGGAGACGATGCCAGGCTCGGGCCATGTTGAAATGATTCTTCCTCACAGTCCAGTAGGTATTGCCGCCAGATGACAGACAACCCCAGTGCCAAGGACACCGCCGCAGCGCCATTTCAGCTCGTTTCGGACTATGCGCCGGCGGGCGATCAGCCGGAAGCGATCCAGCAGCTGGTGGGTGGATTGCAGGCGGGCCTGGCGAGCCAGACGTTGCTCGGCGTCACTGGTTCGGGCAAGACCTACACGATCGCCAACGTCATCCAGCAGTTGCAGCGGCCGACGCTGGTGCTGGCCCACAACAAGACACTCGCGGCACAGCTCTATGGTGAGTTTCGAGAGTTTTTCCCCGGCAACGCCGTGGAGTACTTCGTCTCCTACTACGACTATTACCAGCCCGAGGCCTACGTACCGTCGTCCGACACCTACATCGAGAAAGACGCATCGATCAACGAGCATATCGAGCAGATGCGGCTTTCGGCGACGAAGGCCCTGTTGTCGCGCCCGGACAGCATCATCGTGGCCACCGTATCCGCGATCTACGGCCTGGGCGATCCGGCAGCCTATCTCAGGATGGTGCTCCACCTCGATCGGGGTGACCGCCTCGGCCAGAGGACCCTGCTCAGGCGCCTGGCCGACATGCAGTACGCCCGCAACGAAGTGGATCTGCGCCAGGGCACTTATCGGGTGCGGGGCGACGTCATCGATGTGTTCCCGGCCGAGTCGGAGCGGGAGGCCATCCGCATCCAGCTGTTCGACGACGAGATCGAGACACTCGCCTGGTTCGATCCGCTGACCGGCGAAGTCCTGCGTACCGTCCCCCGGGCAACGATCTTTCCGAAGACCCACTACGTCACGCCCCGGGAACGCCTGCTCGCGGCCATCGACGAGATCAAGGTGGAACTGCGCGAGCAGTTACAACGATTGCGGGCCGCGGACAAGCTGGTCGAGGCGCAGCGCCTCGAGCAACGCACCATGTTCGACCTGGAGATGATCCAGGAACTCGGCTACTGCCAGGGAATCGAGAATTACTCCCGGTACCTGTCGGGCCGGGAGCCGGGTGAACCGCCGCCCTGCCTGTTCGATTACCTGCCCAAAGACGCGCTGCTGGTCGTGGATGAATCCCATGTGACGATTCCCCAGCTCGGCGGGATGTACAAGGGCGATCGCAGCCGCAAGGAGACGCTGGTCGAGTTCGGCTTCCGCATGCCCTCGGCCCTGGACAACCGGCCGTTGCGCTTCGACGAGTTCGAGGCGCTCTCGCCGCAGACCATCTATGTATCGGCGACGCCACGCGAATACGAGCTCGGTCGTTCGGGACAGGTGGTCGAGCAGGTGGTGCGTCCCACCGGCCTGGTGGATCCGGAGGTCGAGGTACGCCCGGTCACGCACCAGGTCGACGACGTCCTTTCCGAGATCGGCACGCGGGTGGCCGGCAACGAGCGCGTTCTCATCACCACGCTGACGAAGCGCATGGCTGAAGACCTGACCGACTACCTTGCGGAGCACCAGGTGCGCGTGCGGTATCTTCATTCGGATATCGACACGGTCGAGCGTTCGGAGATCATTCGCGATCTCCGGCGGGGCGAATTCGACGTGCTCGTGGGCATCAACCTGCTGCGGGAAGGCTTGGACATGCCCGAGGTGTCGCTGGTGGCGATCCTCGATGCAGACAAGGAGGGTTTCCTGCGATCCGAAGGGTCCCTGATCCAGACCATCGGCCGCGCCGCGCGCAACGTGCATGGCAAGGCCATTCTCTACGCGGACAAGGAAACGCGATCGATGAGCCGGGCCATCGGGGAAACCGAACGCCGGCGGGCGAAGCAGATCGAGTTCAACCTGGCTCACGGCATCACGCCCCAGACGATCATCAAGCGGGTGGCGGACGTCATGGAGGGTGCGCGGGAGGAGGGCGGCAAGACACGTCGGGGCGAGTCGTCAAGACGGAAAGTCGCCGAACCGCAGCTGGCCTATGAGCGACTCAGTCCGGAAGACGTGATGAAACGGATCCGCAAGCTGGAAAACGAGATGTATCGCCGGGCCCGGGAACTCGAGTTCGAGCGCGCTGCGGAACTGCGCGACGAGATCGAGCGCTTACGCAAGGAAGGGCTGGGGCTGCCGTCCGATCTCGCCGGATAAGGAATCAAAAAAAGCCCCGGGCACACGTACCCGGGGCAAACCGTGTGCCGGGTTTTGCATCCGGCTACGGTGGGGGTCTGGTTAATGATCGGGATTCAAAGCACGTCTCATTGGCGATGAGCCCGGCCCTCAGGAGCCCTTGCGGAGCGTGACCACGGTGTCTGCGCTCACGACACGGCCCATCATGAAATCCGCCTCTATCTCGCCGGTCACCCTCACGACATCACCTTCACTGATCTGCTGGTACCCCTCGTCGTCCAGCGGGTTGTAGGCCAGATCATCCGTTTCGACGGTGATTTCGCGCGTTCCCGTGTCGATGGAGAACTGGTCGAATCCCACGTTCGTCACGGTGCCTTGCACGATCAATTCCGATACGACGATCGGCGTGGTAAATGTGACGAACATGTCCTCTTCATCGACAGCGCTCGCGAAGAAGTAGGTGTTGAGGTTCTCGACGTACACGCTGCTCGCCTCGATGCTACGGGTTTCGAACAGGTCGTCGTCGATGACGCCGTACACGGTCACCTTGTCGCCCTTGAGCAACTTGTAGGCGTCCGCATCCCGGTCGCCGTCGTCCATCTCGACGGTGATCATCCCGTCGCCGTAATCCAGCGTGAATACGTCGGGGGAAACGGTCTCGACCTCGCCGCTGATGCTGATCCAGCTATCGTCCGGTGCGGCATAAGGATCCTGCGCCGCAAGCGGAAACGAGAGCAGCGCGCCGGCGAGAAACACCAGGATCGAATAGTTCGTGGGCTTTCTCATTGTGAATACCTCCATGGGTTGGTCCGAAGTTGCCGGGTGATCCTTTCGGAGTTGTCCGAGAGTCCTTTTCCGGCGTGTCGCAGGAGTGGGGTGCAATCTCCGTACCAAACGCGCCAAATCCGTCATCAACGGCAGAACCACGGGGAATATCTCTCGTGCCAGCGGATGCATGGCCGGAGCGGGCGGAAACTTCTTCCGCAGCCCGGGAGAAATCTTCCATCCCTGCCCGGGCTGCACCCCCGAAGCCGTCTCGACACTCCCGGCGCCGTCGGTTAGACTTTCGCGCGCCGCGAGCTTAGGGTCGCGGCGCTTTTTTCGCAGTTCCAGGCGCGTAGCTCAGTGGTAGAGCACTACGTTGACATCGTAGGGGTCGGCGGTTCAAACCCGCCCGCGCCTACCAAATCCGAGATTTCCACGCACCGGCCGTCCTCGCTCGGCCAGTCCGGTCCGGTGCGTGGAGTCCGATTCTGAGCACCATTTCAAATGCCAGTAATCACGCTTCCTGACGGCAGTCAGCGCAGCTTCGCCGGGCCTGTCACGGTCGCCGAACTCGCTGCCGACATCGGTCCCGGGCTTGCCAAGGCCGCGGTGGCGGCGCGCGTGGGCGACCGCCTGGTCGATACGTCCCATCGTCTCGAGGCGGACGCGGAAGTCGCCATCATCACGGCCCGCGACGAAGACGGCCTGGAGATCATCCGCCATTCCACCGCGCACTTGCTCGCGCAGGCCGTGAAACAACTCTTCCCCGGCGCCCAGGTGACCATCGGCCCGGTCATCGAGGACGGCTTCTATTACGATTTCGCCTTCGACCGCGCGTTCACGCCGGAAGATCTCGAGGCGATCGAGAAGCGCATGGCGGAACTCGCGGAGGCCGACCTTCCCGTGCACCGCGAGGTGATGAACCGGGACGCCGCCGTGACCTTCTTCCGCGGCATCGGCGAGGAATATAAGGCGCAGATCATCGAGGAAATCCCCGCGGACCAGGAGATCAGTCTCTACGGGCAGGGCGAGTTCAAGGACCTGTGCCGGGGACCGCATGTTCCGCGCACGGGGTTGCTCAAGGCCTTCAAACTGACCAAGGTCGCCGGCGCCTACTGGCGCGGGGACGCGCGCAACGAGCAGTTACAACGGATTTACGGGACCGCGTGGGCCGACAGTAAGGCCCTGAAGGCTTATCTGCGGCGTCTCGAGGAGGCCGAGAAGCGGGATCATCGCCGCATTGGCCGCGATCTCGAGCTGTTCAGCATCCAGGAGGACGCCGGCGGCGGCCTCGTGTTCTGGCACCCCCACGGCGCCCGCATCCGGCGCGTCATGGAGGATTACTGGCGCGAGCAGCACACGCGGGCGGGCTATGAACTGCTGTTCACGCCGCATATCGCGCTGGAGGACCTCTGGCACACCTCGGGCCACACCGACTTCTATCGCGAGTCGATGTACCGTCCGATGGAAGAGGACGGGCAGCCGTACCAGCTCAAGCCGATGAACTGCCCGTTCCACGTGCTGGTCTACAAGGACAAGCTGCGCTCTTACCGGGAATTGCCCATGCGCTGGGCCGAGCTCGGCACGGTGTATCGGCACGAGATGTCGGGTGCGCTGCACGGGCTGATGCGGGTGCGCGGGTTCACCCAGGACGACGCGCACGTGTTCTGCCAGGAAGAGCAGATCGAGGAGGAGGTCCTCCGGGTCCTCGACCTGACCCTCGAGATGCTCGGGGACTTCGGCTTCACCCAGTTCGAGGTCAATCTTTCGACCCGGCCTGAAAAAGCCGTGGGATCCGACGAGATCTGGGAGAAGGCGACGAAGGCGCTGCAGGGCGCGCTGGAGCGCAAGGGCCTCGAGTTCATTCTCGACGCCGGCGGCGGGGCGTTCTACGGACCGAAGATCGACCTGAAGATCGAGGATGCCATCGGTCGCAAGTGGCAGTGTTCTACGATCCAGCTGGATTTCAACCTGCCGGAACGCTTCGAGATGGAGTACGTGGCAGCCAGCGGCGAACGGCGCCGGCCGATCATGATCCACCGCGCATTGCTCGGTTCCCTGGAGCGTTTCTTCGGTATTTTGATCGAGCATTACGAGGGCCGCTTCCCCGCGTGGCTCGCCCCGGTGCAGGCCGTGGCGCTGAATATTACGGACAAACAGGCCGATTACGTCGATTCCGTAGCGAAAACCTTAAATAATCAGGGGTTTCGAGTGGATGCCGACTTGAGAAATGAGAAGATCGGCTTTAAAATCCGCGAGCATACTATGCAAAAGGTGCCCTTCCTCTTGGTCGCAGGTGACCGGGAGAAGGAGGCTGGTTCGCTGGCCGTGCGTTCGCGCAGCGGCGAGGATCTCGGGTCGATGAGTATCGACGACCTGGGGAAATTCCTCGCTCGCCAAGTCGCGATGCGCGGCCGGTCTGTTATGGAGGATTGACGCATCACAGCGTCCAAACGAGTTCGGCGCAACGAAGATATCGGCGCGCCACAATTGAGGATTATCGGCTCGGACGGCGAGCAACTTGGGATCATGAGTCGCGAAGAGGCCCTCAGGCTCGCGGCGGATGAATCACTCGATCTCGTCGAAGTGGCGCCCACCGCGGAGCCGCCGGTCTGCAAGGTGATGGACTACGGAAAGTTCGTCTTCGAGCAGAACAAGAAGAGCCAGGTCGCGAAGAAGAAGCAGCGACAGATCCAGGTCAAGGAAGTGAAGTTCCGCCCGGGAACCGAGGAAGGCGACTACCAGGTCAAGCTGAGAAACCTCACGCGATTCTTGACGGCGGGCGACAAGGCCAAGGTGACCCTGAGGTTCCGCGGCCGGGAGATGGCGCACAGGGACCTGGGCGCCAAGCTCCTCGAGAGAGTGCGGGACGATCTCGTCGAACTGGCTTCGGTCGAGCAGTTCCCGCAAATGGAAGGGCGCCAGATGACCATGGTGCTGACGCCCAAGAAAAAGTGAGCCGCGGACCGAGGGGCCGAAACCCCGAAGCCGTGTCTACGCCTGCAGGGCCGTTGAGCCCGACCAGGCCATAAAACGGAGATCGACATGCCCAAGATGAAAACGAATCGCGGGGCCGCCAAGCGGTTTCGCGCGACGGGCGGCGGCGGCTTCAAGCGAGGCCAGTCCCACCTGAATCACATCCTTACCAAGAAGAGCACCAAGCGTAAGCGCCATCTGCGGTCCACCGAGTTGGTGGCCGAGAGTGATGTGAAAGCCGTCCGCAAAATGCTCCCCTACGCGTAAGGAGGTGACCCATGGCACGAGTTAAACGTGGCGTGACCGCCCGCGCGCGGCACAAGAAGATTCTCAAGAAGGCGAAGGGCCATTACGGCCAGCGCCGCAAGAGCTTTCGCGTGGCGAAGCAGTCGGTCACCAAGGCCGGCCAGTACGCCTACCGTGATCGCAAGGCCCGCAAGCGCGACTTCCGCGCCCTGTGGATCGTGCGCATCAATGCCGGCGCGCGGATGCATGGCCTGTCCTACAGCCGCCTCATCGACGGCCTGAAGAAGGCCGGCGTCGAACTGGACCGCAAGGTCCTGGCCGACATGGCGGTCTTCGAGCCCGAGGCTTTCGGCGTGGTCGCCGAACAGGCCAAGGCCGCACTCGCCGCTTAAAGCCGCCGCGGATTTTCCGCACACGCCGCGACGCCGCGGGCGCGCGGAGACGGCACGAAGGGGAGAGGCCTTGCGGGGCCTTTCCCCTTTTCTGTTGCAAGGGGATCAGCGTGGAAGATGCAGCACGGCTGCTGGAGCAGGGCCGCAAAGATATCCAGGCCTGTAACGACCTGGCGTCCCTGGACGAGGTCCGGGTGCGTTACCTGGGGAAGAAAGGTCTCCTGACGGGGCTTCTGAAGTCGCTCGGCGGCCTTGCGCCGGAGGCGCGGCCGGTGGCCGGGCAGGTCATCAACGAGGCCAAGCAGTCCCTCCAGGCGGCGCTCGGCGCACGCAGGACGGAGCTGGAAGCCCAAGGCGAGCAGCAATCCATCGAGGCCGAGCGCATCGATGTGACCCTCCCCGGGCGGGGCGAGACGCTGGGCGGCCTCCACCCGGTGACACGCACCATGCGACGCATGGAAACCATCTTCCGCCAGGCCGGCTTCCAGGTGCGCACGGGACCGGAAGTCGAGGACGAATTCCATAATTTCGAGGCGCTGAACATCCCGGAGCACCATCCGGCGCGGGCCATGCACGACACTTTCTATTTCGGCGACGGCCGCCTGTTGCGGACGCACACCTCGCCCGTGCAGATCCGCTCCATGCGCAGCGAAGGCGCTCCGATCCGCCTCATCGCGCCGGGGCGGGTCTATCGGTGCGACTCCGACCAGACTCACTCGCCGATGTTTCACCAGGTGGAAGGCCTGGTGGTCGATCGCGGCGTGAGCTTCGCCCATCTGAAAGCCGTGCTGCACGATTTCCTCGAGGCTTTTTTCGAACGGAAAGTGCGCTTGCGCTTCCGTCCCTCGTATTTCCCGTTCACCGAGCCCTCGGCCGAAGTCGACGTGGAATGGGGCGACGGCTGGCTCGAGGTGCTGGGCTGCGGCATGGTGCATCCGCGGGTGCTGGAGTTCGGCGGCATCGACCCGGAGGAGTTCACCGGCTACGCATTCGGTATGGGGGTCGAAC
The DNA here is from genome assembly GCF_011064545.1 of Wenzhouxiangella sp. XN24. Classification (NCBI taxonomy): domain Bacteria; kingdom Pseudomonadati; phylum Pseudomonadota; class Gammaproteobacteria; order Chromatiales; family Wenzhouxiangellaceae; genus Wenzhouxiangella; species Wenzhouxiangella sp. XN24. The sequence continues at coordinate 254,643 of NZ_JAAMFG010000034.1, forward strand.
GCCTTGCGATGTTGCGCTATGGCGTCAATGACTTACGGCTGTTTTTTGACAATGATTTGCGCTTCCTGAAGCAGTTCAACCAGGGGGCCGTGCGATGAAAATCAGCGAGCGGTGGCTACGCGAGTGGGTCGATCCGCCGGTGGACACGGCCGGGATCGTCGCGCAGCTGACCATGGCGGGGCTCGAGGTGGACGGGACGGCCCCGGCGGCCCCGGCGTTTTCCTCGGTCGTGATAGGGCGGGTCGAGAGCGTCGCGCCCCATCCCGATGCGGACAAGCTGAAAGTCTGCCGGGTCGAGGTCGGCGCCGCAGAGACGCTCGGAATCGTTTGCGGCGCGCCGAATGTCTACGCGGGCATGCGGGCGCCGGTGGCGCTGGTCGGCGGGGCACTGCCCGGCGGGTTGAAAATCAAGCGGGCGAAACTGCGGGGGGTCAGCAGTGTCGGCATGCTCTGTTCCGAGCGCGAACTGGGACTCGGCGAAAGTCACGAGGGGCTATGGGACCTGCCGCAGGATGCCCCGGTCGGCGTCGATTTGCGGACCTGGCTGAGCCTGGATGACACCGTCATCGACGTCGATCTGACGCCGAACCGCGGCGACTGTTTCAGCGTGCTCGGCGTGGCGCGGGAAGTGGCGTTATTGAATGATGCGCCGCTGTCCGGCCCGGTGATTGCGCCGGTGCCGGCGGCGGTCGACGACACGTTTTCGATCGAGGTGCGTGCGCCGGAGGCCTGTCCGCGCTTCGTCGGGCGGGTGATTCGCGGCATCCGCAGCGATGCGGTGACGCCCTTGTGGATGGCGGAAAAGCTGCGCCGCGCCGGCTTGCGGCCGATTCACCCGGTGGTCGATGTCACGAACTTCGTCATGCTGGAACTGGGCCAGCCGATGCACGGCTTCGACCTGGGCCGCCTCGAAGGCGGCATCGTGGTGCGCCACGCCGCGGCCGGGGAGCGCATCACCTTGCTGGATGGGCGGGAGGTCACTCTCGAACCGGACATGCTCGTGATCGCGGACCATGCCGGGCCGCGCGCCGTGGCCGGCATCATGGGCGGTGAGGCCTCCGGCGTGACGGCCGCCACCCGCGACGTGTTTTTCGAAGTCGCGTTTTTCGACCCGCAGGCGATCGCCGGGCGCGCGCGGCGGCTGGGGCTGCACACCGACGCCTCGTTGCGCTTCGAACGCGGCGTGGACCCCGCAGGGCAGGAGCGCGCTGTCGAGCGCGCCACGGCCTTGCTGGTGGAGATCGCCGGCGGTGCGCCGGGTCCCGTGATGATGCACGTCGCCCACGAGCACCTGCCGCAACGGGCACCCGTGCGGCTGCGCCGCGCCCGACTGGACGCACTGCTCGGGCACGTGATCCCGGACGCGGACGTAGAGCGCATGCTCGGTGGCCTGGGCATGACCGTCCTCCCGACCCCGGACGGCTGGGAGGCAACGCCGCCCTCGCATCGCTTCGACATGGCGGTCGAGGTGGACCTGGTGGAGGAGGTGGCCCGGGTCTATGGCTATGACCGGCTGCCAGAGTCCCGCGGGGCCGGTGGTGCCGTCCTGGGCCAGGCCGGCGAGCATCGGGCACCCGCCTCGCGGATCGCGGATACGCTCATCTCGCGCGGCTACCAGGAGGTGGTCACCTACAGTTTCGTGGACCCGGAACTGCAGTCGCAACTGCTCCCGGGTGAACGGGCGCTGGCGCTGGCCAATCCGATCTCCTCCGAACTGAGCACGATGCGGCTGTCGCTGTGGCCGGGCCTCCTGCAGGTCATGAAACGCAACCTGAGTCGCCGCCAGCCGCGGGTTCGCATCTTCGAGCAAGGTCTCAGGTTCATCTATGAAGGTAATGAATTAAAACAACTTATGACCGTGGGTGGATTGCTTGCGGGCGCCCGGCTCCCGGAACAGTGGGGCGCCCCGGCGGCGCGAGTCGACTTCTTCGATGCCAAGCGTGATGTCGAGTTGCTGCTGGACTCGAACCTTGCGGACTATCGCTTCGAAGCGGCTGAACACCCGGCACTCCATCCCGGCCAGGCGGCCCGCATCGTGGTCGACGGCCACCCGGCCGGCTGGATCGGCGCCTTGCATCCCCGCCTTGTACGGGTGCTGGACCTCGACGCAGCGCCGTTACTCTGGGAGCTGGATGAAGCACTGGGTTTCGCGGCGAAACTGCCCGCCTTCAGGGAGATTTCACGGTTTCCAGCCATCCGTCGGGACATTGCCGTGGTCGTGGACCAGGCCGTCCCGGTCCAGGCGCTCGTGGAGGCAATCCGCCACGCCGCCGGGCGCCTTTTAACAGAATCCAAGGTTTTCGATGTGTATAGCGGCGATCGTATAGATTCGGGTCTAAAAAGTGTCGCTTTCGGGTTGATTTTACAGGAATCTTCGCGCACTCTTACCGACGAAGAAGCGGACGGAGTCGTGGCGGCGGTGGTCGCTCGGCTCGCGTCAGAGTTCGGCGCCAGACTGCGAGATTGATATGGCACTCACCAAGGCCGAAATGGCCGAAGCGTTGTTCCAGGATATGGGCCTCAACAAGCGCGAGGCTCGCGAGCTGGTCGAGATGTTCTTCGAGGAATTGCGTACTGCGCTCGCCAACGGCGAGCAGGTCAAGCTGTCGGGGTTCGGCAATTTCGACCTCAGGGACAAAAACCGGCGCCCGGGACGGAATCCCAAGACGGGAGAAGAGATTCCCATCACCGCCCGCCGGGTGGTGACCTTCCGCCCCGGTCAGAAGCTCAAAACGCGAGTGGAAGCCTATGCTGGAACCGGGAAATAACGACGAGCTTCCGGCAATCCCGGGGAAGCGCTACTTCACCATCGGTGAAGTCAGCGAGCTTTGCGGCGTCAAACCGCATGTCCTGAGGTACTGGGAACAGGAATTCCCGCAACTCAAGCCGGTCAAGCGCCGGGGCAATCGCCGTTATTACCAACGCCGCGACGTGCTGCTCATTCGCCAGATCCGCAGCCTGCTCTACGAAGAGGGTTTCACGATCGGCGGCGCCCGCCAGCGCCTTACCGGGGACGAGGCCAAGGAAGACCTCACCCAGAGCGCCCAGATCGTGCGCCAGTTGCGCGCCGAGCTCGAGGAAGTCCTGAAGATTCTTCGCAGCAAATAGCTGTCGTTTTGCTTTCTCGGGTCCGCGCCATCAGGTATGATGCGACCCCTTCGGACCGGTAGTCGCCGGTTCGTTTTTCTCCCGGTCGGGGCGTGGCGCAGCCTGGTAGCGCACCTGCATGGGGTGCAGGGGGTCGGAGGTTCAAATCCTCTCGCCCCGACCACTAAATAGCTGAAATATAAAGAAAAGAATACGGGCCCTGCGGGGTCCGTTTTTCGTTGGGTATACCTTTGGGTATACCTTTCGCGGCGGACAGCAAATCGGCTGCCCCGGAGGACGTTCGTGTCGGGGAGCAGGCGTGCTTCCGAGTCCAGGCGCTTTAACGAGGATCTGTCCGCACGCCGACGAGTCTGATATTATCTATTCAGTTTTTATTCAGCATTCGTTGTGCAATGACGACCTCGCCCGACCATGATGGCCTGAGAGACGAAATCGTGGCGCTGCTGGCCAGCGCACCGCACGGGCTGAGCGCGCCGCAGATTCTCGACGGCATTGAGCACCAGATCAGCCAGCCGACGCTGTCCCGGAGGTTGATGGATCTGCGGGCCAGGGGTCGGATCGCCGCGATCGGCAAGGCGCGCGCGACGCGCTATTTCTTCACAGGAAGCAGAGGGGAACTGGCCGCTCTTCGCAGTCGCATGCTGCACGAGCGGATCGCGCACCGCATCGCGCGCAATCCGGCATTGATAGATCAAGTCAGGAAAAGACTGGCGAAACTGTCAAAGGTGAATCCTTCGGGCCACGTTTATCACCAGCAGTGGGGTGCGTTGCTGGATGGGGACCTGCCCGCCTTGCTGCGGACGATGGTCGCCGAATCAGAACGGTCGGATGTGCTGAGGAAGGAATCACCGTTTACGATCCTCGCCACGCGTGACGACCGGCAGCGCGTGTTCTCCGGACAATGAACCGCGCGCAGCTCGAACTCGTTGTCGCCGAAATCGCCCGCAGGTTCGACCTGGATTATTTCTACGTCGTCGGGTCTGCCGCCATGTTGGCCTCAATTCCGGATGCCACAGCAGGAATTCTGACTGCGACCCGTGATGTGGACGTGATTCCACAACCGGTCGACCGTGAACGGCAGTCGCGCGTGATGGACCAGATCGACTTTGTCCTGGGCGAGGCGTCAGACTTTGACGTTGAGCATGGGTTTTACGCTCAGGCGGTCGACGATTCGACTGTGACGTTTGCGCCGGCGGGATGGAAGGAACGCGCGATTCCTTTGCGCGTTGGCGACAAGACCGCGCTGTGCATGGATCTGCACGACTTGATGCTGTCAAAGTACGGTGCGGGACGAGAGAAAGATCTGCTCTTCAATCGGGCGCTGGCGGGAACCGGAGTCGTATCCACGAAAACACTGCTCTCGCGCCTCGAGGATGTCCGCTGTGACGATCGCCTCCGCGAACTGATTCGTGATCGGATTGGGGCGGATTTCGCATAATCCCTTCCGCCGACACCCCCATGGGGTGCAGGGGATCGGAGGTTCAAATCCTCTCGCCCCGACCACTAAACAACTGCCGATGAAGAGCACCAGGCGAGCCCTGCGGGGCTCGTTGTTCATTGGGCGCGCCTTTGCCAACCCTTCGCGCATTCGCGATAGCCCCGACACTTTGACGACCGCATACTTTCCCTGCATATTCCCGGACATGCGCCATACCGAAGGGAGAGGGCGCCGGCAGCTCGCCGCGGTTCTTCGGGCCGGGTGCAGCCTGATCCGATCATGCGACGCCGACTACCGGGGGAATGATGCTGGAGTATCTCGGCCTGTTTGCAGGACTGGCGCTGCTGATCGTGCTGGCGCTGCGGGGCGTGAACATCGTGCTCGCATCGCTGCTCGCGGCGCTGGTGGTCGCGTTGAGCAACGGGCTGGACCCCTTCGGTGCGATGGCGCGGGATTACAGCAGCGGTCCGCTGGGCGCATTCACCTTTGCGGGTCGTTTTTTTCTCCTGTTCGTGACCGGCGCGATATTCGGTCGCGCCATGGCGGAGAGCCACGCGGCCACGAGCATCGCCGCCGCGCTGGCCGGGTGGCTCGGCGCGCATCGGGCGCTGTGGATCGTGGTGCTCGCCTGTGGGGTGCTGACCTATGGGGGCGTCGTGCTGTTCGTGGTGCTGTTTGCCGTGCTGCCGCTCGGCTTCAAGCTCATCGAACAGACGGCCATCCCGCCGCGCCTGCTGGCCGCGGCGATGGCACTCGGGGCCGGCACGTTCACCATGACCGCGCTTCCCGGCACACCGTCCGTGCAGAATGTCATCGCCGCGACCGCGCTCGGCACCGACCTGTATGCGGGGGCGTGGCTCGGCGTGATCGGCGGCGTGCTGATGCTCCTGCTCGGCATGTGGTACCTGGAGTGGCAGCGACTGCGGGCCGGCGCCGGGATGGTCGCGGCGAATCCGCAGGCGCCTGCCATCGAAGAGGCCGCCGGGCCAAGGCCGCACTGGCTGCTGGCGCTCGTTCCCATCGCCATAGTGCTCGGCACCATCGTCGTGCCCAAACTGATGCTCTCTCTGGCGAGCCCGGACCCTGCATCGCTTGCCGGACGCATCGCCGAGCTGGCGCGTTCGGAACCGGTGGCCTGGCCGAGTTTTGCGCTCGTCCTGGGCACGCTCAGCTGCCTGTTGCTGTTCGGATCGTTGCGTCGCGCTCCCCTGACGCTGCTCGGCAAGGGCGTCGACGACTCGATCATGCCCCTGATCAACACCGCCGCGGTGATCGGTTTCGGCGGTGTCGTCAGCCAGACCCAGGGTTTCGCCGCCTTCGTCGCCTTCGTGGTGAATGTCGACCTGCCGCCGCTTTTCTCCTTGCTGCTCGCCACGAACTTGCTGGCCGGAATCGTGGGCTCCGCATCGGGCGGGCTGCAGATATTCATGACGACGCTCGCGCCCGGCTTCGTGGAGCAGGGCATCCCGCTGGAACTCGTCCACCGCATCGGGGCGATGGCGAGCGGTGGCCTCGACTCGCTTCCTCACAGCGGCGCCGTGGTGGCATTGCTCACGATCATGAAGCTGAGCCACCGCGAGGCCTATCGGGACATCGCCGTCGTCACCGTGGCGATTCCCGTGCTGGTGACGGTGCTCGTGGTCGCCGGGGTGCATCTGCTGGGATGAGGTCGAGCGGTTAGAATATCCTTCCCGGTCGTCCGCAGAATTCGAGAGAGTAATCAGCATGAGCTCCACGCCACCGGAGAAGCGCTTCAATTCGTTCGCCGAGTTCTATCCGTATTACCTCGAGGAACACAGTCATCCGGCCTGCCGCAGGCTGCACTATGTGGGCAGCCTGCTGGTGCTGGCGCTGCTGGCCTACGTACTGGTCACGCAACAGTGGTTGCTGCTGTTGGCCTTACCCCTGATCGGCTACGGCTTTGCCTGGACCGGTCACCTGGTCTTCGAAAAGAACAAGCCGGCGACCTTCAAGCATCCCTTGTACAGCTTCATGGGCGACTGGGTGATGCTCAAGGACGGCCTGACCGGAAGGATCCCGTTCTAGTCCCTCGAGGTCCCTCGAGGTCGCTCGCGAATAGCCGTATGCCGCGGCCCGACAGTCCTGATATGCTTTTCGCGACAATACGAGCAGGTGGGTTCGTCGATGACTGTACTACTTATTGCGACGGGCCTTGGGACCATCGTCGCGATTCTTTTCGGCCTGCATTACCTCAGCTACCGCATCATCAAGCGAAACATCGTCGCCCGCCGACGCTGGGACCTGAACGTCTGCTGCGGCACGACCGATGCCGGCGGGGTCAATGTGGACATCGTGCAGCACGCCGATGTGCCGGGATTCGTGCAGGTGAGCTCGATCTACGAGCTGCCGTTCCGGGATCGCCAGTTCAATATCGCCCTGTGTTCGCACACGGCGGAACACGTGGATGATCCCGACGCACTGGACCGCGAGCTGCGCCGGGTGGCCCGACGCGTGGTCTATGTGCTGCCGCCGGTGTGGGACCTTGCCGCCAGCCTGAATTTCCTCGAGCACAAGTGGATCTTTCTCTCGACCCGCAAACTGCACCTGCGCTTGCCGCGCCGGGTGCCGTTGCCCCTGGCGGAGTTCTTCCAGGCGCGCTGGGGCCAGAAAATCAAGGCGTGATCGCCCCGCAGCGTATCCCGGCGCATCCCGTTCCACGCGAGGCGCATTGCACTGGCGCCCCGGCCACGCCTTTGCTGGCGAGGCCGGCTAGCTAGCGCGAAGGATCGCCGTTGGCGGCCTGGCTTATCCAGTCATCCACCACCGCATCCAGCAGGTCCAGGGGCATCGCGCCGCTGTCCAGGATCAAGCGGTGGAAATCGCGGATGTCGAAAGCCTCGCCAAGCGTTCCGGCGGCGCGCTCGCGCATCGCCTGCATGCGAATCATGCCGGTCTTGAACGAACAGGCCTGCCCGGGGATAACGAGGTAGCGCTCGATCTCGGACACCACGTCGCTCATCGGCATACCGGTCACGGCATGCATGTAGTCGATGCCCTGTTCACGCGACCAGCGCAGCTGGTGCATGCCCGTGTCCACCACGAGCCTCACCGCGCGGAACAATTCAGCCTGGAGGCGGCCGAGATTGTCGTACGGGTCCGCATGGAAGCCCATCTCCCACGCCAGGCGCTCGGCGTACAACGCCCAGCCTTCAGCATGCGCGTGCAGTCCGAGGCTGCGCCGGAACTCCGGCACGTCGGACATGGCCTGCATGCGGCTGACCTGCAGGTGATGTCCCGGGATGGCCTCGTGATAGGCGAGGGTGCGCAGGCCGAAACGCGGATGTTCGTTCACCGCCCGCAGGTTGACGAAAAACATGCCCGGCCGGGAGCCGTCCAGCGCCGGGCGCATGTAATAGGCGCCGAAGGCCGTCGCCTGGCGGTACTCGGGAACGCGGCGCACCTCGATATCGGCGGCCGGGCCGTCGTGAAACCAGCCGGCGAGGCCGTCGCCGATCTCCGCGACGATCTCGCGGTAAGCTTCGAGGACCGCCTCGCGCCCGGCGGCGCTGTCCTCGAACAGGAAGCGCTCCTCGCTGTTGAGCTGCGCCATGCGCGCGCCGACGGTACCCTCGCAGTAGCCCTCGCTGCACAGGATGGCATCCATCTCGCCTTCGATACGCGCGACCTCGGCCAGTCCGAGTGCATGCAGTTCCGTCGGACCCAGCTCCGTGGTGGTGTGCCCGCGCAGCACCCAGCGGTAGTAATCCTCCCCGTCCGGAAGCGCCCAGACGCCGTGGTTCGACGTGGCCGTCGGCAAAAGCTCTTCGAGATAGCTGGCCAGGTGCCGATAGGCGGGCACCACGTGGAGGCTGACGGCCTCGGCGAGCTCCGCCTCCGCGGTTGCGCGGCGGGCCGGTGTCAGGACGCCGTCGCGGTCGGCCCTGGCAAGAATCTCGGTGACCAGCGGGTTGGTTTCCGGCGGCCCCGCGATGAAGCCCTCGGCGTCCCGCAGGGTCTTCTCGATGGCGAAACGCGGTGGGAGGACGCCGCGCTCCGCGCGATAGGCCACCACCTCCACCGTGCCCGCGAAGGCCGCGGGGAACTGGGCAAGGCGCTGCAGGTAGAAATCGAGGTCCCGGTCGTTCCGGAGCGGATGCTGTGCCGTCATGAAGCTCGGCAACATGTTGTGAATCGCCATCAGCTGGTTGACCGGGAAGTCGTGCCAGAGGAACGCTTCGCCCGCGAGTTTCTGATCGAGGGTCCAGGCGAGAATCTCGAGAGACAACCGGTCCTGGGGGGATAGCTCGGCCGACTGGAACTTGGCCAGCTCCGCGCGGTGCCGCCGCGCCATCTCGAACTCGGCCTTCGTCCTGGCGACGGACGGAATATCCAGGCGACCAAGATAATCGGCCTCGCGCTCGGTGCCCGCCGTCGCGGCTGCCATGGCCTGGGGACTCGCGGCACGCCGCTCGTCGTACACGCGGGCAAAAAACGCGTGCAGCGTTTCCTCCGCGGCCACAGGATCCGCGACCACAGGCTCGGCAGCCACGGGCTCCGCAGCCCCGGCATCGACGCTGCGCGGGCCCGTGGCGCAGCCCGCAAGCAGGCCCAGGGCGGTTAACAGGACGAGGATTCGATGCATGGTTGATGCTCTCCGGCCGCGATTCAGGGCCCGGACGACGCGCGTCGGTTCCGGGGTTTCGCCGGCAGCGCCGGCATTGCGCCGCGCTTGCCGTCGAGAAATGCGCGGCCACCGTAGCAGAAAATCAACGCCCGGTGCCAGATGAAACCTGCCGCTCCCGGCAGGCCCGCGAAGTATCGATTTTCTCGCGCACACGCGTGCCGGCGGAATCATCTCAGCGGAGTGTGTTTTTGTGACCTGGTACCGGAGGGCCGTGCGCGTGGTACTTACAGTACGTCTCCAGAGGCGCGTTACAGGTCGCAACGCCAACTGGGGATCCCATCGTGAGAACCACTGCAAGCAGGCTGCTCGCCACGTTTCGGCTGCTCGCGCTTTTCCTGGTCATGAGCGCCGCGGCCGTGGCGACCCCGCCTGGCGACGCCAGGTTCAGGCTCCTGAAGCTCGACGGGTATCACGTGAAATGGGGCACGGCCGAATTCGGTGCCGGCGCGACGGTCACTTATGCCTTCGTGAACGTCCCCCGGCGCTTCGACGGTGCGCGCAACTGCGAAGAACTGGTGCCCGTCGATGCATTGGCCCGGCAGCATAGGATCTCCCTGGCCATCCTGCACGAGGAGGCGGCGGCGGCATTCCGCATGTGGGAGAGGGTCGCGAACATCAGTTTCCGCAGAGCCGAAAACCCCGACGAGGCGGATATCCTTATCGGTGCGCAGGGCCGGCCCCGCGGTCGCGCCTATGCGAACGTCATTCCTCGCGGTGACAAGGCAGACGGCATCCAGGGTATCCAGCAAGCTGTCGCCTGCCTGAATCCGGAGCACCGGTGGAAGGTCGGCTTCGACGGAAACATCGAGTCTTTCGATATCCGCTATACGCTCGTGCACGAGATCGGACACGCGATCGGCCTGGATCATGCCGGCCCCTCAGGCCAGGTCATGTCATTCAGTTATGACGAGGCGCATTACGAGTTGCAGCCCGGCGATATTCGCGGCGCGCAGATGTTGTACGGCATACGCCGCATGAACTAGGCGCGGCTCGCCCGAGCGGAACTTCTTGCATTGCCAATGTAGTTGTTTCCCCCGTCTCTCCCTTTCCAGGGCCCGGATCCGGCGCCTGGCGCCCGGCCTGACGGCGATTCCGCCTGGTTGGCACGCAACATGCACGTTTTCCCCTTGCCGGACGAGCAAAATAATCGCCGCCGGGCAGGCGCGACCCGCGGTGCGGCAGCACCCCGAATCGACGCCTGCATTGGTTTCGCAACAAAATTCCCAGGAGGAAAACATGAAACATCTCGTAACAATCAGTGCGCTGGCACTGACACTGCCGGCCATCGGCATCGCGCAGGCCGGCGACGACGCTCGCTATGACAAGGACAAGAGCAAGCAGCAGACGCAGCAGTCGCGGATGCAACAGCAAGACCGGACGCATGCCCGCAACCCGGAACACATGCAGCAGCGCCAGGGGGAAAGCGATCAGGCACATATGCAGCGTATGCAGCAAATGGGGCAACGGACCAGCCAGAATCGGCTGACGCGCATGGAGCAAAGCCACATCAAGCTCGAGGATCTTGAAGACACGACGATAGTCAATCGACAGGATGAAGAGGTCGGCACGATCTCCGATGTCATCCTTGACCAGCAAGGTCGAGTCGCTGCAGTCGTGGTCACGACCGGTGGCGTCATGGGCATTGGCGGCGAGACCAAGGCGCTGGCCTGGGATGATGTCAAGGTGCGCACCAAGAGCGATGAAGACGACGAATACAAGGTCGTCGTCAACATGAGCGAACAGGAGCTCGAGAACCTGCCGGAGTTCGAGGCCGAACGTCGCACGGGCGACAAGGACCGCGACCGCTAACTCATCACCCCACATGGCCGCAAGGATTGCTGCCATGAGCATTCGACCCGATGCCACGGAAGCAAGGAAAAAACGGAGGCGGGCTGCCCGGCAAGATCGGCAGTCCGCCGATCCGCGCCCGGGATCGCCTTTACAGCCCGCGGCTGGCCAACCACACTGGGTATTGTCCTTGAAGCCAGACAGGGGGCGATACATGGATGTCGAAGTACTCGAGATCCGGCAACACATGGCGCGATTCGCGCCGTTCGAGAGCTTGTCGGACGACCTGCTGGACAAGGTGGCCGGCAGTGTCGATGTCGCCTATTTCAAGGCCGGCAGCGAGATCCTGCACCGCGACGATACGATCAATGACTTGCACTACATCCGCAGCGGCGCGATCGAGATCTATCGGCGTGGCGGTACCCTGCACAACCGCCTGGAAGAAGGCGACATCTACGGGCATTTCAGCCTGCTGCGCAACCATCGGGTGCATTTCCCCGCCAAGGCCATCGAGGACACGCTGATCTACCTCATTCCGGGCACGGTGTTCGAAGAACTGTGCGCCGCGGACGAGCAGTTCGCCGACTTTGTCGAACTCGATCAACCGCGACTGAAAACCACCGTGGAACGTCGCGCCGGCGAGGCCGGCATGATGACGACGCGGGTGCGGAAGCTCATCACGCGGCTGCCGGTGGTGGTCGATGCGTCGGTCACGGTACAGGAGGCCGCGCGTCGCATCAGCGAGGAATACGCCACGGCGGTGCTGGTCCTGGCAGACCCCGACGGCAATCCACGCTTCAACGTGACTGACGAGACCGGCGAGGTCCGGCAGCTGCTCGGCATCCTGACGGACAGTGATTTTCGCAGCCGCGTCGTGGCGCAGGGTCTGCCGCCGGATACCCCGGTCGGCGAGGTCATCGAGGGCCAGCCGTTCACCGTGCAGTCGGACGAGACGCTGCAGGAAGCGATGCTGTGCATGCTGCGCAACAACATGCAACACCTGCCGGTGCTCCACCGACGCCGCCTGATGGGCGTGCTGCACATCTCGGACATCATTCGGCACCAGACCCACACCAGCCTCTACCTCGTCGAGCGCATTTTTACGCAGGACGACGCGAAGGGCCTTGCCCGACTCCTGCCCGACGTCCGCGAATCTTTCGTGCGCATGGTGGAGGAGGGCGCCAATTCGCAGATGATCGGCAGTGCGCTTTCTACCATCGGCCGGAGCTTCACGCGTCGCCTGCTGGAAATCGGTGAACGGGAGCTGGGGCCACCACCGGTGCCGTATTCATTGATGGCGCTGGGCTCCATGGCCCGCAACGAACAGAGTATCGTCACCGACCAGGATAACGCGTTGGTGCTCGACGATACGTTCGAGCCGGACCGGCATGATGAGTACTTCGCCGCATTGGCGAAGATCGTCAGCGATGGGCTGGCTGCATGCGGCTACACCTATTGCACCGGGGGCATCATGGGGACGAATCCGCAGTGGCGTCAGCCCCTGCGGGCCTGGAAACGATACTTCAACGACTGGATCGATAATCCGACGCCGGAACGCCTGCTGCACAGCTCTATTTTCTTCGACCTCGACAGCGTCGCCGGCGAAGGGGCTTACGTCGTCCAGCTACAGGACCTGGTGGCCGAAAAGGCGCCCCAGAGCCCCCTGTTTCTCGCCGCGATGGCGCGCAACGCGTCCAATCGGACGCCGCCTCTGGGGTTCTTCCGTAACTTCGTCATGGAGAAAGACGGCAAGCAGAACAATACGATCAATGTGAAGCGCCGGGGCACCGCACCAATGGTGGACCTGATCCGGGTGCACGCGCTGGCGTCCGGCTCCACTTCGCAGAACTCCTTCGATCGCTTGAACGACATCGCCCAGACCGACCTGCTGCCGTCCGGCGTAGCCGATCGGATTCGTTACGCGCTCGAATTCATTTCCATGGTAAGGATTCGTCACCAGGGCATCGCCCTGCAGCGGGACCAATTGCCCAGCAACAGCATCGAACCGGAAAACATCTCCAGCGAGGAACGACATAATCTCAAGGACGCTTTCCAGCTGCTCAGCGATGCCCAGAAGTTCCTGCAGTTCCGCTATCCGATTCCCACCCGACGCAACTGAGCCGTTCCCGGATGCCAGCAAAGACACTATCCGGCGCGCCACCGACCGAGTGGGTCGAGTACATGGCGCAGTGCGCAGCCGCGGCCAGGGATCCCAGGCTGCAGCGCTTCTTCGCGGCCTGGGAGCTGTTACCCACGCAGCCGCTGGCAGACACGCCGCTGGTGGCGCTCGACATCGAAACCACGGGCCTCGATCCGCGCCGCCACTCCATCGTCAGCATCGGCGTGGTGCCGTTCACGCTGGATCGCATCCAGTTCTCCCAACGCCGCCACTGGCTACTGAAGCCGAGATTCCAGCTGCAGGAAAAATCGGTCACCCTGCACCGGATCACGCACTCGGTTCTCCATGGCGCACCCGATCTGACCGTGGTGCTCGAGGAAGTGCTCGCGTCGATGGCTGGCCGGTTGCCTGTCGTCCACTATCGCAACATAGAGCGCGCGTTCCTGGAGTCCGCCGTGCAGTTCCGCCTCGGCGAAGGACTCCGGTTCCCGGTGATCGACACTATGGAGCTCGAGGCGCGCGTGTACCGGCAATCCAGGACGGCCCGGCTCCGCCGCTGGCTCGGTGGCAAACCGGTCTCGATCCGCCTGCATGAGAGTCGCAGCCGCTACGGGCTTCCCGTCTACCAGCCCCATCATGCGGTCATCGACGCCCTGGCCACGGCGGAACTGCTCCAGGCCCAGGTCGCTGCGCGCTTCGGTCCGCAGACCCCGATCGGCGAGCTGTGGGGCTAGTCAGCCCCGAGGCTCGCTCAACAGGCCCTTCACGATGGCGTAACAACCGACCAGCAACACGACGGTGAACGGCAATCCGGTCGACACCGCCATGGCCTGCAATGCCACCAGTCCGCCGCCGAGCAACAGTGCGATGGCGATACCGCCCTCGATGAACGCCCAGAACACCCGCTGGGGCTTGGGTGCATCCACTTTTCCGCCCGCCGTGATGGTGTCGATCACCAGTGAGCCCGAGTCGGAGGAAGTGACGAAAAACACCACGACCAGCACGATGCCCACGAAGGAAGTGATTTCCGTCAGCGGCAGTTCGCCGAGCATGGCGAAGAGCTTCAGCTCCAGCGCGGCCTCACGCACACCTTCGAAACCGGTCCCGACGAACTGGTTGATCGCCGTACCGCCGAAAGCCGTCATCCAGAGCACCGAGACGAAGGACGGCACCAGCAGCACGGCCACCAGGAATTCGCGCACGGTGCGGCCGCGGCTGACCCGTGCGATGAACATGCCGACGAACGGCGACCAGCTGATCCACCAGGCCCAGTAGAAGGCCGTCCAGCCCTGGCTGAAGTTCGCATCTTCGCGGAAAAACGGGTTGGACAGGGCAGGGAGATTGACGACATAGGTCCACAGGTTCTCGAAGAAACCCGTGAAGATCAGCATGGTCGGCCCGACCACGAGGACGAACAGCAACAGCACGAATGCCAGGACCATGTTGATCTCCGACAGGCGCTTCACGCCCTTGTCGACGCCCGCGACGATGGACACGGTGGCGATGGAGGTGATTCCGAGGATCAGGAGCACCATGGTGACATTCCCTTCGGGAATGCCGAACAGGTAGGTCAGCCCCGCGGACGCCTGCGACGCCCCCAGCCCGAGCGAAGTGGCCAGGCCGAACAATGTGGCGAACACGGCGAGCATGTCGATGATATGTCCCGGCCAGCCCCACACGCGTTCGCCCAGAAGCGGATAGAAGATCGAGCGAATGGTCAGCGGCAGCCCCTTGTTGAAGGAGAACAGGGCGAGCGCGAGCGCGACGACGGCGTAGATGGCCCAGGGATGCAGGCCCCAGTGGAAGATCGTTGCCGCCATGCCCAGCCGTGCGGCGGCCTCCGTGTCGCCGGCAGCGGCACCGAGAGGAGCCCAGTCGGTGCGCACGCCGTTCTCCATCGTCGTCCCGGCCAGCGCGGCATCGAAGTGCGACATGGGCTCGGAAACACCGTAGAACATGAGGCCGATGCCCATGCCCGCGGCGAACAGCATGGAAAACCAGCCGATATAAGTGAAGTCCGGCTTCGCTTCCGTGCCGCCGATACGGATTTTGCCCAGCGGGGACAGGATCAGCCCGAAACAGAGCAGCACGAAAATGTTTCCCGCCAGGATGAAGAACCACGCCAGGTTAGACGTCAACCAGTCTCGCATCGCGCCGAACAAGGGTTCGACCTCGTTTTGCAGCGCGAGCGTAAGCAACAGAAAAAACAACGTGACTACGGCGGAGATCGCAAAGACCTTGCCGTGGATATCGAGATTGATGCCAAGAGGAGAAGCTGTGTAATTGTCCTGGCCGATCACGTAATCCGTATCGATCAGCGAAGCCGCGCCCTCGGGGGCGGGTACGCCTTCGCTGAGCTCTGTCGGATCCGTGCCTGAGTCATGATTCGTTTTGTTTTCCACCCGGTCGCTCCTTTATTCGATGGGGTCAGGGACGCACCAGGAACACTGACGCTTTCGTGTGTTTTGCGAGCTTGTCGCCGTGGGAAGGCATGATGGCATCGACCTTTTGAGGCAGGTGCGTGCCCATCACGACCAGGTCCGCCCCGACTTCCTCGATGGCGTTCACCAGTAAACGGTCGAGATCAGCCGTGGGATCGTGACTCACGATCACCTTGGAGTCGGTCGGCTGGCCGTGCTGTTGACTCTGCGCTGCGGCGAAAGCAGTGAGCTTTTTTTCGTATTCAGCCGGTGTGCGCCCCACCGGACCCGGCGTATTCGCCGTGACGCTGACGTAGCAGACTTCCGCCTTGAAATGGCGTGCCATATCTGCAGCCACCTGGACAGATTTCTCCAGCGCATCGATATGAGCCAGGTCGACGGGGACCATGATTTTCTCGTACACGCCCGTGCACCTCCCTATGGCAGATATTTTGTTGTGGAGCAGACTGGCCTTTAAGTCGCTTTTATTTCATCGGCCCGCTCCGCTATTCAACCTAACATGCGAACAACCTTCGAGGCCAATTCGCTGCCTCGAGCGGCGGTGGTTCTTTTGCACATGAGGCACGGGCGCCCGCGCGGAAACGTTTATTCCCGGTACCAGCTGCCATCGTCGTTCGGGCGTATCCACAGGTGGCTGTACCAGAAGTAAACACCTGGAATTTCGCTGGAGGGCGCCGTGCAATTGAACTTGCTGCGGCCGGGCCTGAGGGCCCGCTGGGCGCGGACCAGCGCGATGTCGCCATCCCAAGTCACTTGCGCCGGCGCCTGTCCACTCACGTAGCAACTCAGGCGGCGACGATCATAGCCGCCGGGAGGAATTCTCAGCTTCAGGAGGGGCGGACCCGCCCCTGGCGCGAGCACACGACTGTCGGGTGAGACGACCTCGACCGGCAAAGGGCGGCTGCGCAGCTTCTCCGCGAGTGATTCGAGGTCCGCGTAGCCGGTGGCGACGGGGAATCTCGGCAACGACCGGAAATCCGAGTTGCGTCCCACCGGCCCCGACTGCTGGCCGAAGGCCACGTAATCCATTTCGTGGAGCAGGGCTTCGAGCGAGCCATCGAATTCGCCGTAAGGATAGGCGTGCATTTGCAACGGTGCGGCCAGTTCGGCCTCCAGGCGCGCCTGGGCATGTTCGATATCCGCGGCGATGCGCCTGCGCCAGGCCGCTTCGCTTTCATCCGGCAAGCGCCGAACGAGATGGCGGTGCGATGAGCTGTGGTTGCCGATCCGCCCGCCGCGCATCTCTATAGCACGCAGCTGCGCCCAGCTCATGTAGCCGCCGTAGGACTTATCGATGTAGTCCGTGCTGACGAACACCGTAAACGGCCAGCCACGGCGCTCCAGCATCGGTAGCGCATGGGTGAAAACCGAGGAATAGGCATCGTCGAAAGTAATGGACACGGCGTTCGGCGGCAGTGATCCACGGCCGCGGAGCCCGGCAACCAGCGTATCGAGCGGGATGACGTTGTAGCCCTGCGCAGCGAGATGGTCCAGGTGGGACGAGAACACGTCCGGCGAGACGCTCGTCGCGGGCGGCGTATCGTCGCTGACGTGGTGATACAGCAGGATGACGCCATGTTCCCGCGCACCGTCATCCGTTTCCTCGCTCGCAATCGATTGCTCCCCGAGGGCCAAGGCAAGCAGGAGCAGCACCAGAAACCTGGCACTGCGAAGGGCATCCGCCGGGCCGTGGCGTTCATGCATCCGTATCGCCATCGAACTCCTCGAGATCGTTGAATCGGATCAGCTGCTTTATTTCATCGACATAGGCGCTGCCGCGTTCCGAATAGCTCTGCAGTTGTTCCGCGAGCACCAGCCCTGAAAGCGGCGCCTGGCTCGCGCGCAAGCCGGCTCGCGCCAGGCGAAAATCACGGTAGGCCGGATGCGTGTTGATGTTTTGCAGATAACTTGCCACGGACTCGCGCGGTGTGGAAAAGACCTGGACCTCGTGTGTCGCGTGTTCGCCGCGGGCACGCGGCACGATCCCGCATCCCGGTTCGTAACACCACTGGCCGAACAGGTTCCGTCCTTTCCGGGCGAAACGAGAGGTTCCCCATCCGGACTCCTTGGCCGCCTGCGCCAGCGCCAGCGACATGGGAACCGCATCCACGCGAAGCAATAATGTCGCCAGTAATTCGTCGCCCGACAGCGTCTCCGGGTCAAGGCGATAGCTTTCGCCCAGTGCCCGTAACCAGCGACGATCACGCCACCCGGGCTCACCGGCGGCAGCGATTGAAACCAGGCGACGACGGTCCCGTAAAACGCGGGCGGTTTCCGCGGCAACAAGTGGTTGCATGAACTCTACGAAACGCGCTTTTCGCTCCGGCCCGGCCGGCCAGGCCGAAAAATCCGGCAGGGCCTGCGGCCGAGCGAGCAAGACCACCAGGGCCACCGCAGCGAGAAGCATCCCTGCCGCGAGAAGCCGGATGATGCTTGCATCGCCAAGCGGGCGTCCCGTGGTCCGCCAGCGGCGGCGTAGGTCGTCGTTCGATGACATGCCTGGAGATTCTAACATCCAGGGAAAACCGGGTTGTCCGGCGAGCGATCTTGATCCCGCTACACCGCAGGCTGCAATGGAGGTCTGCCTAGAACGCGGAGGCGCGCCCGATACCGAGATTTCGCAATAGCGAGGAAGAAAAGACCTCCCGGTCGGCAGCGTCGTAGGGCCTCGCCGCATGTATCCCCCAGACCGGACGCGGCCATGCATCATCCGTTTCGAACCTGGCGATCACATGCACGTGCAGTTGGGCGACCACGTTGCCGAGTGCCGCGATGTTGAGCTTGTGAGGTCGGACCGTTCGATCCAGCGCGGCGGCGCAAAGACGGATTTCATCCCAAAGCAGGAGCTGGTCGGGCTCCGCGAGATCCAGGATCTCGACTGCATCCGGTCTGCGTGGCACGAGCACCAGCCACGGATAGCGCGCATCCTGCATCAGCCTCACCGAGCAAAGCTCGAGGTCCACCAACGGGCTCGAATCCCTCTCGAGGCGGGAGTCCAGCGAGAATCCGGGCGACGATGTCATGGCCTGATTCTAGCGCAATGCCGTGACCGTATCGGAACGAATTTCGCGCTACTGCAAAAGACGGAGAACGCGCTCGCGGATATCCGTATTGTCCAACCGCTCCCCGAATAACCCGGCGCCAGGGCCGTAAGCGAAAAGGGGTACCGGCTGCGCCGTATGGTCTTCAGAGGCAAATTCAGCTGTGACTTTCCCGGCGCCCGCCGCCGTAATAGTCAGGCCGCAACACTCGTGGTCGGACGTCACGACCAGCAGCGTCCGCTGGTCTTTCTCTGCGTATTCGCGTGCGGCTGCAACGGTATCGTCGAGATGGACGACCATTTCCGCGAGCAGGGAAAAATTGTTGTCGTGCCCCCAGGAGTCGATCCAGTCTTCTTCCACCAGCAAGAAAAAACCCTTCTCGGAAACGCGCGACAGTTGCTGGATCGCGAAGCGCATGGCCTCCGCGAGGTGTGGTGCGCCGGCTTGCAGCACGTTCCGCTCTGCCTGCAGGGACTGCGCCTCGTCGATATATTCCGAATAACCGATCAGCACCGGCGACTCTCCCGCAGGGATATCGTCGAACGGTACATCGACATGCACGCCCCATCCGGCCGCCTGGAGCGTCTCGGCCCGAAGTGGTGCGGGTCCCTCCGGATGAAAGAACTCCACGCTGTTGCCGACCATCACGTCGGGTGCGAAACGCACGATGCCGCGACTGATGGCCTCCTTGTCGCGGCGACTCGGCGCACTGGTGATAAAGGCGGCCGCTGTCGCCCCATTGAGATCTCCGGTGGTCGCAACACCAACGGCATAGCCCCGCGCGCGCAGGGCTTCGAACAAAGTCTCGAGCGATTCGCCCGCCGGAGTGGTCGCGATTCGCCCGTTCGTGGTCTTCGATCCGGTCGACATGGCCGAGGCAGAAGCCGCGGAATCCGTGATCCACTCCTCCCCGAGAGATAAAGTCTCGAGTGTGCCGCTGCTGGGGAGTTGCTCCATGACAAGCGGCACGCGCAGATCCCCGCGGTGGTACCGACCGGCAAGCAGGTGACTGAACCCCAGGCCATCGCCCACGATGAGAATCACGTTGCGCGGCAGCGGCGCCTGGGGCGTCGCAGACACCTCCGCGTATGACGGTCCGGCAGCCAGACACAGGATAAAACCGCGAGCAATACCCGACAAACGCTTCATGGCGCCCCCAAGGTTGTTGATAATCGGACGCGCCGGAGTCAAAACAGCACGTTCGCGCCGAAGACGAATGACCGGCCGTTGTAAGTCGCTTCCTGGAGAAGTGGCGAACCCTTGCCGAAACGGAAATCGTTGATCGGGTCCGAGCCGTCATCAAGCAGGTCGATGGCGTTCAGAAAGACTCTCACTCGCGGGCCGAAATCGTAACTCAGCTGAGCGTCCAGGGAGCCATAGGGCTCGGCGACGATGCTCCTGCCGAAGTCCGCGAACTCCAGCACGTACGTATCGCGATAGGAGTAGGCGAGGGTCGCTTCGACCCCGGCGCCCTGGTAGGTGCCGGCTACGGTGTACAAAAGGTCAGGGGCGTTGAAGAACTCCTCGTCATCCCGTCCCTCGAGCCCTGCATCGGCGGAACTCGTCTGCACCGTCAGGTTCGCATAGACGCCGAGGCCGCCCCAGGCGCCGGGAAGCTCGGAGAACTGGCGTACGAGATTGAATTCCGCGCCCCAGATCTCGGCCTGGTCGCCATTGATGATCGTGACCACTTCGCCGATCTCGAGCCCGGCAAGCCGTGGATCATTGGCGAATCGACCGCTATCGATCTCCGCCTCGGGCGCGTCTTCGTTGAAGATGAAATCATCGATCCGCTTGTAAAACAGGTTGATCGAGGCCACGCCGACATTCCCGAAATATTTTTCGATTGCGAAGTCGAGGTTGTAAGCGTAGGAGGGCTTGATATCGGGGTTGCCGAGGAAAATATCCACGACGCCGTCGTCTTCTTCGATCTCGGTCGTCCCTGAGACATATTCGAAAGCCGGACGTCCGATCGAGGTAAACGCGGCGGCACGGAAAACGATGTCGTCCGCGTAACGATAGTTCGCCTGGAAACGCGGCAACACGTGCGTGTAATCAGCGCTTCCCCGGATCGGGGTCAGCACGGGATCCTGGCCCTCGAGTTCGAGCAATTCCAGGTTGTTGCTCTTTATTTTTGTATGGTCGATCCGGGCCCCGCCGATCAGGTCCCACCGCCCGAGGACCCATTTTCCCATGGCATATGCAGCGTAGGTGTCCTCGGTGGCGTCATAGGTATCCTCGTCCGGAATCGGAGCTCCGTCGAGGCCGTCTTCGACGTAGGCGTTGACGAAATCCGGATCGTTTTCCACCAGGTTGTTGCCGAAGGTCCGCCAGTTCTTCAGGTTCGCGTCGTCGAGGGTCAGGTACGCAGGATAAGGCGCGCCGATATCACGGAAGTCGATGCGCGGCCCGACACCGAAGTCCGTCAGGCTCAATGGCCCTTCGACCTCGAGAACATTGGCCTCGAAGAGACGTTTCTCCGACCGTTCGATCTTGACGCCGCCCTTGATGAACTGGAGCGCACCGGGACTGACGGGCGCAAAGGTCGTGTCGAAACGCGCCGAGTAACGGGTATTTTCAGACTCGTCCGCGTCGATATCATTGCCGCCCAGGACAAAATTAGCCGGGTCACTGATTTGCTGCAGTTCGGCCGCCGTGAGAGACGGGAAAGGGTATTTGGCCGAGGAGCCCGAATAATCCAGCAGGCTCGAATCGACATCGGTTTCGAAGCTGACTTCATAATCGTTGGGCTCGTCCTGCCGCGCATAGGAATAACCCAGGCCATACTCGAACAGGAAGGGACCCGAGTAGGTTTCGCCATGGAACACCAGTGAGTTCTGCTCCCACTCGGTTTCCTCGTACTCGCCATTGAGCACCACGGTGCCCCCCTGGTCGAGCAGCAGGTTGCCGGCGGCGTCGTATTCGTCCGAGCCCTCGAATACCAGGCCGCGATTCGTTTCGATATCGATCAGGCGGTTATAGCTGCCCTTCAGAGCCAGGTACGTATCCGGAGTGACCTGCCAGTCGAGGGCAGTCTGGAGCGCCAGGTTCTCTCGGTCATTGTCGAAGGTGTTCAGTTCGAACTCATAGGCCGTGAAACCGCTTGACGGATCGTCCTCCACGAAAGGGATGTAATCCTCTCCGTTACTGAGCACGTAGCCGAAGGTGTCACGCTGGCTGTAGCTGCCCGCGACCAGGATGCCGAGTTGTTCCCGGGCGCCGAACTTCCGGGCGAGGGTGCCCGCGATCTTCGGTCCGACACTGTCGGCGAAGTCCTGGTAGTAGCCGCTCACCTCGAACTCGTAGATCGGACTGCTGAAATCGAATGCCGTCGCCGTCTCCAGGATGACCTGGCCACCGATTCCGTCCGATTCGTGGTCCGGAAGAAGCGTCTTGTTGATGGTGAGTTTCGACAAGGCGGATGTCTGCACGACGTCCAGCGGAGCGCGTCGTGTCTCTTCTTCCGGCTGCGCTACATTCATACCGTTGATCTGGAAATTGTTCAGTCCGCTGTCCAGCCCCCGGATCGAGACATAGCGACCTTCGCCGCCTTTCTCCTCACGCTGGATCGAGATGCCGGGGACGCGCCGCAGGGACTCAGCTACATTTCGATCCGGGAAACGGCCGGCCTGGTCCGCAGACACCACGTTCCGCAGATTGTCGGCGGCGCGTTGTTCGCTGAGCGCCTGGGCCTGTGCCCCGCGTTGGCCGACGACGACCACGGTCTCGAGCTGCCCCAGCTCGACATCGAGCCTGATATCCGCGCCCGACATGACCTCGACAGTCTCGATCACGGAGTCGACACCCACGAAAGAAAACTCCAGCGTGTAGGCGCCGGGTTCGAGATTGGTGGCACGGAACTGTCCATTCGTATCGGTGACAAAGCGGCGTCCGGTTTCGACGATGCGGACGGAGACACCGTTGAGCGGCTGCCCCTTGACGCGGTCGAGTACTCGACCGCTGACCGTGCCAGGCTGGGTTTGCGCCATGGCCGAGGTCGGCACCAGTAACATGAAGCCTGTCGCGCAGCTGGTGAGGACGGTCGCTGCGAGCGCCGCCCGCAAGCCATCGCGAAGCCGGGAATTGTTCTTTCTCGTGGACATGGAAATCCCTCGGATCTGGTTACAGGGGGAGAGGTGGCATCGGCCCGACGGGGAGCCGACGACGCGCAGGGGCGCAATCGTGTCCGCTAAGCCCTGGCGCAGTGTCGGTCTCGCGACAGTGGATGCGGGGGACGCATCCCTTTGGGCGCAACCGGCGGGGCATGCCGGGTCCCTGGTGCCCGCAGTCCCCTGTTCCAGGGTCCGGGCGGGTCGCGATCGTCCTGCGAGTTGCCGGTCGAACGGCGCTATTACAACGTCGGAAAGTTCAAGTTGTATTACCGTTTTGGGAAGAAGGGTTTACTCGTTCCCGGATTGTTGCAGTGCGTAAAAATTTAAGACTGGGAGCAACACGGCCGACAATAAACCTGTACAACTCGGTCTGCGTGGCGAAGGATCACGCTGCCCCGTCCGTCGACCGCCCTTGGGACACGATCTGCCGATGCCTCGAATCCTTGTCGTAGATGACGATGCGCCGAGCCGGATGCTGCTTGCAGGCATTTTTGATGCGCGCGGCTACCGGGTGACGCAGGCGGCCGACGGCCATGAAGCCCTTGATTCGGCACGGGCGGAGCCGCCCGATCTCGTGATTTCCGATGTATTCATGCCCGGGATGGACGGCTTCTTGCTATGCCAGGCCTGGATGGGTGACGAACACCTGTGCGGAGTGCCGTTCCTGTTCTACACGGCGGTCTACACGAGCGAGACCGATCGGGAGTTCGCCCTGTCGCTGGGCGCAGCGGCTTACATGGTCAAGCCGTGCGCGGCAGAGCAGCTGGTTGCCACAGTCCAGGCCCAGCTCAGCCGAGGCACGCGGTGCCCGCCGGCCAAGCCACCCATGGATGAGGCCGCGTTCCGCAGTGGGCGGGAGAGGATCGTCGGTCGCAAGCTGGAGACGAAGATCTCCCAGGTGGAGGAACTCAGCCGCGCCTACGAATCCATCCAGCAGGACTATCGACTCCTGTTCACCGCAAACCCACAGCCGATGTGGATCTACGACCTCGACTCGCTCCACTTTCTCGATGTGAACGACGCGGCCATCGCACACTACGGTTATGCGCGACCCGAATGGCTCGCGATGCGCATCACCGACATCCGCCCGGCGGAAGAAGTCTCGCGACTGATGGAGAACATACAGCTGCATCGCGCCCATCCTTTCTCGCGCAACGAGATCTGGACACACATCAAGAAAGACGGCTCACGCATCAAGGTCGAAATCGCGGCGCATTCGATGCGCTTCAGGGGCCGCAACGCCCGCGTGGTGACGGCGCTCGACGTCACAGGGCGGCTCGAGGCCGAACGCCGCGAGCTGGCGCAGTTGCGCCGTATCGAGGAAGCGATGCAAGGCACCGTCATGGCGATGACCCGTGTCGTGGAGCTGCGCGACCCCTATACCGCAGGGCACGAGCGACGCGTGGCTGCGTTGTCGGTGGCCATCGCCGACGAGTTCGGCTTCGACGCGGAACGTCGTGAAGGTCTCATGCTCGGCGCGTCGGTGCATGACATCGGCAAGATCGCTATTCCCGCGGACATGCTCTCCAAGCCCGGCCGGCTCACGGACGTCGAATACGAGTACATCAAGTCTCATGCCACGGCGGGTTACGAGCTGCTCAAGGATATCGTCTTCCCCTGGCCACTGGCCGAGATGACGTACCAGCATCATGAGCGCATGGATGGCAGCGGTTATCCGCGCGGCCTGAAGGGTGACGAGATCCTGCTCGAGGCGCGGATTCTCGCCGTGGCGGACACGGTGGAGGCGATGGCGTCCCACCGACCTTACCGTCCGGCACACGAGATCACGACCGCCCTGGAGGAAATCGAGCGTCATGCCGGCACACGTTACGATCCGGACGTGGCCGCCGCATGCTTGCGGCTTTTCCGGGAACAGGGCTACCAGTTTCCGGATTGAGCGGCCGCTACGGCCGGTCAGGCCGTTCCGGCGCTCAGGGTATGGCCGTTCCCTTGCCCGATTCCTCGGCGAGATGCACGGCGAGTTCCCTTGCGAACTCGCCGACCACGGTGCTCAGCGCGCCGACCCGTGCAGCCATTCCTTCATTCTCTGCGCGCGCCCGGTACTCGGCGGTCTGCGGCGCCATGAGCACTTCCCCACGGCCATTCTTCAGCTGCCACTGGGCTTTCAATACTGCAACTCCGGCGGTGTCCGTATCGAAACGAATGATCTGCCCCGTGACACGCAAATCCGCCGCAGCACGACCGGGCGTGGGGTAAGCCAGCACCTGCTCTGAGCCGGTGAGGCGCATGAGGTTGTCCGCGAGGGTCTGCACCAGCATCTCGTCCAGCGGCGCAGCCCAGCGATCGAGTTCATGCAGCATCAGTTCCCCGTCCGATCGGCGGGTCATGAGCTGCGGCCGGTCGAGATAGCCCGCCGCGCGCAGGGGACCGATCAGTACGCGGAGGCCATCGAGCACAGGGGGCGAGGGCGCCTCCGCCTCGATGGGCGTGAGCACGAAAAAACGCATCGGCGGTGAGGCCGGAATACATCCCCCGAGCAGGAGTATTCCAAGCAGTGCCAGGGCACCGAAGCGGCCGGGGTGTTTGGGGTGAAACATGGTGTCATTGCTCCCGTGGGGGCGGGCGACCGCGCAACAGGGCTTCCGGATTACGTTCCAGGAACTCGACCAGCTGTCGCAGGCTGCGTGCCGCTGCGCGCGATTCGTCCAGCGTTTCGCGCAGCTGGTAACTGAGCTCCGAATCGCCGCCGAATTCCGTCGAGAGTGTATCGAGCATCGTACTCACGTCACGCAGCGTGGCACCGAGTTCCGCGACACTGCTTTCCGCGCCCTGCAACACGGGCTGGAGATTCTGGTCCGTGGTCGCGACCAGGGCCCGGATCTCGTCCAGGGTGCGTTCGACGGAATCCAGCGTGTTTGCCACGGCGCCCGGCAGGGCTTGCAACTCCTCGGTGTTGGAGAGGCGATTCAGGCCGCTCAGGGTGCCATGCAGCTGGTCAGATCGCACCAGTGCATCGATGCCTTCGAGCACGTTGTCAATACGCGTGACGAGTTCCTCGACATCGACGGTTTCCTGCAGGTCGCTGATGAAATTCTGGATGGCCCGCAGCGCCCGCTGGATGTTCGAGGGCACGCTGGGAATTTCGGGGAACTCATAGGGGCTGCCGTAAAGCTTGATCGGCGTATCCGGGTAGAAATCGAGCTCGAGGACGAGCTGCCCGGTGACAAAACTTTCCGTTTCGAGGCGGGTACGAAGTCCGCGCTGGATCAGTTCGTCCAGGCTGGGGGATTCGTTGTCGCGCAGCAGGAGCCCGTCGTCGGGCCCCACGAGCGCGATGGCCTCGGGGAGAATCTGGAATATCACCGGGACGAGGAACTCGCTGTGGTCTTCATCGACCTGGACCTGGATGTCGCTGACGAAGCCCACCCGCACCCCGCGAAACAGGACATCGGATCCCACGCGCAGCCCCTGGAGCGAACCTTCGAAATAAGTGACGAAACTTCTTCTTTCCTCGAGAAACCGTCCGCCACCGAAAATCATCAGGGCCGACGCGAGGAGCACGATGCCGCCCAGCACGAAAGCGCCGACCACGGTCGGGTTCGCCCTGGCGCTCAAGACGCTTCACCAAGAGCGTGCATCAGCTCGTTCATGTGCCGGCTCCATTGGCGACGGCTTCCCGGCGGGGCGCCTCGCGGCGCAAGAAACGGCGCACGGTGTCGTGCTCCGCATGGTCGCGCATCTCTTTCGGCGCCCCCACGGCCAGCTGGGTGCGCGCCTCGGTGTCGAGAAACACGGCCGTGTTGCCGATGGCGAAGATACTGGCGAGCTCGTGGGTGACGACGACGATGGTGGTGCCCAGGCTGTCGCGCAGCTCCAGGATCAGCTCGTCCAGCAGGCGCGCGCTGACCGGGTCGAGCCCGGCCGAGGGCTCGTCGAAGAACAGGATCTCCGGATCCATGGCCATTGCGCGAGCGAGCCCGGCACGTTTGCGCATCCCGCCGGACAGTTCGTTCGGATAGTAGTCTTCGAAGCCGCTGAGCCCGACCAGGGCGAGGTTCCACGCGCAGACCTCGGCGATGCGGGCGGCGCTCAGCCCGGTGCGCTGCCGCAGCGGGAGAGAGACGTTCTCGGCCAGGGTCATGGAGCTCCACAGGGCGCCTGACTGGAACAGCACGCCCATGTGCCGGGCGAGGCCGCGCCGGGAATCCTCGTCGCAGGACCAGAAGGGCCGGCCCCCGTACCAGACGTCGCCGCTGGTCGGCTCCAGCAGACCGATCATGGCCTTCATCAAGCTGCTCTTGCCGCAGCCGCTGGGGCCCATGATGATGAAAACCTCGCCGCGATCGATGCTGAACTCGAGGTCGCGCTGCACGACGAAATCGCCGTAGGCGATCGTCAGGCCCCGCACCTCGATCAACTTTTCGCTTTCGCTCATATGCCGTACACCGTATAAATCACGGTCAGGACCGAGGCGGTCACGACGATCAACAGGATCGCCATGACGACCGCAGCCGTGGTGGCTTTGCCCACCGCCATCGCGCTGCCGCCGCATGCCATGCCCTGGTAGCAGCCGGACAACGCGATCACCCCGCCGAACACCACGGCCTTTAGCAGCCCCCCGAGCACACCGTCCAGGTCGATCGCATTGCGCGTCTGTTCGATGTACTGCATCACGTTCACGTCCAGCATCGCCAGCGCCACGAGCCCCCCGCCGAGTATGCCGAGCAGTCCCGCGTACACGGACAGAAGGGGCATCATCAACACCAGCGCGATCGTGCGCGGCAACACCAGGTAATCCATCGCGGGTATGCCGAGCGTGGTCAATGCGTCGATTTCCTCGTTCACTTTCATCGTGCCGATCTGTGCGGCAAAGGCGGCGCCCGAGCGTCCGGCCATGATGATCCCGGTCATGATGGCGGCCATCTCGCGGACCATTGCGACGGCGACCAGGTCGGCGACATAGATGCCCGCGCCGAACTGCTCGAGCTGGCGCACCCCGACGAAAGCGAGGATCACGCCCACCAGGAAAGCGATCAGGCTGACGATGGGCAGCGCCCTGGCACCGGTCTGTTCGATGTACAGCAGCAGGTCGCGTGGGTCGAATACCGCTTTCCCGCGCAACAAGCGTAGCATCGAGAAAACCAGTTCGCCCGTGAAGCGAAGCAGTTCGACGGCCGTGGCACGCAGGCGCAGCGTCGCGCCGCCGAGTGCCGCGAGCAGGCCGCTCGGGGGCGGCGTCCGGTGCGCATCCTCACGCACGGCGACGGCCCGCGCCAACTGCAGGAGCCGCTGGGCACCATCCGGCAGTCCCCCGGCATCGACCTCGACGTCCCGCGCCTGGGCGGCACGGGTCAACGCGTCCAGGCCGATCAGCAGCGACGCATCCCAGCGCCCGAGCTGCCTGCTGTCGAAAACGAGCTTCTGCGTGCCGGGGAACTCGTCGAGCAGGTCCAGGAATGCGCTGCGGCCTGGCGTCTCTTCACCCTGCAAAATCCAGTCGCCACGCAGCCGGATGCACAGGCGCCCCGTTTCATCGATCTCCGCACGCAGTGCATCAGTGGGGCTCGCATCGTCCATGGAGATGATTCTAGACGCCTGGGCGGGGTCAGCGTCGCAAAATGGCCCACCAACGCGCCACGTTGAGCAGGCTCATCAGCGACGCGGCCACGTAAGTCAGTGCCGCCGCAGTGAGGATGCGGCGCGCATGTGGCCGATCACTCTCGATGAGTATGTCGTCCTCGTCGAGCATCGGCAGCGCCCGGCGAAAACTCGCGTCGAGCTCGGTCGGCAGCGTGACGAGATGGACGAGCGTGGCAGTGCCGAGGGTCAACAGGCCACCGAAAAACATCAGCAGGCCGAGTGACGGAATGCGTGTGAGTGCGCCGATGAACGGCGACACCATGAGGATCCCGGCGCCGAGTCGCTGCACCGGATTCAACAGGTTCACGAGGTGATGGCGCAGGCGCAGGGGCACATAGTTGGTATGGTCCTGCACCGCGTGTCCCACCTCGTGTGCGGCGACGGTGATGGCCGTGAGCGAGCGGCCTTGATACTTGTCGGGGGTGAGGCGGACGACCTTGTCCACCGGGTCGTAGTGATCGCCTTGTTCGGTTTCTTCCACGCCCACGGTGTGCAGGCCGTGGCGGTCCAGCAGGTGTCGCGCCAGCTGGGCGCCGCTGCCCCTGTAGCGATCGGCAGGGCTGGAGTATTTCTCCAGCACCCGCTTCACCCACAGGCCGGGACCGAAGACGACCGCGAGCAGAATGAGGCCGAGGACGAGAAAATGCATGCCACGATGATATGTGAATTCATCGCTCGTGCACGACTTTGGCGACATGAGCGCGGGCCTCGGGCCCGCGGTGCTGGATTCGCGCTCTCAACCCGCGCAGAATCGCGCCTGGCACGGATCAGCCGGGCCGCGATCCGGGAATGCACATGCCTCCGATGACGGCAGTCACATCAACCCGCTGGCCCGGGATGCTCGTCGCCGCGACGATCGCTGCGGTAGCGACGGCCGTCCCCATGTTGCTCAGCCGTCTCCCGGAGCCCGTCGCAGGCCTGCCCGTCAGCCCGATACTCGTGGCAATCCTGCTCGGACTGCTGTTCTCGGGTCGGGCACGGATCCATCGCGGATGGCACAGCGGCATGGCGTATGCGGCCGGGCCCATGCTGAAGCTCGCCGTGATGCTGATCGGCTTGCGACTTTCGCTTGCAGAGGTCGCCGAACTCGGCATCCAGGCGGCGCCGATGGTAATCGGGGCCGTCGCTACCGGCCTGTTCCTGGCCTGGTTGCTGGGTCGTCTGCTGGGTACCGGCGACCGCCTCACAGCGTTGCTGGCCGTGGGTTCGGCCATCTGCGGCGCTTCGGCCGTCGCTGCGACGGCGCCGGCGCTGAAGGCCCGGCCGGAGGAGACCGCTTACGCACTGGCCTGCGTGGCATTGTTCGGCCTGGCCGCGACGGTCTTCTATCCGTGGCTGCTGGGGGCCTGGCTCGCGGATCCGGGACACGTGGGGCTGGTGCTTGGCGCGGCAATTCACGACACCTCGCAAGTCACCGCCGCGGCGCTGTTGTTCGAGCAGTCGTTCGGCACACCGGAGGTCGTGGCTGCCGCTACCGTGACGAAACTGCTGCGCAACCTGTCGATGCTGATCGTCATTCCCGCGGTCGTCTGGTGGGCGACCCGTGCCGCCCGGGAAGAACTGCGCCGACCGGCTTTCCCGATGTTCATCCTCGGGTTTCTCGCCCTGGCGGCATTGCGCACGGCGGGCGACCACTGGTTCGCAGGCCATGAAGCATGGTCTGCCGCACTGTCCGCTGCCGCCGGGCTCAGCGCCTACCTGTTCGCCGTGGCGATGGCCGCCATCGGCATGGCGATCAGCGTGGCGGCGCTCAGGCAGCTGGGCATGCGCCCGGCGCTCGTTGCGCTGTCGACGGCCCTCGGCATGGGTGCCGTGGCGCTGGTCCTGGTGAATTTCGCGGGGGGATGACGCGACGTCGCGGAGCCGGTTCGCCGACTGCTGCAGCCGGGTTCTCTCAGGGTAAAGGACCGAGCCCCGCCTGGCGCTCGAATCGTTCAGGATCGGCACCGTAAACGGCGCTCACATAACAGCTGCGCCCGGTCGAGAACCAGCGGGCCACGAGCACCACCGGCCCGGTGCGCGCCATGAATTCCCTTGACACCGGCTTGCGGATCTCCCAGTGCTCTGTCGCGCTGCCGAAGCGTGCGACGAATGTCTCGGCGAAACGGTCTCGCAATGCCAGGCAGGCGGCCTGGTCCTCAGCCTGCAACGGGGCGTCCAGCCCCAGCTCGATCTCGACGAGGCGCTCGTCTTCCGCCATGCCCATGGCGCTGACGGGCAATGTGCCGAGCACACCACTGAATCGGACTTCGTCGAGGCCCCCGCAGCCCGGGCCCGCGAAGGCGCTGTCGGGCGCGGCGCGCTGCGCCGCAGCAACCGCGGTCGCGTAGTCGGCGCCGAGCGCCAGCGGACCGATACCGTCGGCATTGATCGCCATCGGCCCGGCGCCTGGCTTGAATGACCGCTCGAGCAGAGCGCCCGCCGCCGCCAAGGCGGCGAGCGCTCCCACGAGAACAACGTGACGGCGCGCGATCATTCCGCCTTGATGACACCGCAGGCGATCCGCGGACCCGCGCCGCCGATCGGTTGGGTGATGTGGTCGTCGCGGTTCTGGTGAATGACGAACGCGGCGGTGTCCTCATCGAGGATCTTGGGCCGGCCTTCGGCGCCGGTGAGCGATGCCAGGGTGGTGAAAAACTCGACCTGCACGGTGCCGTCTTCCCGCACGATCAGGTTCGGCAGGTCGCCGCCGTCGGGTCCGTCGGGATTCATCAGGCCGTGCTCTTTGCCGTCCGGATTGAGATGCCCCGTGGAGGCGACGAAGCCTGCCTCGGGATCATCGCAGGTGCCCACGCTGTGAATATGGATGGCCTTGGGCGCGGGCGGCAGGCCCTTGAGGTCCAGGTAGATCAGCACGCCATGGGGACTCTCGGTGAGCGTCGCGGTCCCGAGCGCATTGCCCTCGCGGTCGATGAACTCCGCCTTCGCCTGGGTGACGATCTCGATGGCTTCATCTGCGACGGCCGGAATGGCGAACGTGGCCACGCCGAGCGCGGCGCACAGGGAAAGAGCGGTGGTTTTATTCATGTTGTTGATCCTCGCGGGTGACGGATTGATTGTTCGGTGCAGCACTCGTGGCGTGAGCCGGATGAGAGCGGTACGCGCCGAATCATAGCCCAGCGTCGGGAAAAGCGCCGCTTCGGCGGCTTCAGCGGCCTGCATCTGCAGGTATACTCCGCCGCTGGCCCGCTCGGGCAAACCGGCGAAGGAGTACGAATGAACCCCGGGGACCAGGACAAGAGCCAGTCTTTCAGCCGCTGGGTGGAGCGGGTAGGGCACAAGATCCCCGATCCGGTGATCATTTTCATGTCGTTCTACCCGATCGCCTTCATCGCCACGATCCTGCTCGGCGGCCACACGTTCGAGACCATGGGCGCCGGTGGCGAGACGATCAGCTACCAGATCCTGCCGATGTACGAGTCCGAGCACGTCCGCTGGATCTTCGACAACGCCTTGCTGCGCAACTGGCTGGCCTTCGGCAACGGCGTACTCGCGGTCATCCTGGTGGTCATGCTGGCGATCGGCGTGGCGGAGAACTCCGGGCTGTTCGCCGCACTGATCAAGCGCGTCGGCACCCATATCCCGCAGGCCTGGCTGCCGCTGCTGTTGATGTTTCTCGGCATCACGAGCTCCGTGGCGACCGACGCCGGATACCTGGTGCTGATCCCGCTGGCCGGGCTGCTTTACGCCGGGCTCGGGCGCAATCCGTTGATCGGCATGGCCACGGCGTTCGCAGGCGTCTCCGCCGGCTTCAGCGCCAACCTGATTCCCGGTACCCCGATCGACGTGATCATCGGCATGAATGCCCAGGTGTTCGCCGAGTCCCAGGGCGTGCCTTTCACCACCGCGGAGGGCGTGCCGCTGCGCCCGGCTACCATGCATTACTGGTTCATCGCCACGTCCACCGTCGTGCTGGCCTTCACCGGGGCCTGGGTGACCCGGCGCTTCGTCGAGCCGAAGCTCGACGGCCAGCCTTTCGAGCTCCCCCCGGAAATCGGACTGAATGAATTCGAAGCCAGTGCCGCCGAGCGCAAGGGATTGCGCGCCGCAGGCTTCGGGCTGCTGGTGGCGGCGGCGGCGATCGGCGGCCTCGCCCTCGGGCCGCTCGGGGCTTACACGGACGCCGAGGGCACTCGCGTCCTGCCGTTTTTGAACAACATCATCCTGCTGATCTCGCTGTTCTTCATCATCGAGGGCCTGTTCTTCGGCTACGCCTCGGGCAACTTCCGCCGCGTGGGCGACGTCGTCAAGGCCATGGTGAAGCAGATGAACACCATGGGATACATCCTGGTGCTGACCTTTTTCAGCTACAACTTCCTCGGGCTGCTCAGCTACAGCGGGCTGGGCTCCTATATCACCTACCTGGGCGCGGAAGGCCTGGTGGCGCTGGGGCTGCAGCAATTCCCGGTGCTGCTGTTAATCGGCTTCGTGCTGACCACGGCCGTCATCAACCTGTTCATCGGCGGGTTGACGTCGAAGTGGATGCTGCTGGGACCGATCTTCGTGCCCATGCTGTATTTCGTGAACCCGGCCATGACGCCCGACCTGGTGGCGGCGGCCTTCCGCGTGGCGGACTCGGCCACCAATATCATCACGCCAATGATGGTCTACTCGGGGGTGATCCTGGCCTTCATGCGCAAGTACCGCCCGGGACTCGGATTCGGCGACATGCTGCTGATCATGCTGCCGTACTCGATCGTGTTCATGATCGTCTGGACGGCCCTGCTGGTGACGTTTTTCGTGTTCTCGATCCCGCTAGGTTTCTGAGAGCCGACCGCTCGGAAGCGGCGCACGCAAGGATACGGCGGCAAGACGTCGCTCAGGAGGTCGATTCGGTGGCGGCGTCCAGCGCCTCGGACAACTGGAGCCATTCCGCCTCGAGCACGCCGATCTCCGCGGCGAGGCGGGCATGGCGCGCGGTGAGTTCCGCCACCTTTCCAGCATCATCGCCGGCATACAGCGCGGGGGCCGCCAGTTCCGCCTCGAGCGCCGCGCGTGCGTCGAGCAGTTTTTCCAGCGACACCTCGAGTTGTTCCAGCCGTCGTTGCCGTCGGGATTCTTCGCGCGCCACTTCCCGGGCTCGTGCGTTCTCCTTGCGACGGTTCTTGGCTGCCGTGGGCGCTTTATCCTGCCCCTCGGCCTTGGCGCCGGCACCCGACAGACGCGTCCTGAGCCAGGCCGCGTAGCCGTCCAGGTCGCCGTCGAAGCGTTCCACACCGCCGTCGGCAACCCGCCAGAAGCTGTCGCACACCAGGCCGATCAGGTGGCGGTCGTGCGACACCAGGACGATGGCGCCGTCGTAATCCGCCAGGGCTTCGGCAAGCGCCTCGCGCATGTCCAGGTCCAGGTGATTCGTGGGCTCATCGAGCAGCAACACGTTCGGCTTGCGCCAGGCCAGCAGGGCGAGCGCAAGACGGGCGCGCTCTCCGCCGGAAAAATGATCCACCACCTCGAAGGCACGATCACCCGAGAAATACCAGCGCCCGAGAAAATTGCGCATCTCCTGCGGCGTGGCTCGCGGGGCGACCTCGCGCAGGTGATCGATCGGGCTGGCCCCGGCCTTGAGGCTTTCCACGGTGTGCTGGGCGAAGTAACCGATCCGCACGTCCCCGTGCACCCGGCACTCGCCGGACAGGGGAGGGAGTTCGCCCACGAGCGTCTTCACCAGGGTGGACTTGCCGGCCCCGTTCGGCCCGAGGAGGGCGATCCGGTCGCCGGCCTCCAGGGCGAAGCCGACGTCATGCAGGACTTCCACGGCACCTTCGGGCGCATGGTCTTCAGGCAGGTGCTCATGCGATTCCTGTACCGTGGCGGCCCGATAACCG
Organism: Wenzhouxiangella sp. XN24; assembly: GCF_011064545.1. Classification (NCBI taxonomy): domain Bacteria; kingdom Pseudomonadati; phylum Pseudomonadota; class Gammaproteobacteria; order Chromatiales; family Wenzhouxiangellaceae; genus Wenzhouxiangella; species Wenzhouxiangella sp. XN24. The sequence goes on from NZ_JAAMFG010000034.1 coordinate 288,761, forward strand.
GCGGTCACGTTGTCCAGGGTGATCAGCGAAAAAGGCAGTCGCGCGGGTTGCTCGAAAGCGATCCGCAGCGCCCGCTCGGCACGCACGGCCTCGGTGCCGGCGAGCTTCTCGAGCCGCTTGATGCGTGATTGCGCCTGGGTGGCTTTCGTCGCCTTCGCGCGGAAGCGGTCGATGAATCGTTGCAGGTGCTCGCGCTCGGCCTGCTCCTTTTCGAAGGCGATGCTCTGCTGGCGGAGGTGCTCCTCGCGTTGTCGCTCGAAGGAGGTGTAATCGCCGACGTAGAGTTTCGCCTGGCCTTCGTGCAGGTGCAGGATATGGGTGCAGACGCCGTCCAGGAACTCGCGGTCGTGCGAAATCAGCAACAGCGTGCCGGCGTATTTCAGCAGCCACTGCTCGAGCCACAACACGGCGTCCAGGTCCAGGTGGTTGGTCGGCTCGTCGAGCAGCAGCAGTTCCGAAGGCGTCATCAGTGCGCGCGCCAGGTTGAGACGCACCCGCCACCCCCCGGAGAACTCCGCCACGGCGCGGCCGTGCGTGGCGGCAGGAAAACCCAGGCCATGCAGGAGCCGCGCAGCGCGCGCCTCGGCGTCGTAGCCCTGCAACTCGGCGAGATCGTGATGCGCCACGGCCGCGGCCTCGAAATCGCCCGAGCGCATGGCTTCGCGCTCGGCGCTGAAGGCGCTCCACAGCGGCGCATCCCCGCCGATCACGAATTCGACCGCCGGATCCGGCAGGGAAGGCGTCTCCTGGGCCACGCCGGCGATGCGGATCTTCGGCGACAGGCCGATCTCGCCCGCATCAGGTTCGAGTTCACCGTGGATGGCCGCGAACAGGCTGCTCTTGCCGCAGCCGTTTCTTCCGATCACGCCTACGCGCCAGCCCGCATGCAGGCTGAGATCCATCCCCGAGAGCAGCAGCTGCGGGCCGCGACGGAGGGCGAAGTTGGAGAAGCTCAGCATCAGGCCGCGAATTGTAAGGCATAAAAAGGGCCGGGGGAGTTGCCTCCCCCGGCCAGTTCAAGCGCAGCTTGATGCTGCTTGTTGGTTAGTCGTCGTGTCCCGGAACGATGCGGCCTTCGCCATGACACACGGCACAGGACTCAGCGGCTTCTGTCGTGTTCAGATCGAAGTGAGCCTTGGCAGCCGGCGTGTTGTGGCAACCGTAGCAGGACGCCGCCGTCGGCGCCATGCGACCGGTCAGACCCGGATTGTGCGGGGCAGCTTCCGTCGCACCCGGGAAGCCGTCAACCACGCTCCAGAGCGCCTCGTCGACGATCGGCAGCTTGTAGGTGTCGGGCAGATGGCAGGTTTCGCAGTCCGCCAGCGCCGCCGGATAGCCGATGTCGCTGAAGTCGTACGGGCCCTGGCCGCGGCCGCCCTCGACCGTGCCGCGAATGAAGGAGAAGGGCACGGTGCGAATCGGATCGCCACCCACCGGCTTGCCGGCGTGCAGACCGTGAATCAGGTCCTTCATGTTCTGCGGCTTCTCGCCGTCGATATCCATGCCCGCGCCGTTCACACCATCGGGAATAATCCCCGAGAAGATGTTGCTGCTGGACATTTCCGGGTTGTGACAGGCTGCACACCAGTCCGGACCATTGACACGCGAACCGCCATGGAAGCCCAGCGTCTCGTGGCAGGCCAGGCAGTTCTCCTCACTGACCACCGTGCGACGCGGCTCGCTGGCGAACCCGATCACGGCAGACGTGTCGATGCTGGTGTCCTGGCTCTGCGGACGACCCTCGATACCGAAGGCCATCAGCGTCGAATCCGGCGGGAAGGCGAACGGCGCGGTCGGGTCGATGCCTGCGACCGTCGTGAATGCACCGTCCGCCGCCGGCGTCAGGCTGTCCACGAAGTCGGAGAGATTGCCGATGCTCTGGGGCTGATCCCAGGAACGCACGCCGAGCGACACGTCGAGATTCCACCACAGGCGACCACCGCCCGGCGCGACGGGAAGGTCGTTCACCAGGTTGTTGTAGTCCTGCGGTGCACCCTCGAACGGACCCGCAGCGGCGCCGCCCGGATGGGCCACGCTCCACGCGGTGTAGAAGCGCATGTTGCCGAGACCGATACCGGCCGGCAGGTTCTGCACGTCCACCGGCTCACCATCGGCCAGCAGGCGGAAGGTGACGATCGGCTGGTTGGCGTCATTGACCGTGACCGAGTCGATCTCGTACTCGAACTGCACGAAACCGTCAGGCTGCAGCGGGTTGTTCGGCGTGGACGAGTTGCTGATATGGAACTTGTCAACACTGGCAAACGCGCCCTCGCCATGGCAGACGAGGCAAGCCGCCGTTTCGCTTCCCGCACTGAAGTGCGAGTCGTAGTCGAATTCGTCCGTTTCCACATGGCAGGTGCCGCAGGCATCCGCGCTCGGACGTGTCTGGAACGCCACGGCGTCCTCTGCACTGCGTCCTTCGGGCTTCGGCATGCGGTTGTTGTCATGGCAGGTCAGGCAGTTCGCCACCGACTGCGGGTAATGGACCGTGGAATAGTCCTTGCCCCTGAGCTGATAGCCATTGCCGTCCACGTGAATCTTGTGGGTCATGGTGGTCATGTCGATGGGCGCCCACTCCGTGTCGCTGGAGTCAAGCGAACTGAACGTGCCCGGGTTATGACAGGTCACGCAGTTTTCCATCGTGTACCGGCGGTTGCTATGGACGTTCGGGAAGTACAAGTCCGCCCGGTCCGCTGAGTTGCCGTGACAGGCGCCGCAGGACTCCGTCGTCGCGACCAGATTACTGGTCGGCGGCAACAACGTCGGCAGGTCGGCCGGCACGAAGTCGATGTTCGCATTGTAGCGCTGGCCGGAAGTCCGGCTCACGACGGAAATGCGATGAAGCGCCGCCGGATCATAGGCGAGATCCAGCGTCGGCAGGATGGCCAGCGCCGCCGGCGAGTCCAGCACGCCGCTATCGCCGACACCCGCTTCGTCACCCGACACCGGCTCATCGCCGCTGCCGTAATAGATGAAGTCCGCCGCAGCATCGATATCGGTGACGAACGTGTACTGGTACACGCCCGGCTCGATCTCGGTCGCCGGGTTGCGTTCACCGGCGGCACGCAGCACGGCCGCACCAACGTCCCTCTCGCGCGAACGATTGATGTAGCTCTGCCACTGCGGATAGTCGCCCGCGTCGCTCACCTTGGCGATGGTGAACTCCCAGCGCTCGAGCCCGGTGACCGGCGTACCGGCACTGTCCTGGACTTCGAACGTCACAGTGACGATCGCGCTCGCAGAAGTGTCGATCTCGACACTGGTGATGCCGCCGGTCAGGGTGCCTTCACCCGGCTCCACGACGCCCGCGCCCGGAGGGCCTTCAGGTCCCGGGGGGCCTTCAGGGCCCGGAGGCCCGGCAGGACCCGCAGGGCCAGTGGGGCCCGGATCGCCGTCGTCGCCTTCGCAACCGGCAAGGGCCAGCGCAGCGACGCAAGTCGCCGTGGCCAGCAGTTTCGTCCAATTTTTCATGACTCCCTCCAGAGCACGCATATCAGTCAATCCCTAGAAAACCGATCAGCCCAGGTGCCACCCGTCCTTTGAGATGGAACCAACGCCTGACATGCAAGGAGCCTAGACGCTCGGAAAAGGGTCTGCCATTAGGTATCTTACCGATATCGATACGAAAGAGACGTATTAACAGGCGTTAGCTGGACGCGTTCTAATGCCTGCTTTCCGCCATGGATCCCGGCATCACTGCAACCCGATCGTGACGGCAATCACGAGCGCGATGCTACCCGCGACGAACAGCTTCAACAGCAGCGGCCAGACGAAACGCAGCCAGCGATCGTAGGGGATCCCCGCCAGCCCGAGAATGCCCATGAGCACCGGATTGGTCGGGACGATCATGTTGGCGAAGCCGTCGCCGAACTGGAAGGCGAGGACGGCCGTCTGCCGGGTGACGCCGACCAGGTCACCGATCGGCGCCATCAGCGGCATGGTCACGTAGGCCTGGCCCGAACCCGATGGAATGAACAGGTTGATGACCGTCTGGATCGCGAGCATGCCGATGGCGGCGAACTCGGCGCCCATCATCTGCAGCGGGCTCGCCAGGCTGTTGACGATGGTATGCAACACCTGGCCGTCCTCGAGCAGCAGCGCGATCGAACGGGCGAAGCCGATGAGCAAAGCCGTGCCGGCCAGCTCCGCTGCGCCCTCGGCAAAGCGCCGCGCGGTGCCGTCCGCGCCGAGGCCGCCCGCCAGCCCCGCGACGATCGCGAGTGCCAGGAAAATTGCGCCCAGCTCGGCGATGTACCATTTCGGGAACACGATGCCGTAGACCATGGCGCCGAGGGCGATGAGCGTCAGGACACCGACGATCCGCTGGCGCGTATCCATGCCGGCGGGCAACTCGGTCGGGGCATGTTGCGCCGCTGGAATATCGTGCACCAGGCTGGCCGTAGGATCCGCCTGCACGCGCCGGGCGTAACGCCAGACATGATGGATGCCGATGGCGAGAAACGGCACGAACAGCGCCAGCCGGAAGCCGAGGCCAGACGCCGGCGGCACCTCGGCCACGGACTGGGCCACGAGTACCGTGAACGGATTCAGGGCGGCGACGCCGTAGCCGATGCCGTAGCCACACACCATGATGCCGATCGCCGTGACCGTGTCCATGCGCATGGCCACGCACAACGCGATCAGCACGAGAGTCAGCGGAATGTACTCCTCGGCCACGCCCAGCGTCGCCGAGCCGGCGGCGAACACGCCCATGCCCGACACGATCAGCAGCCCGGGGCTGTGCCCAACGCGCCGCAGCACGGCGCCGAGAAACGCGTCGATCGTCCCGGTCGCGCGCAGGACCCGGATTGCGCCACCTACGATCAGGACGAAGAAGATGATGTCCTGCGCGTCGGCCAGCGCGCGGGGGACGACGGTGATGAGGTCCCACGGCATCAGCGTGGGCGCGTCCTCGATGACGGCGAAGGTGCCGGGGACGACGACTTCGCGCCCCGCTTCATTGACGACCGTCTGGAACGCGCCCTGGGGCAACAGCCAGGTCGCCACCAGCGCGAGGACCATCATGCCGAACAGCAGCACGAGCGTATCGGGAACCTTCAGGGTGCGCGACATGTTGACGAGGCTCCTGCGTCGGTTCAAAGACAGCGGATGCTGCCTCAAGCGAGGCCACGGGGCAATTCGTCACCTCTACCGGCCCGTATCGTGTTTCAGGCGGCTATACTGCCGCCTTCGCGAACAGGAGGCAGCCGAATGGCCCGACAAGAACCCGCCGCAGAAACCTCGAGCCCGAGCCCGCTTATTGCAAGAATCCTCGACTGGATCGAACGGGTGGGGAATAAACTGCCGGATCCCGCGGTCCTCTTTCTGCTCGCCCTGATCATCACCTGGGTGGTCTCGGCGCTGCTCGCCCCCATCGACTTCTCCGCCATCGACCCGCGCACCGGCGACCCGGTGGTGATCAAGAACCTGCTGTCGGGCACCGAGTTCACCAGCTTCCTGTCGCAGATGGTGCAGGTGTTCGTCAATTTCGCCCCCCTCGGCGTCGTGCTGGTCGCAATGCTGGGGATCGGCGTGGCGGAGCACACCGGCTTCATCAACGCCGGCCTGCGGGCGTTGCTGGGCTTCACCAAGCGCAGTCTGCTCACGCCGATGGTCATCACCGTCGGCATCGTGAGCCACACGGCCGTCGATGCGGGTTACGTGCTGGTGGTTCCGCTGGGTGGCGTCATCTTCTATGCGGCGGGACGTCATCCGCTGGCGGGCATCGCGGCTGCCTTCGCCGGTGTCTCCGGCGGCTTTTCGGCCAACTTCGTCCCTTCGAGCATCGACCCGATGCTCGCGGGCATCACGCAGGCCGGCGTGCAGGTGCTCGACACCGCATTGCTCATCAACCCGCTCAACAACTATTTCTTCACGGCGAGCTCGTCGCTGCTGATCATCCTGCTGGGCTGGTTCCTGACGGACAAGATCGTCGAGCCCCGGCTCAAGGCCACACCGCTCGACGGCGACCTCGAGGACCTGCCTTCCATGGCGGCGCTGGAACCTGCGGAGCGCCGCGCCCTGCGCTGGTCGCTCGTGTCCATGGTCTTGGCCCTCGTCGTGCTGACGCTGACGGCCATCCCGGGCGGCTCGCCCTGGCGCGACCCGCTGGGCGAACTGGCCAGCCCCACGGCGCCGCTGATGCGCTCCATCGTCCCGCTGATTTTCCTGCTGTTCATCATTCCCGGCATCGTGTACGGCTACGCCGCGGGCACGGTGAAGACGCATCGCGACATCATCGAGGGCATGTCCAAGGCGATGAGCGGCATGGGCTACTACATCGTCATGGCTTTTTTCGCGGCGCAGTTCATCTTCGCCTTCGCGCAATCGAACCTGGGCGCGCTGATTGCCATCGAGGGCGCCAACTTCCTGCGCGAGCTGGGGATGCCCGCCCAGGTGACACTCATCGGCATCGTATTCGTGACGGGCCTGGTCAACCTCCTGGTCGGCTCGGCCTCGGCCAAGTGGGCCCTGCTGGCGCCGATCCTCGTGCCGATGCTGATGAGCCTGGGCATTTCGCCCGACCTGACCCAGGCGGCTTACCGGGTCGGTGACTCGACTACCAATATCATCACGCCGCTGATGCCCTATTTCCCGTTGATCGTGGTGTTCTGCAAGCGCTACGTCAGCAACGCAGGCATCGGCACGCTCGTGGCGATGATGTTGCCGTATTCCGTGGTGTTCCTGGTCGGCTGGTCGGCTTTCCTGCTGCTCTACTGGGCGATCGGGCTGCCGCTGGGCCTGCAGTCGAGTTATGTCTACCCGTAGGGGAGCGCGGCTGGTTCAGTCCGTCATGGCGGCGCGCAGGCAGCGCCCGGCGAGCGTCTGGCGGGCTTCGGGCGCGCCAGGCGGCTTTCCTGCCGAAGCTTCCAGCTGGCGGATGACGGTTTCCAGCCCCTCGCGGCGGATCGGATCCGCATAGGCGTCACGCAGGCTCAGCACATAGGACTGGTCTTCCCAACGCGCATCGTAGATGCGCCACTGGCCGTTGTTGCGCCGTGCCTGGAGGAACACCGACACCGGTTCCGGGAGCCCGGTGCGGATCCTGAGTTCGACTTCCGCCAGGGTCTCGTCGCCGCCGGGGCGGCCGCCTGCGCCGGGCCGTGGGACCTGGACGTTGTCCCGTGTGAGCAGCAGCAGACCCGACGCGTAGCGGTTCACCAGCGTGCCGTACAGCGCATCGGCGAAACGCCGCCGTTGTTCCGGGGAGGCTTCCCGCCAGTGGCGCCCGAGCACCCGGCGCGTCGCGAACAGCACATCGGCCCTGGGCCGCAGGCGCTGTTCGATGAGGCCCCGGACGGCGACCGGGTCCGCGGCCAGCTGGAGCCGGCAGGCCGACACCAGTTCAGCCAGCTCCGCCACGGTCGAGCGGACCACTTCGTCCGGCGCAGAAACGGGTTCCGCCGATCCGCTGGACGCGAGGAAAAACAGGCAGAATATGGCTGGCCAGCGCATGGCCACAACCTTAGCATCGGTCAAGGCGCGCTGCGTCGGGCCGGGTGGTCCGGCCGGCGCTGCTTGCCGCCTGGATCGGACCGTCTGCTATGCTCCGGCGCCAACCGTACACCGTCCCGGAACCGTAAAGAACTGCAGGATACGCAGCCAGTGAATATCCCCGAAAGCACATTGCCCGCGCCGCTGGGTTTCGACGACACGAGCCTGCGGGACGATACCCTCCGGAAGCTGCTCTACGGGGTCGGCAAGGATATCGACAACGCCACCCTGCACGATCTCTACAGCGCCGTTGCAATGACCATCCGCGAGCGGCTGGTCGGGCGCTGGCACGAGACCCAGCGGCGCATCCGCGCGCAGCAGCCGAGGAAAGTGTATTACCTGTCGCTGGAATTCCTCATGGGCCGGACCCTGCTCAACGCCGCGATCAATCTCGAGCTCGAGGACAGCGCGCGGTCGTTGCTGGAAGAGATCGGCGTGCGGCTCGAGCGCCTGGTGGAAGAAGAGCAGGATGCCGGCCTGGGGAACGGCGGCCTCGGCCGCCTTGCCGCCTGTTTTCTGGATTCGATGGCGACCCTGGACCTGGCCGGCTTCGGCTACGGGATCCGCTACGACTATGGCCTCTTCGAACAGCAGATCGGCCCTGAGGGCGAGCAGATCGAACGTCCCAACACCTGGTTGCGCCTCAGGAACCTGTGGGAGATCCAGCGCGAGGACGTGCGTTACGAGGTGCGCATCGGGGGCCAGTGCCGGACCGTCCAGGATGCGGACGGCCAGGTGCGCGTCGAATGGCATGGCGGGCAATGCGTCGAGGCCGTGGCCTACGACACGCCGGTGCCGGGCAATAACGGGCGCACGGTCAATCACCTGCGCCTGTGGGGCGCGCGTTACGCTCCGGCCATCGACCTCGACCTGTTCAACGCGGGGCAGTACGACGCGGCGGTCCGGCCGAAGAACGAAGCGGAGAACATTTCCCGTGTCCTTTACCCGGACGATTCGACGGAGGAGGGCAAGGAACTGCGCATCAAGCAGGAATACTTCTTCGTCTCAGCGAGCCTGCAGGACATCCTGCGGGAGCACGTCGCGGCGCGGCTCGAACTGGAAGAGCTGCCGGCCCATGTCGCCATACAGCTCAACGACACGCACCCGGCGCTGGCCGTCCCCGAGCTCATGCGATTGTTGATCGACATCCACGGCATGGACTGGGACACCGCGTGGCGCGTTTGCTGCGGGGTATTCAGCTATACCAATCACACCCTGTTACCGGAGGCCCTGGAGACCTGGCCGGTGCGCATGCTCGAGAAGATCGTCCCGCGTCATCTCGAGATCATCTACCGCATCAACCGCGAGTTCCTCGATGCGGTCTGGGAACGCTATCCGGGCGATCATGATCGCCGCCGGCGCATGTCGATCATCGACGAGTCCGGCCACGACGGCCGCCGGGTGCGCATGGCATGGCTCGCGACGATCGGCTCGCACAAGGTCAACGGGGTGGCCGCGCTGCATTCGGAACTCGTGCGCGAGACGCTGTTCCCGGATTTCGATGCGTACTATCCCGGGCGTTTCGTGAACGTCACCAACGGCGTCACGCCCCGGCGCTGGATGCGCGCGGCCAATCCGCGTCTTGCGGGACTGCTCGACGAGCAGCTCGGCCGGGACTGGACCAACGACCTCGAGCGGCTGCAGGCCCTGGCCCCACTCGCCGATGACAGCGCATTCCGCGAACGTTTCCGTGCCATAAAACAACACAACAAGGACCGGCTGGCCGCTCATATCCGCTCGCAGACGGGTATAGCAGTGCACCCCGGGTCGCTGTTCGATGTGCAGATCAAGCGTATCCACGAATACAAGCGGCAGCTGCTCAACGTGCTGCACGTGATCACGCGCTACAACCGCATCCTCCAGGCGCCGGAGCGCGACTGGCAGCCGCGCACGGTGATTTTCGCCGGCAAGGCGGCCCCCGGCTACACCAAGGCGAAGCGCATCATCCAGCTGATCAACAACGTCGCGGATGTCGTCAATGCCGACACCACGGTCGGTGACCGCCTCAAGGTCGTATTTCTGCCGAACTACAGCGTCTCCGCCGCGGAGATCATCATTCCTGCAGCCGACCTGTCCGAGCAGATCTCCACCGCCGGCATGGAAGCGTCCGGCACGGGGAACATGAAACTCGCGATGAACGGCGCCCTGACGATCGGCACGCTCGACGGCGCGAATATCGAGATCCGCGATGCGGTGGGTGAGGACAATATCTTCATTTTCGGCCTGACGGCCGAGGAGGTCGCCGCGCGCCGGGCGCATGGCTACTATCCCATCGAACTGGCCCGCAGCAATGCGGAGCTCGCGGAGGTGCTGCGCCAGGTCCGGGACGGCTTCTTCTCGCCTGGCGACCTGCGGCGCTTCTCCCCCGTGGTCGATGCCGTCCTCGAGGATGGGGAGCATTTTCTCTGCCTGGCGGATTACGAACACTACGTGGATACCCAGTCGCGTGTCGACGAAGCATACGGCGATACCGTTCAATGGACGCGCATGGCGGTGATCAACACCGTGAGCATGGGCCGCTTCAGCAGCGACCGCGCCATCGCAGAGTACGCCCAACGCATCTGGGCGCTGGAGCCGATCGGATAGGCGATGAGCATAGACGGCGCCGCCCACTGGCTTGATGAGCTGGACTCGGCCCGCTGCGCCGTGCCTTTCGAGTTCCTCGGCCTGCATCCGGCGCCGGGCGGCACCGGCATGGTGCTGCGCGTATGGCGACCGGGCTGCGACTGGATCGAGGTGATCGATCTCGACGCGCGGCGCAACCTCGGGAGAATGATGCGGGTCGGGGACAGCGACTTGTTCCTCTGCCGGCTGTCGCGCCGTCGCCAGGGCTTCAATTACCGTCTTCGACTGGGGCTGGGCAAGCGGGTTGCCGAGGACGACGATCCTTACCAGTTTCGCCGTGCCGTTTTCGCAAACACCCCCGGCGATCGTAACCGCTTGCACCAGTGTTACGGGGCCCACCCGGCAACCCTGGCCGGGGAGGGCGGCCGCCAGGTCGCCGGCGTGCGCTTCATGGTTCACGCGCCGGCCGCACGCAGCGTCAGTGTCGTCGGCGTGTTCAACGGCTGGGACGGGCGGCGCCACCCGATGCATAGTTCCTTCGAAGGTGACTGGCGACTGTTCATTCCCGGTTTGCAGCCAGGCGCGCTCTACAAGTTCGAGATCAAGGGTCCCGATGGTGCGCTCCTGCCGCTCAAAGCCGACCCCTTCGGCCGGTTTCACGAGCAGCCGCCAGGCAACGCCTCGATCGTCTGCGCCCCCTCGAGTTACGCCTGGCGGGATGCCGGGTGGATCGAGACCCGCCGCGCGGACGGCTACCGCAACGACCGCCCTATGGCGATCTACGAGCTGCATGCAGGCTCCTGGCGCCACCGCGACGGACGCCCGCTGAGCTATCGCGAGCTGGCTGACGTGCTCGTGCCATACCTGCAGGACACCGGCTTCAGCCACGTCGAATTCATGCCCCTTGCGGAGCATCCCTTCGCGGCCTCCTGGGGCTACCAGCCCACGGGCCTGTTCGCGGCCAGCAGTCGCTTCGGCCCGCCTGACGATTTCCGCCACCTGGTGGACTGCCTGCACGCCGCCGGGATCGGCGTGATCATGGACTGGGTGCCGGGGCATTTTCCGGCGGATCCGCATGGCCTCGGCCGCTTCGACGGCACTGCACTCTACGAACACGAAGATCCGCGGCGTGGCTGGCACCCCGACTGGAATACCCACATCTACGATTTCGGCAAGTCCTGGGTGCGGGATTTCCTCGTCTCGAGCGCGTTGTGCTGGATCGAGGATTTTCACATCGACGGGCTGCGCGTGGACGCCGTGGCTTCGATGCTCTACCTCGACTATTCGCGCCAGCCTGGCGAATGGCTGCCCAATCGTTTCGGCGGCAACCAGAACCTCGAGGCCATCGATTTCCTCAAGCGCTTCAACGAGACGGTCCACGCGGAGCATCCGGGGGTCATGACGATCGCGGAGGAATCGACCGCCTGGCCGGGCGTCTCGCGCCCGACCTACGACGGCGGACTGGGTTTCGGCTTCAAGTGGAACATGGGCTGGATGCACGACACGCTCGGCTACATGGCGCGCGACCCGGTGCACCGCCGCTTCCATCACGGCGAACTGACGTTCGGTTTCATCTACGCGTGGGACGAAAACTTCGTCCTCCCGCTGTCCCATGACGAGGTGGTCCATGGCAAGGGCTCGCTGCTCGGCAGGATGCCGGGCGACGAGTGGCAGCGGTTCGCCAACCTGCGGCTTTACCTCGCCTTCATGTATGCCCACCCCGGCAAGAAGCTGTTGTTCATGGGGGCGGAACTCGCGCAGGCCAGGGAATGGAATCACGATACCGAGCTGGACTGGGCGCTGCTCGACCAGCCGGGGCATCGTGGCGTGCACGACCTGCTGCGGGACCTGAACAGGCAGTACCGGGCGACCCCGGCCATGTGGGAGGCCGACCACACGCCGGACGGTTTCGAGTGGATCGATTACAGCGACGCCGACCACGGGGTGCTGGCCTTCCTGCGACATGATGCGCGCCGCGACGCGCACCTGCTTTGCGTGCTCAATTTCACCCCGGTCGTGCACCATGACTACCGGCTCGGGGTGCCGCATCGCGGCCGCTACCGCGAGGTCCTCAATACCGATGCCGGGCTCTACGGCGGCAGCAACGTCGGCAACCAGGGCGCGGTCGAAACGAGTCCCCAGCCCAGTCACGGGCGCGGCGCCTCGGTGGTCCTGACCCTGCCGCCGCTCGCGGCGATCTGGCTGATCCCGGAGCCCGGATGAGCGGGGCGGCCATGGCCCTCGGGCGCCCGACGCCGCTCGGCGCACGCTGGACCGGGGACGGGGTGAATTTCGCCGTCTTCTCGGCCCACGCCGAGTCCATCGAGTTATGCCTGTTCGATCCCGCGGGCGCGAGAGAACTGGCCCGGATCGCGCTCCCCGGTCGAAGCGGGGATATCTGGCATGGCTTCCTGCCGGGCGCCGGCCCGGGACTCGTTTACGCCTACCGCGCACACGGCCGGTATGCGCCGCGCCAGGGCCATCGATTCAACAAGCACAAGCTGCTGCTCGATCCCTACGCCCGGGCTCTCGTCGGCGAGCTGCGCTACGGGGACGAGATCTACGGTTTCAGTCGCGGGGGCGCGAAGTCCTGGCGCCAGGACATCAGCGACAGCGCCAGCAGCGTGCCCAAGGCCGTGGTCGTCGATACGCATGCCTTCGACTGGCGCGGCGACCGCCCGCCCCGCACACCGATGGATCGCACGGTCGTCTACGAACTCCATCCGAAGGGTTTCACCCGCCTGCATCCGGACGTGCCGGCTCACCTGCGGGGCACCTATCTCGGCCTCGCACAGCCCGCCGTGCTGGACTACCTTGTGAAACTGGGCGTCACCGCGGTGGAGCTGATGCCGGCACAACAGTTCATCACGGAGCCCTGGCTGCACGAGCGCGGGCTACAGAATTACTGGGGCTACAACACCCTCGCGTTCTTCGCACCCCATGCGGGCTTCGCCCTCGCGGACCCCTTGCGGGAGTTCCGCGAGATGGTGCGCGCGTTACACGGCGCGGGCCTGGAGGTGATCCTCGACGTCGTGTTCAATCACACGGCGGAGGGCGGCGATGGCGGCCCGACGCTGTCCATGCGCGGACTGGACAATCTGAGCTACTACCGCCTCGCGCCCGACGATCTGCGCCGGAACATCAACTGGACCGGTTGCGGCAACACGCTCAACCTGGATCACCCGGAAGTGCTGCGGCTGGTGCTCGACTGCCTGCGCTACTGGGCCGCCGAGATGCACGTCGACGGCTTCCGCTTCGATCTCGCCACGACCCTCGGTCGCGAAGGGCAGGACTTTCACCGGGACGGGCGTTTTTTCAGCGCCATCCACCAGGATCCGGTGCTCAGCAACGTCAAGCTGATCGCCGAACCCTGGGACCTCGGCCCCAACGGCTACCGGCTTGGCAGTTTCCCGCGGGACTGGGCGGAGTGGAACGACCGTTTCCGCAACACGACGCGCGAGTACTGGCGCGGCGACGCGGGGGTCGTGCCCCAGCTGGCGGAAAGGCTGGCGGGCTCCAGCGACCTGTTCGCCGCCGCCGGTCGCGGGCCGCCGGAGAGCGTCAACTATGTCGCCTGCCACGACGGATTCACGCTCCACGACACCGTCAGTTACAGTCGCAAGCACAACCAGGCCAATGGCGAGGAGAACCGCGACGGGGACGACCATGCCGTGTCCTGGAACAGCGGCGCGGAGGGCCATACTGCCGATGCGGAGATCCTGCGGCGCCGGGCGCGACAGCAGCGCAACCTGCTCGCGACGCTGCTGCTGTCGCAGGGCGTGCCGATGCTGCAGGCCGGCGACGAGTTCGCCCGTACGCAGCGTGGCAACAACAATGCCTATTGCCAGGACAACGAGGTGTCCTGGGTCGACTGGCGCCTCCGGGAGAGTCACCGGACGCTGGTGGCCTTCGTCGCGCAGCTGCTCAGGATCCGCGCCGAGAACGCGGTGTTCCGCCGCCAGGGCTTTCTTGCGGGCGTGCGCCGCGAAGCGGGGCGTTTCAAGGATGTTTCCTGGCTGAAAACCGACGGCAGCGAGATCGCCGCCGACGACTGGCGCGACCCGTCGCTCCGGGCGTTCGCCATGCTTCTCGACAGCACGGGGCTGCCTCCCAGCCAGCAGCAGCCGGAGATCGGCGACAGCTTCCTGGTGCTGTTCAACGCCGGGAGCGAGCCGATCGAGTTCACCCTGCCGGCGCCGATCGCCAGCGAGGCCTGGGAAGTGACGCTCGACACGAGCGAGGATGAACTGGCAGTTCCCGCGGCCGGCTATCGCCAGGGGCACGTCTATCGGCTCGCAGGCCAGTCACTCGCTTTGCTGGCCGATCATGGCTGATCGGGCGGCGCTCCTCGAGAGACTGCGGATGCTGCGCGGCATCGGTCGCGCGTTCACTGATTTCCGTGGCCATACACGCCCGCTGTCGGACGAGTCGTTGTGCGGATTGCTCGGCGCTTTCGGCCATGATGCGAACGACACGGATTCATTGGCACGGGATATCGAGTTTCTCGAGGCGCGCGACTGGATTCGAGTCCTCCCGCCGGTGACCGTCCTGCCGAGCGGGGCGCGGGTACCGTTCACGGTGCTCGTGCCTTTGCTGCCGTCGATCCGCTGGTGGATCGAGCTGGAGGACGGCGCGGTACTCGAGGGCGAGATCGACCCGGCCGAGCTGCCGCGGGTCGAGGATCGTCACCTGCGCGGCCTGTGGTATCGCCGCCTCGCACTCGACGTGCCGGCGTTACCTCCCGGTTATCACGATCTGCGCCTGTCCAAGACCGACGGCAGCGCGCTCGGCTCGACCCGCCTCGTGATCACTCCGGGCGGCTGCCATGTGCCGCAGGCCATCCGCGAAGGCGCCCGTGTCTGGGGCCCGGCCCTGCAGCTGTACACCTTGCGCTCCGCGCGGAACTGGGGGATCGGCGACTTCACCGATCTTGCCGGCTTCGCCACCGCGAGCGCTGCGCTGGGGGCCGATGTGCTCGGCCTCAATCCACTGCACGCCCTGTTCCCGGCTGAGCCCGAGCTGTGCGGCCCCTACAGCCCCTCGAGCCGTTACTTCCTGAACGTGATCTATATCGACCCGGAAGCCATACCGGAATTTTTCGCCAGCGATGCAGCGCAACGCCTCGTGGCGACCCCCGAGTTCCAGGCCCGGCTCGCCGCATTGCGCGACACCTCGTGGGTGGACTATCCGGGGGTGACGGCCTGCAAGCTCGAAGTCCTGCGCCAGGTCTACCGGGATTTCGTCCTGCAGGCCGATCGGGAACGCAGACAAGAGTTCCTGCTGTTTAAGAACAAACATGGGCATCTACTTGAAACATATAGCTTGTTTCATGCACTTCAGGATCATTTCGTCGCGGCGGGCACGATGGGGGGCTGGCCGGCCTGGCCCGCGGCCTACCATGATCCCGAGGGCCTCGCGGCGGCAGCGTTCGCTTCGGCCGAAGCCGATGAAGTCGAATTCCACGCATGGCTGCAATGGATCGCCGCCGGCCAGCTCGAGGCCGCAGCGGACGCGGCCCGCGAAGCCGGTATGCGCCTCGGCCTGTATTTCGACCTGGCCGTCGGACCGAACGCGGGTGGGGCCGAAACCTGGGGGCACTCCGACCTGTATGCCCACGGCGCCACCATCGGTGCGCCGCCCGATCCACTGGCGCTGCAAGGCCAGGACTGGGGCATTCCGCCGTTCGATCCGGACACCTTGCGTGAGCAGGCCTACGCGCCCTTTACCCGGCTGTTGCGCGCGAACATGGTGCGGGACGGCGTGTTGCGCATCGATCACGTGATGATGCTGTTCCGCCTCTGGTGGGTGCCGCAGGGCGCATCGTCGGCGCAGGGCGGATACATCCACTACCGGCTGGACGAACTGATGGGCCTGGTGGCGCTCGAGAGCACTCGCCAGCGCTGCCTGGTGATCGGCGAGGACCTCGGCACGGTGCCGCCGGAGGTGCGCGATGCGATGGCGGCTGCGGGGGTGTTCAGCTACCGGGTGCTGCCGTTCGAGCGCGAAGCAGACGGGCACTTCCGTCGGCCCGCGGACTATCCGCGGGCCGCACTGGTGGCCCTCGCGACACACGACCTGCCGCCGCTGGCGAGTTTCTGGTCAGGCAGCGACATCGACCTGCGCGAGCGGCTCGGCCTGTTTCCGGAGCCGGACCAGGCGAGCGAGGAGCGTGGGGCGCGCGAAACGACGCGGGCGAGACTGATGGAGGCACTCCGGCGCGAGGGTATCGAGCCTGCCGGTGACCCGCCACTGGCCGAGTTGCAGCGCTACCTGGGCGCCTCACCTTCCGCCGTGCTCATGCTGCAGCCCGAGGACTGGCTCGAAATGGAATCGCCGGTCAATGTGCCCGGGACCCACCTGGAATATCCGAACTGGCGCCGGAAGCTCGTGGCGGACTGGCCGGAATTCATGACCCGGGATACGGTGCGCCGACTGGCCGCCGGCATCGACCGGGGGCGCGAGCCCGAGGAGGTTTAACTGGCACCCCGGCCCACCGACCTGCTGACGACAGACGTGCTCGCGGCGCTCGATGCGGGCGCCACGATCGTTACCGCAACCCGCCGGCTGGCGCGGACGCTCCAGTTCGAAGTCGCTCGCAATCGCGGCGGCGCCAGCTGGGCGACGCCGGAAATAATGCCCTGGTCCGCCTGGGTCGAGGAGCGCTTCGCAAGCCTGCGCGACTTCGGGGAACTGGACGATCCGCGCCCGGTCCTGGACGAATGGCAGGCCGCCACGCTCTGGGAAGAGGTGTTCTCGAGAGATCCTGTCGCCGACACGCTGCTGATGCCTGGTGGTGCCGTGGAAAGCTTCCGGGAAGCGTGGGCGTTGGCCCTCGACTGGCGGCTTTCATGGCCGGAACTCGCCGCCCGCGGCAGCGAGGACTGCCAGGTCTTCCTGCGCATGGCCCGGGCCTATCGGCGGCGGCTGGATACGCTGAACGTCATCGATCGTGCGCAATTGCCCGATATGCTGGCCGCTTTGCTCACGGCGCAAGGTCCGGCCGTGTTTTTCGCGGGATTCGATACCTTCTCGCCCGCGCAGCAGCAGCTGGTGCAGGCGCTGGGCCCGCGCGCCCGCTCGCTCGGGCCGCCACGTCCGGGATCGACCGCCACGGTGACGTCCTTCGCCGACAGCCGTGCCGAACTCGCGGCCGTCGCAGCCTGGGCACGGGCCCGTCTCGATGCTGAGCCGGAGGCCCGCCTCGGCATCGTCGTGCCCGATCTCGACGCCCAGGCGCCCGTGCTCGAGTACCTGCTGGACCAGGCACTGGTTCCGCCCCGGTTGTGGCCAGGCCAGACCGAGTTGTCCCGGCCGTGGAATCTTTCCCTGGGCCAGCCGCTCGTGGACCTCCCCGTGGTGGCGGCCGCATTCCTGGTCTTCGAATTGCGTGGCGAAGCGATGGATTCGACCGCGGTAAGCCGCTTGCTCCGCTCGCCGTTCCTTGCCGGCGCGACCGCCGAGGCCGCACAGCGGGCCCGGCTTGAGCGGTGGCTGCGCCAGCATGGCGGTGATCGCATCAGTCCGGCCAGGCTGCTCGCCTGGCTGAGCGGCGCGAACGGCGCACCTGCCTGCCCGCAGCTCGCGGCGCGCATGGCCGTTTGTATGGAGGCTTTGCGGACGGGACGCAGTCGCCAGCGCCCGTCGCACTGGTGCGAGGTGTTGACCCGCGTGCTGGAGACCATGGGCTGGCCGGGCGACGGGCCGGTGGACAGCAGCACGTGGCAGACGGTGCAGGCCTGGGTCGAATTGCTGCACGTGTTTTCGCGCCTGGACGCCGTGGCCGTGCCCGCGACGCTGTCCGAGGCACTGGGACGTTTGCGGCGCATCGGAGCGCAACAACGGTTCCAGCCGGAGACACCTGAAGTCCCGGTCCAGGTCCTGGGTTTGCTCGAGACGGCGGGACTGGCCTTCGACGGGCTCTGGGTGACCGGCCTGCACGATGGCGTCCTGCCTGCGCCGCTGCGCCCGCAGCCCATGTTACCGGCGGCGCTGCAACGGGAAAAGGGCATGCCGCGCGCTTGTCCGCAACGCGAACTCGAACTGGCCGACCATCTCGTCACGCGCCTCGCCGGAGCTGCGCCCGAGGTCCGGTTCAGCCATCCGACGTCGCGGCAGGACGAACCCTTGCGGGCCAGCCCGCTGGTCGCCCGGCTCGCCAGAGCGCCCGACTCCGGCGCCTTTGCCGTCGCGGACATCGCCGCCGCGACATTTCATGGGCGGCGGCAGGAACGACTCGTAGACGAGCGGGCCCCGGGCGTAAGCGGCGCCGTGCCCGGCGGCAGCGCGCTGCTGGCCGACCAGTCCGCCTGCCCATTCAAGGCATTCGCCACGCATCGGCTCGACGCCGCACCCATGGAGGCGCCCACCACGGGCGTGGATCCGTCGAGCCGCGGATCTTTCGTCCATCTCGCGCTCAGCTTCCTGTGGGGCGAATTGCGCGACCGTGCGGGCCTCGCGGCGCTGGACGCTGCGAACCGTGCTCGCCTCGTGGAAGAGGCCCTGCGCCGCGCGGCCGCCGAGACGCTCGAGGAGGTGCCGTCAGCGCTGGTCCGGATCGAAGTGCAGGACGCAGCGATCCGCATCGGCCAGCTGCTCGACATCGAGCTGCTGCGTCCTGATTTCAGCGTCGAACACTGCGAGCGACGTATCGACTTCGAGCTCGGCGCATTGCGGCTCGGCGGCCGGGTGGACCGGATCGATCGCGTCGCCGAGGGTGTGGTCGTGCTGGACTACAAGACCGGGGCCGCCAGTGCGGCGAAGTGGCGCGGCGAACGACCGGACGAACCACAGATGCCGTTGTATGCCTTGGCCTGGCGAGAGGAGCTGGCCGGGCTCGCCTACGCCTCGCTCAAGCCGGGCGACGTCGGCCTGTCCGGCGTCGTGCGCTCAGCCGACGTCCTCGGCCGGGCGTTGCCGAACTCCAAGCCCCCCGAGGACTGGGCCGAAGAACTCGACGACTGGCGAAATGTGCTGGAAAACCTCGCAAGTGGCTTCGCCGAGGGCGACGCGCGGGTAGATCCCCTGGATCCGCGGCCACAGGGCACCTGTGAATGGTGCCACCTGGCGACGCTCTGCCGGCGCGATGAATTGCTGCGGATCGGAGCACTCGGCGGAGACGCCTCCGCGGACGCGAGCCGAGACATCGAGACCGGCGCAGACGAGGGCGAGGCATGACTGAGCGCGTTCCAGTCGACCAGCCCGCCCGTGATACGGCGCTGGACCCCGGACGCAGTTTCATCGTCCAGGCGCCGGCCGGTTCCGGCAAGACCGAACTGCTGACGCAACGCTTCCTGCGCCTGCTGGCAGTGGTGGAGCGGCCGGAGGAGATCATCGCCATCACTTTCACCCGCAAGGCCGCGGGCGAGATGCGGCAACGTATCCTCGATGCGCTCGCACTCGGCGCGGCGCCCGACGCACCGGATGAAGCCCATCGCCAAAACACGTGGAGGCTGGCCGGAGCGGCCCTGGCCAATGACCGGGAACGCGGCTGGCAGCTGCTGGAAAACCCCCGCCGCCTGCGGGTCGAAACCATCGACGCCCTGAATGCGTGGCTGGCGCGGCAGTTGCCCCTGGCCTCGAGGCTCGGCGCCCCGCCGGTCATCGCAGACGATACGGCCCCCGTTTACCAGGAGGCGGCGCGAAACACCCTGATGGCGGCCACTGGCGCTGACGGAGACGCCGCGCATGCGCGGGCGTTGCTGGCGCACATGGGCGGACGCTTTTCGCAGGCACAGGATTTGCTGGTCAGTCTTTTGCGCGGCCGGGATCACTGGCTGCACAAGATCGTGGGGCGCAGGGGCGCGGACGCCGTGGAACTGCGTCGCACGCTCGAAGTCGCGTTGGAGCACTTCGTCGAAGACGAGCTGCGCAGGACCAGCGCAGAGCTGCCCGCGGAGCTTCTGGAAGAACTGGCCGAACTGGCCGCCGGGGCGGCTGCGCGATCGCCGGAGATCGCGTTCCTGGCACCGTGGGTGGGCGGCAACGGCTTCCCGGAACCGGTGGCCGCGGAGCTGCCGCGCTGGCGGGCCCTCGCCAGGCTGCTGCTCACGCAGACAGGCTGGCGCAAGACCGTCAACAAGAACACCGGCTTCCCCCCCGCCGCCAAAACAGACAAGGTGCGCCTCGTAGCCCTGTTGGAGGCTCTCGCAGCCGGCACGGATCCGGACGGGATGAGGCGGGTGCTGAAATTGCCGGTGCCTGCCTACGACGCGACGCGATGGGAGATTCTCGAGCACTTGATCGCGTTGCTGCCGATTGCCGCCGCCCGCCTGGATCTGGCGTTCGCCGCCCGTGGTGAGAGCGACTACGTGGGGATCGCCCGGGCAGCGCTCGACGCCCTCGGCGGCGAGACGCCGACCGACCTCGCACTCGCGCTGGATTGCCGCATCAGCCACCTGCTGGTGGACGAGTTCCAGGACACCTCGCAAGCGCAGATCGAGTTGCTGGAGCGCCTGACGGCCGGCTGGAGCCCGGGAGACGGACGGACCCTGTTCTGCGTCGGGGACCCCATGCAATCGATCTACCGTTTTCGCGAGGCCGATGTGAGCCGGTTCCTGAAGGCCCGGAAGCACGGCATCGGGGATCTTCCGCTGGAACCGTTGCAGCTGCAGGTGAATTTCCGCAGCCAGGCGCGACTGGTGGACTGGGTCTCGAGCCGTTTTCCCGGCATCTTCCCGGCGCGCGAAGATCTCTCCCTGGGTGCGGTGCCGTTCGAACCCTCGGTTCCCTGGCACCCGGCGCTGCCCGGCGAGCCGGTGAGCTGCATGGCAGCGGCGCCCGGCGACCGCCTCGACGAGGCGGGACTCGTCGCGGGCCTCGTCGCTGATATCCGCCGCACGGAACCCCACGCGAGCATCGCCATACTGGTCCGCAGCCGGAACCATCTCAGTGACATCACGCCCGCCCTCAAGGCCGCCGGCGTCCCCGTGCAGGCCATCGAGATCGAGCGCCTCGCTCGCGTTCCCGCGATTCGCGACCTCGAGGCCCTGACCCGGGCGCTGTGCCATCGTGCGGATCGCACGGCGTGGCTCGCGGTGTTGCGCGCGCCGTGGTGCGGCATCGAACTCGCCGACCTGCTGGCCATCGCCGGCAGCCGGGACGAGGACATCTGGGCGCGAGCGAATGACCCCGACGTGACAGCCTTGCTCAGCGCGGACGGCCGACGGCGTGTCGCACGCGTCGTCGCGGCGCTGGCCCCGGCACTGGGAGAACGGGGACGCCGGCCCTTGCGGCGGGTCGTGGAGGGCGCGTGGCTGGCGCTCGGCGGCCCGGCGACGCTGGAGCACGACTCCGAGCTCGCCGATGCGCAGACTTTGCTGGAATTTCTCGACCGACGCTCTCGGCATGGCGACCTCGACGACCCGCCCTCTCTCAACGATCTGCTCAGTGATCTCTATGCCGCCCCGGAATCCGCAGCGACCGACGCCGTGCAGTTGCTCACCATCCACAAGGCGAAGGGGCTGGAATTCGACCATGTCGTGCTGCCCGCGCTCGATCGCCCGAGCGGCCGCAACGAAAAGCGGTTGCTGCGCTGGCTGGAGCAGGTCCGGGAGGAGGGCACCGACCTGATCCTGGCCCCGGTCGAACGATTCGGCGAGGAGAAAGACGACCTGCACGATGCGCTGCGCGCACTCGACGCCCGGCGGGAATTGCTGGAACTCGACCGGGTGCTCTACGTCGCAGCGACCCGCGCACGTTCCCGACTGCACCTGGTCGCCGGGGTCGGGCCCGACCACGAGGAGACCGGTGCGGCGCCGAAGCCACGCAGCGGGACCTTGTTGTCGCGCCTGTGGTCACAGCTCGGCGAAGCTTTTTGCGCGGCCCGGGACGCGCGCGACGCGAAACCGAGCGAGGTCCGCCCCCGCCCCGCAGCGATGCTGCGCCGGCTTGCGTCCGACTGGCGGCCCCCACCCTTGCCGGAAGCGGTTCGGTGGCCTGGCCTGGAGGCCGAGTCGCCGTCCCGGGGGGAACTCCTGGAATACGACTGGGCGGGACGCCAGGCGCGCGCGGTCGGCATCGCCGTGCATCGTCTGCTGCAGGTGATATCCCGCGACGGTCCGGAGGGCTGGGATATCGAACGTCTGCGAAGTGCGCAGCCCCGGCTCAGCGCCGTACTGCGCGAAGCCGGCCTGGGGGAACCGGAACTGGCAGGCGCCCTTGATCAGTCGCTGGACGCCCTGGAAAAAACGCTTGCGGACCCGCGTGGCCGCTGGCTGCTCGATGCCGGGAAGCAACAGGCGGCCAGCGAGCGGCGCATCTCCGGCCACCTCGACGGCCGGATCTTCAATGGCATCGTGGATCGCTGCTTCATCGACGACTCGGGCGTCCTCTGGATCGTCGATTACAAGGCGGGGCGACACACCGGCGGAGCGCTGGAAGCCTTTCTCGACCGGGAGCAGGAGCGATACAGGCCCCAGCTCGAGCGATATGCGCGGCTGCTGGCCGCTGACCACCCGGGTGCCGTCAGGCTGGGACTCTATTTCCCGCAACACAGCGGGTGGCGCGAATGGCCGGCCCCGCAATGACTCCGGGTCTCAGGGCTCGCTGGACAGCACGAGCCGGCGACGCCCGTCGCCGAGGTCCTCGCCGACGAACACCAGCCCCTGGACCAGTTCCGGGGGCGGGTTCTCACCAGGCGCAAGCTCTGCGCTGAAACGCCACTGGTCCCGAGCCGGCAGCTCCACCTGCCCGTCCACCGCCAGCGGTCCCCCGGTGGAAACGATCTCTACCGCCGGCGATCCGGGCTCGTCCGGAAAACTGAAACTGAAAGGGCCCAGCGGCATGATGACTCCGGGCAGTTCGAGCTGGGCGACTGCGGCTCTGCCGGCGATCTGCATCGGCCAGCCGTCGTCGATCACGAGACGCTGCAACGAAATCCTCAACTGTCCCGCGACTCCGGTCGGCAGGAGTGCCGGTACCAGCGTGGCCAGGTCGAGTGCCGCCTCGAGATCGGTGATCCGCTGCCGCCTGCCGTCCGGCGAAAGTGCGACGCGCGCCTCGGCAAACCCGTCGGGCCGCCGCAGCTCGAAATCCCAGGTCGGCCGCAGCACCAGCATTCCGCCGAGACGCGCATCCCAGGACAGGGTGCCGAGCGCTTGCCCCGCAACGGCGAGGTCCGCGGCATGGCCGCGCCAGATCGTCCCGCTGACGCCCCAGGCACGGATCTCGGGCGGGGCGAACCAGCCGAGCGCGACCCGCGCGGGGAAGCTGGCCACCGCGCCCACCAGCAGGGCGACGAGCCCCGCAGCGACGAGCACCGGGCGGCGCGCGGCGAAGCTCATTGCGGCCTCTGCCGGAGCACGAGACCGGCGTTCACGCGACCGGCGGCCGCGGTGCGATCGAAAGTGGCCGACTCGATGGCCAGTCCGGCCGAGGTATCGATGGCTTCCAGCCAGCGTGCCACGGATTCGAACGGTGCGTTTTCCAGGCGGACGCGAATACCATCCTCGCCCACCGGTTGATTGCGTGTCAGGGCATCGCCGAGTCCGGCTGCTCGCGCGCTCCGGTCCACGATCACCACCAGCGACTGTCCGGACAGGTCCGGACCGGCCAGCGGCGCGTCGGCCCGCCCGGCCAGCTCCACGGCGGCCCGGCGCAGGAAGGCGAGGGTATCGCGCTTGGTATCGAGACGTTGCTCGACGGCCGCCGAAGCACCGTAGAGCGGGCTGATCATGAGGCCCCACACCAGCATGATCGCCACGAGCACGCCCCCGATCGAGACGAACATGCGCTCACGCGGCTCCAGGCCGAGGAACCAGTCCTTCATGCCCCTTCTCCCGTCAGCTGGATACGCCCCTCGACGCCCTCGTCACCCTGGTCGGCCTGCTGGATGGTTGCGGTAAAGCGCCCATCCCGCCCCACCGCCTGGCGGATCGCCTCCAGCGAATCGACACTGGGCGCCTGCAGCCGGAGATCGAGCGTCCCGCCGCGGTAGCTGATTGCTTCGAGCCTGACGTCTTGCGCGGCACTTAGTGCGACACCGAGGGCCTCGAGCGCGGTAAGAAAATTCTCGTTTGCGGCGCTGCCGGCACCGTGGAGACCGGCGAGGCGCCGTTCCACCTGGAAACGCGGATCTTCCATGCGCGCGCCCGGCAGCGCCTGCTGGAACGCCGCCGCGATGGCCTCGTCGAGTTGCGCCTCCTGCTGCTGGAGGCGATACAGGGTCAGCGCCTCCTGTCCCAGCAACAGGGCAAGCAGCCCCGCGAAGAGCACTGCGGCCGCCCGCCACGGCTTCCACAAGCGATCGAGCTGCGTGCGCGGCGCAAACTCGCCCTGCAACAAATTGATCGGCTTGCCACTGATCACGCCGGCGGCAAGATGCGGCAGGATACCGTCCGGCAGCATCCTGACCTCCAGGCTCGTGACGTCGGCGCGCAACGCTTCGAGGCGTTCGCCGTACTTCTGGCGGGCGTCGGGCGTCACGTAAACCGCAAGATGCCGCGGTTGCTCCGGCTGGCCGGGAAACTCCGGGCCGTAGCGCAGCGCTTCATCGATCGAGTCGATCTCCAGCACGACAGGCAGGCCGGCGCCGCTGCGGGCCACGCAGTGCCGCATATCCAGCAGCCAGTTGAGGTGATTCGGCGCCGCCGGGCATCCTTCGGCCTCGGAGCACACCAGTTGCGGCTCCAGGCCGGCTTCCGCGAGCACTTCGAGCCATGACTCGAGCTGTTCGCGATCGACCGCCGCCGCCGAAACACTGCCGTCGGCATTCGCGCCGCCCGCGGCGAAATGCAGCGCCTCGATATCCTCGGCAATCTGCTCCTCCAGCGCAAACGGCAGCGCGCGGAGAATCTTCGAGGCACCCCGGACAGGCAAGGAGACGCTGGTCAGGAGCACGTCCACGGCGGGCACGAGCACGATGAGGCGCCGACCCGCTGCTGCGTCTCGGGCGGCTTCGACGGGCCCGCTCGCGGGCGCGCCGATCCGCCGGCCCTGTTCGTCGCAAACGATCCAGGTGCCCGTGCCGTGATCGGCAGGGTCGAGTCTCAGGACAAGGGCTTCGGTCATGGATCTCGCGGATTTACTCGTCTGCGAAGCTGCGGATCACGGTGGCTACCGATCCGGACCCGTCGCGATGGAGCAGACTGTACATGGTGAATCGCTGGGTGCCAATATCGACGCGGATCGACAGGCGGAACCAGTTGCTGGCGACGCCGAGCGAGGCGCGCGCCTCTTCGGGGATCAGATCGCCCAGCTGCTCGATGCTGTCCCAGCCTTCCTGGGGGCGGTCGAAAACGATGCGTTCCGCCTCTCCGGCGCCGAGGTTCTCCGCCGCGGTCAGCAGCACGGGAGGCTGCGCCGTGTTGATGTTGATCACGGTGCCGCGCGGCAGCGCTGCGACATAGGGACGCAGCTGGTCGTAGCCGGCGCGCCCCAGTTCCGGGTATACGAGCATGATTTCGGACACGCTGGTGATCGGCCGGTTCGCCGTGCGGAAAGGGGGTTGCCGCGACAGGTATGCCGAATCCTCGGCGCCGTCGGGAAAGTTCGGCTCGAGATCCCGATCGATCCAGTCGGCCATCCGGTCCGCCAGGCGGACGTCGAGTTCGAGCGCCATCAGCAGCCGGCGGAAGCTTTCGATCGCTGCCGGATCGCTGCCACCCTGCGCGTCGATCAGGTTGTTCAGGTTGAAGCGTCCGTTGAGGTCCTCGATGCGGCCCTGGATCTGGCCGCCCTCGATGGGCAGGGGCATGATCTGCGTGGCCCAGGGTTCGCCGGGATGATCGAAAGCGTTGTCCTCGGCATCGTCACGCAGGATTTTCTTCGCCCAGGACTCGGCGCCGAGGCTGTACATCAGGCCCTGGTCCACCGCGAGGCGCCCGAAGGCGCGCCGCTGGTCGAGAAACAGGTCCCAGGTCAGCGACGCCGCGATGGCGGTCGCCAGCGCGACGACGAGAATCGCCGTGATCAGGGCCGTGCCGCGCTGCTTCCGTGCCTTCTTCATTTCAGCGCGGCACCTCGATGACCCGGCGGATTTCGCCCCAGTCCTCGAGATCGAGAACGAACTCGACGGCGATCGG
Source organism: Wenzhouxiangella sp. XN24 (assembly GCF_011064545.1). Taxonomy (NCBI): domain Bacteria; kingdom Pseudomonadati; phylum Pseudomonadota; class Gammaproteobacteria; order Chromatiales; family Wenzhouxiangellaceae; genus Wenzhouxiangella; species Wenzhouxiangella sp. XN24. Next base: position 314,839 of record NZ_JAAMFG010000034.1, read on the forward strand.
CATCAGGCGCGGATTGCTGGTGGCCAGCCCAGGCGGCCATTCGTCGGACCAGCCCTCGCTGCGCAGGAAGCGAAAGCGGATCTCGCGCACGCCGTCCAGCAGCTCCCGTTCCACCGGCTCCTCGCCCAGGGTGTGGTCGGGCACGAACCAGTGCAGCCGCAACAAGCGGTCCTCCTCGACGTCGTAGGCGACGCGCTGCACGGCCGCCCGCGGCTGGCCGAGCGGGTTGCTCCAGCCGCCACGGGTGAATTCCAGCGGATGCCGGTTGCGCGCATCGGCCAGCAGGGCGCTGCGGCTGCTGTCGCCGAGTTCCTCGCGAACGGGCCGGGGATTGAGCTGGTAGAGATCGCGGGTGATCTGCTGCATGGCGAACTGGATCTCGCGGAAGCGGTCGGCGTTGGCCTTGGCGATGACCTGCTGGGCGAGCACGGCCTGCAGGCCACCGTAAGCCATCACGCCGATCACCGCGAAGATGCCCACGGCGATCAGCACCTCCAGCAAGGTGAACCCCTGGACCCGTCTCATTCCTCTTCCTCGTCGGGCAGCGGTGCGTCCGCGGGCTCCCCGTCATCCGACGGCTCGTCTTCTTCCGGCGCATCCTCGCCGTCTTCGCCGATGTTCCCGCCCGCTGCGCCGCCCCACCAGTCGACCTGCGATGCCGGGCCGGCGACGTTGCGCGAGACGAAGCCCGTCATGATCGTGATGACGTCCTCGGGAAAGTCCTCGTAGGCGACCTCCATGTCGATCCGTCGCAGGTCGGTGACCCCGGTTTCCGAAATGTTCGCTTCCCAGCGCCACTCGCGCCCCGCGAACTCGACGAGCTCGTCGAAACGGCCGACGTCCGGAAACTCGCCGGACACGCGAATCTCGCTGATCGCGTTCATGGCGATCCAGTCGGCGAGGGCGCGCTCCCGCAGCATCGAGGTGGAATGCGCCATGTGGATGATGCCGTTGAACGCGGCGATCAGGCCGATGGAGACGATGGCGAGGGCCACCATGACTTCCAGCAGCGTGAAGCCGCCCGGACGCCTGCTCAAAGATCACCCTCCGGCGGCAGCAGCTCCAGTTCGCCATGCATGAGGCCGCGCAACGTCCATGCGTCGCGCACCGAACCGGTGACCAGGAATAACTCGAAAGGCGTGAATTCGCCGCTCGAGAATACGGCGACGTGCGGGACGATCTCGTCCGCCTCGCGCGGTTCGTCGGAATCCAGTACGACTTCCTGTCCGTCCACCGCCAGGATCAAGCGGACGTCTTCCGGCAGTGTGCGGCGGCGGAACACCGCATCGTCATTGACGGGCGACCAAAGCCTCTCGTCCGGGTCCCAGGAGAGAAAACGGTAACCGTCGGTGAAGAATTCCAGCCCGTAGTCCCGCCCCTGGACGAGCGCTTCCTCGCCGATGAGTTGGGTCAGCGCCGTCAGGCGACGGGCTTCCTTCTCGCCCCGGTCGTCGCCGCCCAGCGTGCCCATGGACAACACCGTCATGCCGACCATGATCCCGATGATGACGATCACGACCAGCAGTTCTATGAGGGAAAAGCCAGCGCGAAGCCGCGCGGGCCGGGAGCGCTCAGTAGACAGACCAGTTGCCTATTTCGGCATTGATGCCTTCGCCGCCGGGCTGCCCGTCCGCCCCGTAGGTAAAGACGTCGAACTCGCCGTGCTGCCCCGGGTAGAGGTAGCGATAGGGATTGTTCCAGGGATCGCGGGGCAGCTTGTCGAGGTAAGGCCCGCGCCAGTTCCGGACGCTCTGGTCGTTCGGCTGTTCCACCAGCGCTTCGAGCCCGAGGTTCGTGCTCGGATAGCGCGAGTTGTCCATGTAATAGAGTTTCAGTGCGCTTTCGATGCCGCGGATGTCCTGCTTGGCGCGGGTGATGGCGGCGTCGTCGATACGGCTGATCACGTTCGGCGCCACGATCGCCGCGAGAATGCCGAGGATCACGACGACGACCATGATCTCGATAAGCGTGAAGCCGGCCTGGCGGGGGCCGGCAGAACCGGCGCGCAGGGCGGAAAGAAATCTGTTTGACGGCATTTTCGACCCTCGGGAACAGGCCCCTGGAGCGTCGCTCCGGGAGCGGGATACTACATGGCCCCCATGATATCAGAACGACCCGGGATTCCCGGCCCGCGCGGCGCCCCTGGGGCGCTTACGACGAGACCGGGGCGCCTCGCTCACGGGGAGTCTGACTATAATGAGCGCCCCGAGTTTCAGGAGTCGCGACGATGGCCATCGCCATGGTGTTCCCTGGCCAGGGTTCCCAGTCCGTGGGAATGCTCGCCGATCTGCTGGCCGCCGAACCGGCGGCCGCCGCCACGCTCGTCGAAGCCGACGAAGCGCTGGGGTACGGCCTCGGCGCGCTGCTCCGCGACGGGCCTGCAGAGCAGCTCAATCGCACGGATCACACGCAACCGGCGATGCTGGCCGCCGGGGTCGCTGCGTGGCGGGCCTGGTGCGCGCACGGCGGGCCGCCGCCTGCCGCCATGGCCGGTCACAGTCTCGGCGAGTACACGGCACTGGTGTGCGCAGAAGCGATGGCTTTCGACGACGCCCTGCGCGTGGTCCGGCTGCGCGGCCAGTGGATGCAACAGGCGGTGCCCCAGGGCGCGGGCAAGGTGGCGGCCGTCCTGGGCCTCGACGACGATGCGGTGATCGCGGCGTGCGCGGCTTCCGGGAGCGGCAGCGACGTGGTCGAGGCTGTCAACTTCAACGCGCCGGGCCAGGTGGTCATCGCGGGTCACGGCGCAGCGGTGGAGCGCGCCATCGAGGCGGCGAAAGCGGCCGGGGCGCGGCGGGCCATGCTGTTGCCCATCAGCGTGCCGGTGCATTGCCGGCTCATGGACCCCGTCGCCGGGCAGTTGGCCGAGGCCCTCGCAGGCATCGAACTGCACACGCCCACCATGCCGGTCTATCACAACATCGACGCGTCCCCCCGCACCGACGTGGCGGAGATCCGGGCGGCACTCGCCGACCAGGTGCGACGTCCGGTGCGCTGGGTGGATTGCGTGAACGCCATGCGCGCGGAAGGCGTGGATACCCTGCTGGAACTCGGCCCCGGGCGGGTGCTGAGCGGGCTCGCCCGGCGCATCGACCGGGAATTGGACGCGATGCCGGTCGATGATCCTGCTACGCTTGCCACAGCTTTATCGAAGGTGAAGGGTTGACCATGCAGCAGCTGAAGGATGAAGTCGCGCTCGTCACGGGAGCCACCCGCGGCATCGGCCGCGCAATCGCCCAGGCGCTCGGGCAAGCCGGGGCCACGGTCATCGGCACCGCAACGTCGCCGGCAGGTGTGGAAAAGATCGCCACGGCCTTCGGCGAAGCCGGGATCAAGGGACGTGGCGTCGTGCTGGATGTCTCCAGCGACGGCGATGTCGAAGCCGTGTGCGCGGAGATCGCCGCCAACGAAGGCGCGGTGACGCTGCTGGTGAACAACGCGGGCATCACCCGCGACGGGTTGCTGCTGCGGATGAAGATCGAGGACTGGCAGGCGGTCATCGACACCGACCTGACCTCCGTGTACCGCACCAGCCGCGCCTGCCTGCGGGGCATGATGAAGGCGCGCCGCGGGCGGATCGTCAACATCGGTTCGGTGGTCGGCCTGATGGGCAATGCAGGGCAGGCCAACTACTGCGCGGCGAAGGCCGGCCTGGTCGGTTTCACGCGCTCCCTGGCTCGCGAGGTCGGGTCGCGCGGCATCACCGTGAATGCGCTGGCGCCCGGATTCATCGCGACGGACATGACCGCCGCGCTGTCCGAGGAGCAACGCGGGCAGCTGGAAAAGCAGATCCCCCTGGAGCGGCTCGGCACGGCCGAGGACATCGCCGCGACGGTGCTGTTTCTTTGTTCGCCGGGCGCCGGCTACATCACCGGGGAGGTCATCAATGTCAACGGGGGAATGTACATGGCCTGAAGGTCGTGGGGCGGGCGTGTAGAACACCCTGTAACATTCCAATACAATACGGCGCGCGGTGCAGTCCGGGTCATGGGGGCCGGGATGATCTCGCCGCCAGCAACGAGGATCAAGACGAGATGAGCAGCATCGAAGAACAGGTAAAGAACATCGTCGCCGAGCAGTTGGGCGTCAAAGAAGAAGAAGTGACCAATGACGCCTCGTTCGTGGACGACCTGGGCGCAGACTCGCTGGATACCGTCGAACTCGTGATGGCGCTCGAAGAGGCCTTCGAGTGCGAGATTCCCGACGAGGAAGCGGAAAAGATCACGACCGTCCAGCAGGCGATCGACTACATCAAGGCCCGCTCGAACTGAGTCCGCGGTCTGGGCGCCCCCCGGGAGGGCGCTGTTTCTCCATGCCGCCAGCCGCAACGCCGGAGGTGAAGGTTTGACCAGGCGCCGTGTCGTGATCACCGGCCTCGGGATCGTCTCGCCCGTGGGCAGCACCGTGGACGAAGCCTGGGCCAACATCGTCGCCGGACGCAGCGGCATCGGGCCGATCACGCGCTTCGACGCGAGTCGCTTCCCGACCCGCTTCGGGGGCGCCGTGGCCGGCTTCGACGTGGACGCCTACCTCGCGCCCAAGGACGCGAGGAAGATGGACACCTTCATGCATTACGGCATCGCGGCCTCCCGGCAGGCGATCGAGGACTCGGGCCTCGAGGTGAACGAGTCGAACGCCCACCGCATCGGCGTCGCGGTCGGCGCCGGCATCGGCGGCATCGAGACCATCGAGCGGAATTTCAGGAGCTACCTGGAGGCCGGCGAGTCGCCACGCAAGATCTCGCCGTTCTTCATTCCCGGCAGCATCATCAACATGATTTCCGGGCATGTCTCCATCCAGTACGGCATGACGGGGCCCAACCTGTCGCTGGTGACGGCCTGCACGACGGCCACCCACAGCATCGGCGTCGCGGCGCGCTGCATCCAGTACGGCGACGCGGACCTGATGGTCGCGGGCGGGGCGGAAATGGCCACCACGCCGCTGGGCCTCGGGGGCTTCTGCTCGGCCCGTGCCTTGTCGACTCGCAACGAGACACCCGAGCAGGCGAGCCGGCCCTGGGACCGCGACCGGGACGGTTTTGTGCTGGGGGACGGCGCCGGGTGTGTCGTGCTCGAGGAATACGAACATGCGAAACGGCGCGGGGCCGACATTTACGGTGAACTCGCCGGCTTCGGCATGAGCGCGGATGCCCACCACATCACGGCGCCGCCGGAAGGCGGCGAGGGTGCGCGCCAGTGCATGGTCAATGCGCTGCGTGATGCAGGCGTGGACCCCGCCGCAGTGGATTACGTGAATGCGCACGGCACCTCCACGCCGCTGGGCGACAAGGCCGAAACACGGGCGCTCAAGGAAGCCTTCGGCCCCGCCGCCCGGGACGTCGCAGTCAGCTCCACCAAGTCGATGACCGGCCACCTGCTCGGCGCCGCCGGCGGGGTCGAGGCCGTGTTCTGCCTCCTGGCCATGCGGGACGGGATCCTTCCGCCCACCATCAATCTCGACCACCCCGACGCCGAATGCGACCTCGACTACGTTCCCCACGAGGCGCGCCGCGCCAGGGTCCGGATCGCCTTGTCGAACTCTTTCGGCTTCGGCGGCACGAACGGCAGCCTGCTGTTCCGGGCGCTGGACTGACGGGGGCGACCCCGCCGCTGGGCAGCCTTGCCGTGGCCGCTCGTTCGCCAGCCCCCGAACTGCTGGTCGGTGCCCTGGCCGATCCCGGGGACCTGCTTGCGCTGCACCGGGTCGCGCCGCAGCGCTACCCTTTCCTGCTCGAGAGCGCGGCGGCCGGCACGCCGCAGGGGCAATGCGACCTGTTGCTCGGTGCGCCCGGCGATGCGCTGGTGCTGGATGAGCGGGGCGCGCTCAGTGGCCCCGAGGCGGCCGGGGACCACGACTTTCTCGCCGCCCTGGACCGCTGGTGGCGCGCCGAACAGTGCGGCAGCGACGACCCATGGCCGCTGGCGGCGGGGGGCTGGTTCGTCTATCTCGGCTACGAACTCGCCGGCCAGGTCGAGCCGGGCCTGCGACTCGATCCGCCGCGGGGGTTGCCGATCGCCTTCGCCGTCCGCGTCGGAGTGGCGGTGCTGCGTGACCGGCAGACCGGCCGTTGCCGCTACATGTGTGAGGACGCCGACTCCCTGGAGCGGTTGCACCAGGATCTCGATATCGCGCGAAAACTGCCGCCGCCGGACTGGGCCGGACTCGCCGGAGCGGCGATCGAAGCCCCGCCTGAGATGTTTCTCTCGGCCGTGCGCCGCGCCCGCGAGTACATCATCGCCGGGGACATCTTCCAGGCCAACCTGTCGCGTGAATGGCGTGCCCCCCTGCGACCGGATGCCGACCCCGCCGCCCTTTATGAACGCCTCCGGACGAGCAATCCCGGGCCTTTCGCCGGCCTTGCCCGCTGGGGCGATCAAGCCGTGCTGAGTTCGTCTCCGGAGCGGCTTCTGAGCCTCCGCGACGGCGTGGCCCAGACGCGGCCGATCGCCGGCACGCGGCCGAGAGGCGCCGATGCGGCCGGCGACGTCGCCCTGGAGCAGGAATTGATCGGGCACCCCAAGGAACGTGCGGAGCACGTGATGCTCATCGACCTCGAAAGAAACGATCTCGGCCGCATCTGCCGTCCCGGCTCCATCGAGGTCGACCAGATGATGGTGCTCGAGACCTACGCCCATGTGCACCACATCGTGTCCAACGTGCGCGGCCTGCTGGCCGACGACATCGGCCCGGGCACCGCCATACGCGCGGTATTCCCGGGCGGCACGATCACCGGCTGCCCGAAAGTGCGCTGCATGGAGATCATCCAGGAACTCGAGGCCGGGCCGCGCGGGGCTTACACGGGCTCCATGGGCTGGCTGGCCAGGGACGGTTCCATGGACCTGAACATCCTCATCCGGACCATGGAAATGGGGCCGGACGAGGTGCGTTTCCGGGCCGGCGCAGGCATCGTTTTCGACTCGACGCCGGAAGCTGAGCTGGCGGAGACCCGCGCCAAAGCCAAGGGCATGCTGCTCGCCCTGGGGGCGGGCGCGTGATGCTCGTCGACGGCCTGCCGGCCGCCGCCGTGCCCGCCACGGATCGCGGGCTGAACTACGGCGACGGCCTGTTCGAGACGCTGCGCCTGCATCGGGGCCGGGTCTGCCTGCTCGACCGGCATCTGCACAGGCTGCGCGCGGGCTGCGTGCGACTCGCACTTCCTTACCCGGGGGACGGCGTGCTACGCGAAGATATCGAGCGACTGGCCGGCGAGCAGGCCGGGGATGCCGTATTGCGGCTCGTCCTCACTCGCGGCGACGGCGGGCGCGGCTACACACCACCAGCCCAGGCGCAGGGCCGGCGTATCGTTGCTCTTCATCCGCTGCCGCCGATCGGGCCGGATGCTTTGCGGCTGGGACTGTGCACGACCCGGCTGGGTCGCAACACGGCACTGGCCGGGCTGAAACACCTCAACCGGCTCGAACAGGTGCTGGCCGCCGCGGAAGTCGCGGCCGCGGGTTGGGACGAGGGCCTGATGCTCGACGAAACCGGCCTGGTGATCGAAGCCACGCGACACAACGTATTTTTTCTCCGTGCCGGCCGGATCTGCACGCCCCCCCTGGCACACGCGGGCGTCGCGGGGGTGATGCGCCAGCTGGTGATCGAGACCGCGGCTGCGATGGGTATGGGCGGAGATGAGCGGCCGCTCCGTTATGATGAACTGCATGAGATCGACTCGCTGTTCCTGTGTAATGCCGTTGCGGGACCTCGCCGCGTGACTGGCATCGGCACGCGGTCTTACGAGCAGGGAGACGCGCTGGAGCGCCTCCGGCCCGGCCTGGTCGAACGAGGCGTGGCGTGGCTGGCCTGATGCGCATCCTGCTCGGCATGGCGGCCGTGGCGATCCTCGCGGCGGCCGCGGGCGCCTGGTGGGCCTGGCAGCAGCTCGAGGCGCCCGGTCCCTCGGGCGAGGCGGTGATCGTGGATATCCCACCGGGTAGCTCGCTGGCCGGAATCTCGCGCCGCCTGGAAGGCGAGGGCGTGATACGCCATGCCATGCTGTTCGAGTGGTATGGGCGCGTTTCCGGCCTCGCGACCCAGGTGCGGGCGGGCGAATACCGTTTCCCGGCCCACGACACTCCGCGCGAGGTGATGGCCCGGCTGGTCAGCGGAGAGACCGTCCTGCATTCGCTGACGGTCATCGAGGGCTGGACCTACGCCCAGATGCGCGCCGCGATCGCTGCGCACCCGGCCATCCGCCATACGCTCGACGAGGCCTCGGACGAGACCGTGATGACCCGCCTCGGACGCCCGGGAGAACACCCCGAGGGCTGGTTTCTCCCGGAAACCTACCGCTTTCCCCGCGGAACCAGCGATCTCGAACTGCTGCGCACCGCGCACCAGGCGATGGTCGAGGCCCTGCAGGATGCGTGGGAGACGCGCCGCGATGCACTGCCGCTCGAGTCGCCCTACGAAGCGCTCATCCTGGCGTCCATCGTGGAAAAGGAAACGGGCCTGGCGGAGGAACGGGGACGCGTGGCGGGCGTGTTCATCCGGCGCCTGGAGCGCGGCATGCGCCTGCAGACCGATCCGACGGTCGCCTACGGTGTCGGGCCCGGCTTCGAGGGCCGCCTGCGGCGCGTGCACCTGCAGACCGACACGCCTTACAACACCTATACCCGTCATGGCTTGCCGCCGACGCCGATCGCGTTGCCCGGAAAAGCCGCGCTCGCGGCCGCCGTGCAACCGGTCGATGGTCCCTGGCTGTACTTCGTGGCGACGGGCCGGCCGGACGGCAGCCATTATTTTTCCACCACGCTGGCCGAGCACAACCGGGCCGTGCAAAAGTATCTTGAGACATTGCGTGCGCGGAGGCAGGCCGAATGACAGGAGCGACCGGCAGGCAGGCGCAGAGGCGCGGGCGCTTCATCACGCTCGAGGGCGGCGAGGGCGTCGGCAAGAGCAGCAATCTCGCTTACGTGGCCGGGCTCCTGGAAAGCGCGGGTCTCGACGTGCTGCGCACCCGGGAACCCGGCGGGACCCCGCTCGCGGAACGCGTGCGCGACATCATCGTCGCGGCCTCCGGGGAAGCGGTCCCGCCCATCGCGGAGCTGCTGCTGGTGTTCGCCGCCAGGTCGCTGCACGTCGAGGGCTGCATCCGGCCGGCGCTGGAAGCCGGGCGCTGGGTGCTGTGCGACCGGTTCACGGACGCCAGTTATGCCTACCAGGGCGCCGGGCGTGGACTGGGTCCCGAACCCGTGCGCTGGCTCGAAACGCAGGTCCAGGAAGACCTGCGGCCGGACCTGACGCTGTTGCTCGACGCCGACCCGGAAGTGGGCCTGGCCCGGGCGGGCGCCCGCGGCGACGCCGACCGGTTCGAGCAGGAGCGGGGCGAGTTCTTCTCCCGCGTCCGCGCGGGTTATCTCGAGCGCGCCGCCGCCGAGCCCGAGAGGTTCCGCGTCATCGACGCCTCGCAATCGCTCGAGGCGGTGCGCCTCGAAATCAGGAATCACATTAATACATTTATACAAGCCAATGTCTTTACTTGAGTTTCCGTGGCATGCCCCGGCATGGGAGGAATTCGAACAGGCGCTGGCTACCGGCCGCCTCAGCCACGCCTATCTCATCGAGGGCCCGCAGGGGCTGGGCAAGCTGCACCTGGCGTTTCGCATGGCTGCGCGGGTGCTGGAGCTGCCATGGCCGGACGTCGATCCGCCGATTCCGCTGGTCCACCCGGATATCACCTGGATCACGGTGGAGACCGACGACGAAGGCAAGCAGAAGAAACAGATCGGCATTCACCAGGTCCGGGAAGCCTGCGCACAGCTCGGCATGACCAGTTATACGGGCGGCTGGAAAGTCGCCGTGATCTGGCCGGCGGAGCAACTCAATGCCCATTCCGCGAACGCCCTGCTGAAAACACTGGAGGAGCCTTCGCCGCGGACACTCCTGTTGCTGGTGCGCAGCCGGCTCGACACCTTGCCGGCGACCATCGCCAGCCGATGCCAGAAAATCCGCATCGCGCCGCCGCGGACCGAGGTTGCTCTTCCCTGGCTCGAGGCGCGCGCCGGCGGAAAAGACTGGCGCAGGCTGCTCGCCTTGGCCGGAGACGCGCCGTTGATGGCGATCCTGCTTGCGGAGGAGGGTTTCCGCGAACTGGACCAGGCCTTCACGGAGGATCTGCTGGGCGTGCTGGCGGGCCGGCGGGAACCCCTGGAAGTCGCTGCGGAGTGGGCGCGCCGGCCGTTGCCCATGACCCTGCGCTGGCTGGATGTGTGGACGTCGGAGCTCGTCCGCCTGAAGGCGGCCGATGTCGAACCGGCACTCACGCCCGGCATGGGCCGGGCTTTGCAAACGTCGCTCAAGCGAATACCCTTGCAACGCCTATTCCGCTACAAGGACGAGATCAGGTCCGCCATGACCCGCAACGACGGCGTTTTCAATACCCAGATGGTGCTGGAAGGGCTTCTCGCGCCCTGGGCCGATCGACTCGAACCCGCGACCGGCGATGCCGCGCTCGGTTTCCTCGGTGATCGATGAGTAGCGGGAAACCCGGTCTGCTCACGCTGACCATCAAGGACAAGAGCGCCCTGTACCTGGCGTACATGCCTTATGTCAAAAACGGCGGCCTGTTCATCCCCACCAGCAGCAATTATCGCCTCGGAGACGAGGTCTTCATGTTGCTGAACCTGATGGGCGAGGACGAGAAGATCCCGGTGGCGGGGCGGGTGATCTGGGTGACGCCCAAGGGCGCCCAGGGCAAGCGCACGGCCGGGATCGGCGTGCAATTCAGCGAACAGGACCGGGGCAGCACCCAGCGGCGCATCGAGACTTACCTCGCCGGCGCCCTCGGCGGGGACAAGCCGACCCACACGATGTAGCTCAGCTCGCGGCCTCGTCGGGCTTGCGGCGCTGGCTCTCGGATTCCGCCTCGGCCATCGTCAGGCCACCCCGCAGCACATGCACGTCGAAACCGCGTTCGCTGAGAATATAGGCCGCGGCACTGCTGCGTCGCCCCGTGTCGCAACAGACGACATAGCGGGTGTTCGGATCGAGCGTCTTCAGCTTCAAGCGGATGAAATAGAGCGGGATGTTGATCGCGCCTTCGCGGTGGAAGCTCTCGAATTCCGAGGGAAGGCGGACATCCAGCCAGCGTCCGCTGCTGGCGACGATCGCCCGGGCCTGGTCGAAATCCACCCACTGGAGCATGGGTTCGTTCATCAGCGTGTTGAAGTCTTCCTGCCCGAGCCGCATCAACGACCCGTCCGTGACCATCGTCACCGTGGCATTGCGTTTCGCCTGCGAGATCAGGGCTTCCTCGCCGAACGTGTCGCCGGGATTGAGATCCGCCAGCTTGATGCCGTCCTTGTTGAGCGGCGTCTCGCGGGTGACCGCGCAGCGCCCGTCCGTGATGACATAGAAATAGTCGCCTTCATCGCCCTGCTTGATGACGACGTCGCCGGCCTTGTAATTGACCTGCTGCATGCGCATGAAGATGGCCTGGATGTTGGCCGCCGGGATCCTGTGGAAGGCCTTGGTCTGGAGCAGGGTCGTCATCCAGTCGTCGCTTTCCGGCAGGTTGTCCCCACGCAGTTCGCTGACCTCGTAGGTCCCGGTCTGGTCCCATGTGAGCATCACGTCCAGCAGGTCGGAATCGACGACGATGAACTCGATGCGGCTGCGGGCGCGTGCGCTGACGCGGCGGGGGAGGCCGGGGGACAGCGGGCTCCGGGCAGCGGGGGTCCCGCCCTCGATGACCGACAGCATGCGGTCCCCGTCGCGCAGCTCGATCTCGCCCGAGATGACATAAATCGTGCGGCGATCGGTATCGCCCTTGCGAAAGAGGAACCGCCCGCCGGGGAGTTCCTGGATCGCCGTTTTCTCGGCCAGTGCCCGCAGGTTTTCGGCCTTGAGGCCATCGAGCGGCGAAAACGCCTTGAGCTGAGCGACGTCGAGCGACTTACCAGGCATGACGGGGGATCGTGCTCCGATTATTTTCTTGGTTGTATCCGCACGCGGCGGATGGCGGCGCAGCAACTGCGACGCCATCCGCGGAGAATATCACAGGAAAGCCCGCCGTCAGGGGCAACCCGTCACGCAACTGGAAGGTGCTTCAGGAGGCGATCTCCTTCCAACCGGCATCCGGCTCGAAACGCTCTCCGTAGCGTTCCTCGAGACGCTTCAGCGAGTCGACCACGTCAGCCACCCCGCGGGCGCGCGCGAAATTGATCGGCCCGCCCCGGAACGGGGCGAAGCCGGTGCCGAAGATGATCCCGGCATCGAGCAGATCGAGATCCTCCACCACGCCGTCCCGCCACACGGCCACCGCCTCGTTGACCATCGGCAACACCAGCCGGTCGGCGAGATCCTGGGGCGGGCTTTCGTCCTTGGCAGACGGCTTGACCGGCTTGCCGTCCTTCCATTCGTAGAAGCCGCGCCCGGTCTTGCGGCCCAGGCGTTTTTTCTCGACCATCTCGACGAGCCGGTCAGGCACCGGGATGCCGTAGGCGGCGCCGAGAATCCGGGCGACGTGCAACGCCACGTCGAGACCCACGGTATCCGCGAGTTCCACCGGGCCCATGGGCATGCCGAAACGCTTGGCCGCAGAGTCGATCACCCCGAGCGGCACGCCGTCCTCACCGGCCAGCAGGGCCTCCATCATGTAGGGCATCAGCACCCGGTTGACGACGAAGCCCGGCGAGCTCAGGCAGGGCAGGGGCAGCTTGTCGATCTTGCGAGCGAACGCGATGCCCTTGTCGATCTCCTCACGCGGCGTCTCGCGCGTGTGAATGATCTCGACCAGCGGCATCATCGCCACGGGATTGAAGAAATGCAGGCCGATCAGGCGATCCGGCTTTTCCAGTGCGTCCCGCAGGTCTTCCAGGCGGATGCTGGAGGTGTTGGTCGCAAGAATCGCGCCCGGCTTCATGCGCGGTTCGACGGAGCGGAACAACGCTTTCTTGGCGTCCGCATCCTCGTAGATGGCCTCGATCACGACGTCCGCGTCCGGCACGCCCCGGCCGTCTACGTCCGGCATCAGCCGGTCGAGAGCCGCCTGGACGAGGCGCGGATCACGCAACTTCTTCTCGTACAGTTTCTGCGCCCGCTTGATGACGGGCGCGATGTACTTCGGCTCGCGATCCTGCAGGGTCACGTTCATCCCCCGCAGGGCGCACCACGCGGCGATATCGCCGCCCATGACGCCTGCGCCGACCACGTGGACATGCCGGAAGCTGTGTTTCGTCTTGCCGCCGAGCGCCTTGAGCTTGTCCTGCAGCAGGAACACGCGAACGAGATTACGCGAGGTGTCGGTGCAGAACAGCGCGGCGATGGAACGCGCCTCCTTTTCCATCATCAGCGCGGGCTTGTCGCCGTAGTCCTTCCACAGGTCGATGATGGCGTAGGGGGCCGGATAATGATCGCGGCGCGCTTTCTTGGCGACCTGCTTTTCCAGCACCCCCGCGAGCACCTTGCGTGCGGGGGTCAGGTTCATGAGCCGCTCCTGGAGGGGCAGCTGCCGGCGCTTGGGCGGCTTCAGCGCCATCATGCGAGCGGCCCGCTCGAGGTGCCGGGCCGGCACGATCTGGTCGACGAGACCGATGGCGCGCGCCTGCTTGGGCCTGAGGTTCTTGCCGCTCAGCATCATGTCCATGGCCTTGAGCGGGCCGGCCAGCTGGACCGAGCGCACCGTGCCGCCGAAGCCGGGGTGAATCCCGAGCTTCACTTCCGGCAGGCCGATCACGGTCTTGGGATCGTCGTTGAGGATCCGGTAGCGGCACGCCAGGGCGAGCTCGAGTCCGCCCCCGAGCGCGAAACCGTTGATCAGGGCGATCGTGGGGCACTTCAGCGCTTCGAGACGATCGAGGACTTTTTGCCCGGCGCGCACCATCTCGTAGGCCTGGTCGGCATCCTTGAGCTCGGTGAATTCCTTGATGTCCGCGCCGGCGACGAAACCTGATTTCTTGCCGGAGCAGACCACCACGGCCTTGGGCAGGTCTTTTTCGAGGCCCGCCAGCTGATCGTTCAGCTCGCTCATCACGTCCCGCGAAAGGACGTTGGTGGATGCCCCGGCCTTGTCGAAACAGAGCCAGGCGATGCCGTCCTCGTCGCGGCGCAGGTTCCAATGCTTCACTGATTCGTTCATGACGTTTCTCCAGCCGTGCCCTTGAGGAGCATGGCGCCGCCCTGGCCGCCCCCGATGCACAGGGATGCGACCGCCGTGCCGCCGCCCTGGCGCTCGAGCACTTTCAACGCGTGCAGCACGATGCGGGCGCCGCTCGCGCCCACGGGATGTCCCGTCGCGACTGCGCCGCCGTCGATATTGAGCTTCGCCTCGTCGATCCGACCCAGCGCGTCGTCGAGACCGAGTTCCCGGCGCGAGTACTCCGGATCCGCGAGCGCCTCGATGACCGCCAGCACCTGGCCGGCAAAGGCCTCGTTGATCTCCCAGTAATCGACGTCATCGATCCCCAGCCCGTGTCGTTGCAGCAAAGGCGCGGAGGCGTGGGCCGGCCCGAGACCCATCTCGGCGGGGTCGAGCGCGGCCCATTCGGTGTCCTCGATCGTGCCCAGCACCTCGAGCTTGTGCTTTTTCACCGCCGCTTCGCTGGCCAGCAGCAGCAACGCCGCGCCGTCGGTGATCTGCGAACTGTTGCCGGCGGTGACCTGGCCGACGCGCCGATCGAAGAACGGCTTCAGGGTCGCGAGTTTCTCTTCCGAGCTGTCGCGGCGCAGGCCGTCGTCTTCCTCGTAAGTGCGCCCCGAAGGGTCGTAAAGCGTCACGACTTCCTCGTCCATCCGACCCTCGTCGAAGGCCTCCGCGAGACGGTGGTGGCTGCGCGCGGCGAAGCGGTCCATTTCCTCGCGGGAAATACCGAAGCGCTGCGCGATCACCTCGCAGGTCTGGCCCATGTTCATGCCCACGATGGGGTCGGTGAGCCCCTTGATCAGGGCGATGTCGGGCGCCAGGTGTTTCGGCCGGAGGCGCGTCATGTGCAATGCCTTGTCCAGCGGTGCCTTGGCGCGGGCCAGGTCGGCCAGCCAGTTGACCATGTCCTCGTTGAACAGCACGGGTGCCCGGCTCATCGCCTCGGTGCCCCCGGCCAGCACCATGTCGGCCCGTCCCAGCCAGATGTTACGCACCGCGGAGTCCAGGGCCTGCATGGCGGACGCGCAGTTGCGCATCACGGTGAAGCCCGGCACCTTGTTGCCGCATCCCAGGCGCAGCGCCACGATGCGGCCGATATTCGGCTCGTCGGGGCTGGGCATCGCACAGCCGAGAATGACCTCGTCGAGCTGGTCGGGCGCGATCGGCTGGCGGGCGAGGAGCGAACGTCCGGCGCTCAGCGCCAGGTCGGAAGCGCTGAAGGGTCCTGGTCGACCGCGGGCTTTCAGAAAGGGCGTCCGCGCGCCATCCACCACGTAGGCGGGGCTCGCGTAGGACGCTGAGCGGGATTTGGCCATGATCTACTCCTGACGTTTCCGATTTGCGGTGGACCGCCGGCGCGGGGCGCGGCGGCGGGTCTTGTTCTGTTCGGGGACGACCCGGAAGCCGGCCGCCACGAACGGCAGCAGGCGTTCGATGAGCTGGCTGACATCGTCGTTCACGGCGGACTCCCCGGACGCCAGCTCGACCAGGTGACCCTCGGCCACCGGATAGCTGAGCGCCCCTACGAGGAACTGCATGCGCCAGCGGACATCCTCGGGCGGGACCTCGGGCAGCAGGCGGCACAAGGCCGAGTGATAGCGTTCGAGCACCTGGCGATACTCGCCCACGAACCAGGACTTGAAGGACTCTTCGGCCTCCGTGTGGCTCTGGCCCAACAGGCGCATGACGGTCGGTCCACCCTGCGCCGGATCACGGGCGATCTGCGACACGGGACTCATGAAGGCCTCGAGCACCTCTTCCAGCGTCGGCTTGCGCGCCCGTTTCTCGAGGCGGTCCAGGTTCTCGAGGCGAGCGCGATTGAGCGGCTCCAGCCGACGCCTGTAGACCTCCTCGACGAGTCCCTCCTTGGAACCGAAATGGTAGTTGACCGCCGCGAGGTTGACCCGGGCGAGGGCGGTGATCGCCCGCAACGAGGTGCGCGCCACGCCGGTGTGGGCGAATAGCTCTTCTGCGGCCGCAAGGATGCGGTCCTTGGTGGAGTCGATCAGGCTGGTCAAACTGGAACCCCGGATTGAAACAAGCGTTTAATGTTAGGCGCAGGGGTCCGCGACCGCAACACGGGGTCACTGGTGCTCGAATTCCCCGATCAGGGGCAGATGGTCCGAGAACCGGACCTGCGGCACCTCGAAACCCGTCGATCTCAGGCCCCGCCCATAGAGGATGAAATCCAGCTGCTTGCGGGGCGCCTGGCTGGGGTAGGAGGGCAATCCCTCGACGTTGGCGCTGCGCAGGCCGGCGGCCTGCATGAAAAGGTACATCTCGTGCTCGCCCCAGAAGGTGTTGAAGTCCCCGGCGACGATCACGGGCTTTTTCGACGCCTTGACCAGGTCGTGGAGGTGCCTCAGCTGCCAGTGCCGGTGCCGGTACTTGAGCGACAAATGAACCAGGAAGATCGCCAGGTCCTCCAGTTCAAGCTCGAGTATCAGCCGCTTGATCCCGGTGTCGAAGTAGTGGAAGCGCTCGCCGTGCACCTCTGGCGCCGCGAGGAAGGCATTGGCCTGCTTGCGAATGACGGGAAGCTTGTTGTTGAAAGAACCGGTGCCGTACTTGCACTGGTAGCTGCTGTAATGGCCGAGGCGCCGCGCGATGGCCTCCGCCTGGTTCACCATCCGGGTGCGGATCGACCCGGTATCGACCTCCACCAGGCCGACGACGTCCGGGCTATGGGACTTGATGAACTCCGTGATCGCGTTGAGGTTCTCGAAATTGCCGCGCAGATACCCGGCCCCGGGGACGGGGAGGTTGAATCGTGCCCCCGTGCCGGCGGCATAGCGGATGTTGTAGAGGAGGAACTTCAAGCCGGCTCCGGCCGATGGGCAAATTCTGGCATGCGGCGATTCTATCTAAGCGGACCGCGCCTTGCTCGGGGTTGCAGCACCGAATGCTGCAGGTCGGTTACACTTTGAGACCAGGCAGGCAGGCGAACAGGAGGACGCCATGTCGGAAAGCAATCCGATCCGCGTATACGCGGTGCATGGTTGGCAGAAAGACGAGGACTACGTACGCCTGTTCGAGTATATCGAAAGCGCCGACAACTTTTATTACCGGGCGCTTTCCGATCCCGACGCGACCTCCCCGCAGGGAGATGGCGTGGCGGCGCGTCGCACGATGATCAGCCAGGGCCTCAAGGAGGCCGAGTGCGTGATCTGCCCGGCCGGGACCTGGGAGCGTTTCAATGACTGGGCACGTTTCACGGTGGAAACCGCCGCCGCGATGAACCTCCCGGTCATCGCAGTTGAGCATTTCGGCCCGAAAAACATGAACATGAGGCTCAAAGGGCGCGCGACGGCGACGGTCGGCTGGGACTCCCGCAGCATCATCGACGCCATCCGCCGCGAAGCCCGGCACGAAGACACCAACCGCTTCGACACCATCGAATTCGACATGTGAGCCGCGCGGCGTGCCGCAGCCGTGTCAACCCGCCTCGCCGGGGCTACTGCGGCGCACCGGCGGGCTTCGATGCGATCCGGCGTACGGCGGTGACGATGCCGAGCACGATGGCGCCCGCGGCGATGCCGATCGCGGCATTGAACACCATCGGGAGCAGCACCTCCGGCAGGGTCCCGAACCCCTCGACGAGCGCATCGAACCACGGTTCCAGCCCCGGAATGCCGTGCGCGAGAATGCCGCCGCCGACAAGAAACATGGCGGCGGTCCCGGCGATCGACAGGCCTTTCATGAGATAGGGGGCAAGCCACAGGATGCCCCGCCCCAGCCTTACCGACAGCCTGCTGTCCTCGCGTCCCGCCAGCCAGAGCCCCAGGTCGTCGAGCTTGACGATCGCGGCGACCAGGCCGTAGACCCCGATGGTCATCAGTGCGGCGATCACCACCAGCGCGGTGACGCGCGTGGCGAAAGGCGCCTGGGCGACGATGCCGAGCGCGATGACGATGATCTCGGCCGAGAGAATGAAGTCCGTGCGAATGGCGCCCTTGATCCGGCTTTTCTCCAGCGCGACGAGATCCACCGAGGGGTCCTGCAATGCCGCGGTGATCTTGGCGCGGTGCGCGCGCTCCTCGGCCTGGTCGTAAAGAAAACGATGCGCAACTTTCTCGACGCCTTCGAAACACAGGAACAGGCCGCCCGCCATGAGCAGGGGGAGCACCGCCCATGGCGCGAACGCGCTGATCGCCAGCGCCGCCGGCACCAGGATCGCCTTGTTGAGCGCGGAACCCTTGGCCACGGCCCACACGACCGGCAGTTCCCGGTGCGCCCGCAGGCCGGTCAGTTGCTGGGCGTTCAGCGCCAGGTCATCGCCGAGCACCCCCGAGGCCTTCTTCGCGGCGACCTTGGTCAGCAACGCCACGTCGTCCAGCATCGTGGCGATATCATCGAGCAATGCAAGCAGGCTGGCTCCAGCCATGGGGATGCTCCTGGTGGCGATCGTTGGCGGGCCCGCCGACCGGTTCGATAGCGAACATGCATCGGCACATGATTCTGCTTGTCGCCCGGCAGGCCGTCCGCTAGGTTCAGTGTATGGCAAATGAGCCCGACCAGGCCCGGTCACGCGTGGACTTCGCGCGACGCGCGATGGATTCGTTCGCCACGCGCACTGGCTTGAACGACGATCGGCCGCCGACGCGCTACCTCTGGACGGATGCCTTTTCCGTCTGCAACCTCCTGTATCTCGCCCATGCGACGGGGTGCAACGAATACCAGGCGCTCGCCCGGGAACTGATCGAGCAGGTCCATGAAGTGCTCGGCCGCCATCGCCCGGATGACCCGCGCAGCGGCTGGATCAGCGGACTCTCCGAGGAGGAGGGGCGCGCCCATCCGACGGCCGGCGGACTGCGGATCGGCAAGCCGATGCCGGAACGCCAGGCCGGCGAACCCCTCGATGACCGGCTGGAATGGGAACGGGACGGCCAGTATTTCCATTACCTCACAAAGTGGGCCCACGCCCTCGACGTCGCGGGACGCAGCACCGGGGACCCGGACTACGGCCGGTATGCCAGGGAACTGATGCAGGTGGCGTGCGACCGTTTCATCGTCACCGCGCCCGGCGAGGGCCTGCGCATGGCGTGGAAGATGAGCATCGATCTCAGCAGGCCGCTGGTCTCGTCGATGGGACATCACGACCCGTTGGACGGCTATGTCCGTTGCATCCAGCTGCGCGCAGCCGCCGTCGCCGGCGGCGAGGAGGAAGAGGCGGCACCCATGGACCGATGCGCCACCCGCATGGCGCGCATGATCCGCCGCAACGCATTGCCGACCACGGATCCGCTGGGCCTCGGCGGGCTGCTGATCGACGCGGCGATGCTCGCGCAACTGATCGACGGCGAACACCTGCCGGACGACGGCCTGCTGGATGCGCTGCTGGCGGCTGCGAAACTCGGCCTGGCGCACTACCGGGAAGAGGGTGAACTCGACCGAGGCCCGATGCAGCGGCTGGCCTTCCGCGAGTTGGGACTGTGCATCGGCCTGGGTGCGCCGGCGGTGATCGCCGCCGAACTGGCCAGCCGGCCCGAGGCCTTCCGCGACGCCGCCGGTTTGAAACAGAAGCTCGACACGCTCGCCGAAGCCGGCACGCTCGGACAGCAGATCCAGATCTTCTGGCTGCAATCTGCGCACCGCGACACGGCGCTCTGGAAGGCGCATGAAAACATCAACGAGGTGATGCTGGCCACGGCGCTTCTGCCGGATGGCATACTGCGTTTACCTTGACCGAAGTTACCGCGCCTCGCCAACGGGCTAACGCTACTCGTACAAGAAAAAGGCGGCTCGATGAGCCGCCTTTTTCAGTCCACAAGACTTGTTCCGAGGTGCTACCGCGGCCGAAGGCGCCTGGCAAATCCAACGCCGGCCAGACCGAGACCCAACAAGGCCAGTGTGCCGGGCTCAGGCACCGAGGCCATCTTAATGCCTGCAAGGGCAAAGTCGCTGTTTCTCGGGCTGCTGAGCTTCGCAGTGTCTGCGAAGAATTCGATCGAGGTCACGCCGATGAAGGACTGCGGATTGAACGTCCCCGAAGTCAGAAAGACGTTCGACGTATCGCCGACGAAGAACCCGGTCTTGTCCGAAGCGGTGCCATCGTAACCACCCCCGGCGCCACTGCTGTTGACCTGGAACTGAACCCGTTCAGCGGGGTCGTCGGTCGTGCTGTCCGCACCGAAAAGATCGAGAAAGATGATGGACGCGATATCCACCGGCTTCGAAAACTTGATTTGCAGCCGCTCGACTTGAGTCTTTTCGCCGTCTCCAAACGTAACTTCGTCATCGCCGATACCAATGCCATCGCTCTTGCAGACCAGGCCGAGCGGACCGCATTGAGCAGATTCCCCGTCAAAATTGCTCTCGGTGAAAGCGGTGGGGTCGTTGTCGCTGTCGAACGCCAGAAGCGTAACCTGGACTCCCGCGACAGTCTGAGGATTAGCCGTTTCCCACGTGCCGGTCGTGAAGTCAATGAGGCCAGCCTGGGCAGTCCCTGCCATGCCGAGGGAAAGCGCGGCAGTACCCACGGAGGCTATAAATCTTGATTTCAACATGGTTTTTCCCTTTGTCCCGCATTTCAATGGAAATGAATCAAGTTGCTAACTGCATGTCCAAATTCAAGTATGCAAATCTCATGCCGAATATTTAAGTTACTGTTTTTTATAAAAACAAGCTGGCTCTCGTGGCGCAATCCGATGAAGTCTGTAAAATAATCCGACGTTGCTTGGGCTTCTTACTCTCGTGCACCGCCGGTTCATCCGCACGGAAACAAGCAACCGCCGCCCTCCGTTTTATCGAACCTTGTAGAAGGAGAATGTGCTTATGACGAAGTTGCCACGAGGACGGCCTGCAATGGCATCTCGAAACACTGCCGATTATTTCCGTAGCAGGTGACAACACTTCGGCGGTTACAGATACAGTCACATCGATCATGATCGATTTACGCAGGGTGTTGCTGTTGGTGCTGGGCCTGACATTGTTCGTTGGATGCAGCACGCGCCTGGCCTACGACAACCTCGACTGGTTCACGGTGCGCTGGGTCGATCAGCAGGTTTCTCTCGACGAAGCGCAGCGCACGCTGCTTCGCGACGTCATCGAAGCGCAACAACTCTGGCATTGCGCCACGCAACTGGATGACTACCAGGCTTGGATCGAGGAGGCGCGGCTCGATCTCCTGGCCGATCGGCTCGACCAACAGCGCCTGGCCGAGCACGGAGAGCGCCTCGCCGAGTTCGGCCGGACTCTCGCACAGCGGATCCAGCCCGTCCTGGTGGAACTCGCAACCTCGCTGGATGACCAGCAGGTCGAAGAGGTGCTGTCGTCCCTGGACGATCGCATCGCCGAACTGCGGGATGAAATCGAGAGTGACTCCACGGATCAGTGGGCGCAGCAGCGCGCCGAAGGGATGGAACGGGGATTGCGGCGCTTCATGGGCCGGATCAACGCGCCACAACGCGATCGACTCGAGCGCTGGGCCCGCGAACTGGAACCGACACGGACCTACCAGTTGGCACAGCGAGTGTACTGGCGCGACCGGATTGCCGGCGCGCTCGCACGGCGGGACGATCGCGCCTTCCTGGAGCAGGAAGTCGCCGCATTGCTCGAGCCCTCATCGGTCTGGCCGGAAAGTTATCGCCAGGCGATCGAGGCCAACCGCGGACGTACGCTGGCTGCATTGGAGGAAGTCTTTGCGCTGATGGAGCCGAAGCAGCGCGCGCGGCTATCGAGCAGGCTCGTCCGTCTCGGCAATGACTTCGAGCGCCTGAGCTGCGAGGGCGAAGCGCCACTGGCGAAGCTGAGCGTCTCTCGCGAGCCGCCGGAATCCCCCGGGGCTGGCCTGGGCCGCGCTCACGGGGTTGCACTTCCCAGGGTTGCACTTCCGCAAATAAAAACGCCCGCGAGTTTCCTCGCGGGCGCCGTTTTCGCTGTCCGCTGAGAAGATCAGTCCGCGCGGCGCCGGCGCATCATGCCGGCACCCAGCAGGCCAACGCCCAGCAAGGCGAGCGTGCCAGGCTCGGGGACCTTCCAGGTCAGCATGTTCTGGTTCCCCTCGGCATCGTAGATCGAGAATGCGTACAGGCCCTTGGCCTTGTTGCCTGTTATGCCGGTGAGATAGTCGCCAGCCTTTTGCACCACTGAGGGGTCGAAGGTTGACATGATGACGTCCGGGCTCTCGCTATAGATGATCGACCAGATAGCAAGCTGAAAAGCCGCCGAGTTGGCTTTCCCCATTCCTGAGTCGCTGTAGAACTTTTCGAACAGGACGCCCAGGGCATTGAGATCGAGACCACCAGCGGACTCGACCTCGTAGGAACCGCTGGACTTCAGCGTCGTCGAAAGGTCGATGCAAAAGCCGTCGAATGTGCCGCCGCCCTGGATATTGAACGTGAGTTCACCAGCGTAAATACGTGGGGTCGTCGCCGTACCCGGGTCCGCCGGATACGTGACTGTACCTGTCGGCGCACCGCTCGTGCCGTACTTGAGCTTGTAGCTCGTGTATTCGATCGGGCCTGCATTGGCCACCACCGACAACATCAAGCACGCCAGGCCAGCCAGCAGCATCGTTGCCTTGTTCTTCAGTACATACACTGCGAAATCCTCTCGCTATCGAATCGTACGAGCACAACTGCAGAATTCATGCCAATACAGTTATTTATATTAAAACCAATGGATTGCGGTCCCGGCACTCGCGCTGGTGCAGCGAATATGTAAGTTTTATCGACATCACGCCCGTCACATTTCTGATCACGGCCCCGCGCTCCTCCCCGCGCCGTTCGTCTGATCTGTCATGCAATCAGTCGATCCTAGCCGCGTCGGTGGTCCTCCCAATGGCCCAAGCTGCGAACGCGAGGCCGTGTTGGCGAAGCTGCAGGATTCTTACTAGTTTCAACAGAGAATCGCGCGAACATCCGGTTCGCGCAGCTGCCAGTTCAACAGGAGGTTCACATGGGCGAGAAGCCGAAAAACCAGGGCGAAGGCGATCGCGAGTCTGCAAAGCGCTACAACGAGAAGACAAAGGAATACGTCGAGTCCGGCAAAGTCGAGGACGCCGCCAGGAAAGCGGGCGAGGGCGATGTCGAGGAAATGGCGAAGGCCGAGAAGGCCGGCGAGAAACGGGCAAAGGAGCTCGATCCCTCGGTAGAGCGGGATTACTCGAAGCCGACTCGCTAAAAAGGCGCCTCGCTAGATCGGCTGCAGCTCGAGGCCCAGGTCGCGCTCGATCAGCACCATGTGATTTCGCGGCACGGGCTCCCACTGCGCCGACTTGTTCAGCGGTTCCGAGCTGACCAGGATGGCGCGGACGTCGCCCGTGTCCGGCTCCATCCAGCACCTGTCTCCGTCGCAACGGTAATTGCCGCCGCGGTTGTAATACAGGCTGTCGATATAGTCGGGGTCGGAACTGTAGCGGCAGGCGACGGCATGCGCACCGTCCGTGAGCACGCAATTCAGGTAGCAGTGAGAACCCGGGGCATGCGCGTCGATGAGTTCGCGCACGGTCGCCACCGCAGCCGAGAGCGCCGCAGCCAGTGACTGGCAGGAGCCCTGGTCCTCCCGGCCACGAAGGTGTTCGGAGACGAGCGCGAACACGTGCTCGGTGTCGGTCGTCCCGCGGATGCTGTTGAAGCCCGCGTCGCTCAATCGCCCCATGAGGCTGCGCCGCAGTTGCTGGAAAGCCGGAATGTGGCCGTTGTGCATGAAGGCGAAGCGATCATGACGGAACGGATGGCAGTTCGCCTCCGACACCTCGAAGTTGCCGCTGGTGGCGGCCCGCACATGCGCCAGGATACAGCGGCTGGACGTCACCCGCGCCAGCTCATCGAGGTTGGCGTTGCTCCACGCCGGGGTCAGTGAGCGAAACCGCGCAGGGGACGTCTCGCCGTCCACGTACCAGGCGAGGCCGAAGCCATCTCCGTTCAGCGGCTCCGGGCGCTCCCGGGCGCGCACGCTCTGGTTGATCAGCGAGTTTTCGGGCCGGGTGACCAGGTCGGCGACCGAAAGCGACTCGCCCATGTAGAAGACAAAACGGCACATCGGCTGAGCGCTCCTCGCGAAAGCCATGACATGCCGCACAGCGTGCCTGAAGGGCTCCGCGTGTCAATCGGTGAATGCGTGCGAAGATCGGCAAGCGAGCAGGTGCCCCCGTCCGATGGAGGTCAGACCCCATCGGCTTCCACTGCGTTTTTGCGATTCAGCAGCATGCCGAGCAGAGGATTCGGGAAACGGCGTTCGATGGTGACCGCGTAGAACGTTTCGACGATATCCGGCAGGTGCGCCGCGCGCACGAGCAGGCCCGAGGCGAGCTCGTCCTTGACGACGATCTGGGGCAGCACCGCGAGACCCACGTCCTCGAGGGCAAGCAGGCGCATCAGCGCCATGTCGTCGACTTCGGCGGCGACCTCCGGGCGGATACCCAGCTGGCCCGTAAGCGCGTCGAAGCCCGAGCGGATGATGCTGTGTTGCGTGGGCAGCACGACCGGGTGCGCCGCCAGCAGGGCCGCGATACCCACGTTGCCGACATCCGCGAGCCGCGCAGGCGTGCCGATCAGGCTGATCGGCTGCTCGGCCACACGATGCACCACACAGGGCGTCAGTGCGTCGCGCATGGGCGCCTGGTTGGTCAGGACCGCATCGAGGCTGAGTGTCTCGAGCGCGCTCATGAGTTCCGTCGCGCCAGCAGAGCGGAGCACCACTTCGACGTCGCTTCGCCGCAGCACGGGGCGCAGGAAATCTATCTGGAAATTGCGCGACAGCGTGGAGAGGGCGCCGACGCGCAAGACATTCCGGGTCCTGCCGGCATCACTCAAGGTACCGATGAGTTCTTCGCCCGCGGCGAATATCTGATCCGCGTGGTCGAGTGCGATGCGCCCCGCCTCGGTCAGGTGCAACTGCCGCCCCCGGCGCTCGAACAGCGCGTGGCCCAGGCGATCCTCGAGCTTCCTTATCTGCACTGAAAGCGCCGACTGGGTGATGTTCAGCCGGCCGGCCGTTCGGGTGAGATTGCCGTCATGCGCGACAGCCCAGAAGTAGCGCAGGTGATTGTAGTTCAGTGTCTTCATATCGTTCGATAATAACGAACGTAAAAGAAGAAACAATGCATTTTTATACCGCTGGCTTTCTGGGTAAATTCCTGCGCCGAACGTCCTGATGTCCCGGGGGAGCCATCTTGCACCACTACTACCTTCCACTGGCAGCTCCGGCAGCGCTGCTCATCGTCGCCGCGATCGCCTTTCTCCAGCCCGGCCGACGCCCGGCATTCCTGCCCGGCCTCGCGCAGGGCGGGGCGCTGCTGGCGCTTGCCACCGCAATCGGCGCGGCGATCTCCCTGGCTCTCCACGGCCCGGGCACCGGCGCTTTCTTCAGCGTGGGGGGCGTCGAGCTCTCGACGCGGCTCGATCCGCTAAGCGCGACGATGCTGATCCTCGTCGCCTTTGTCGGCTGGGTGGTGTTGCGTTACTCGGCATCCTATCTCGACGGCGAGGCGCGCCAGGGTGCCTTCCTCGGCTGGATGGCGGCGACGCTGACGGCCGTCCTGTTGCTGGTGCAGGCGGGAGACCTGGTCGTGCTGGTGATCGCCTGGATCGCCACCGGCCTGTGCCTGCATCGCCTCCTGCTTTTTTATCGTGACCGCGTCCAGGCGATCCGGGCCGCACGAAAAAAATTCATTGTCGCGCGAAGCGGCGATGCGGCGCTGGTCGGCGCGGCGGTTCTGCTGTTTATCAGCTATGGCAGCTCCGATATCGCCACCATCCTGGCCGCTGCCCGCGATGGTGTTGCCCCGCCCGCGGCCGGCTGGGCGACCGGCCTGCTCGCGCTTGCCGCGATCCTCAAGTCCGCCCAGTTTCCGGTTCATGGCTGGCTGACCGAAGTCATGGAGACTCCCACCCCGGTCTCGGCCCTGCTCCATGCCGGGGTAATCAATGCCGGCGGCTTCCTCCTGATCCGCTTCGCCGACGTCATGCTGATCAGCCCCGGTATTCTCGCGGGACTCGTGATGGTCGGCGGTTTCAGCGCCTTGCTGGGCGGGCTCGCCATGCTCGCCCAACCGGCGGTCAAGACCTCGCTTGCGTGGTCGACCATCGCGCAGATGGGCTTCATGATCATGCAATGCGGCCTGGCGCTGTTTCCCCTGGCGCTGCTGCATATCGTGGCGCATTCGCTCTACAAGGCGCATGCCTTCCTGGCCTCCGGCACCGCCGTGAACAACGTGTCGGCGATTCGCCGGCCGGGCCCGATCGCGGTTCCCGGCCCCGGGGCCGTCGGCCGCGCCTTCGCGCTCGCCCTCGGAATCTACGTCGTCATCGGCTTCGGTTTCGGCTTCGACACCAAGGCACCGCAGGTGGTGGCGCTCGGCGCCATTCTCATTTTCGGGGTTGCTTACCTGTTCGCGCAGGGCCTAGCGGATGCCGCGCCGCGCGTCCTGACGCGCCGCATGGCCCTTTATTCGGTGGCTGTCTCGGTCAGCTACTTCACGCTGCAGGCGGGGATCGAGTGGTTGACGGCCAGCACGCTGCCGCCGACGCCGGCGCCCGGACCGCTCGAATGGGCGCTCATGGTGCTTGCGGTGACCAGTTTCGGCATCGTCGCCGTGGCCCAGTCGATGTTCCCGCTCTGGGCCTATCACCCGGCCGCCGCCGGATTGCGCGTACACCTTGCGAACGGGCTCTACGCGAACGCCGTATTCGACCGGCTCGTGGACAACTGGTCCGTGCGCCGCTCTGCATGACACCGGAGAGGAACTGGAACGTCATGAAAACTGAACGGGGAATTGACCTCTCGACCTTGGCGAATGCTGCGGACGCCGCAGCCCGGCATATTCCACCCGTCTGGCCGCTGGCCTCCTATGTGGCGGTGAATCCTTTCCTGGGGCAGACAGGTGAAACGCTGGCGGAGGCGGGCGCACGGCTTGCGCGCGTCGGCGGGGTCCCGATTGCGATGCCGCGCAACTGGTATCACGACCGGATCGTGTCGGGCGCTATCACCGAAGCGGATCTCGCGGCAGCGCTCGCGGCATCCCCGCATGCTCGCAAACCCGCCGATGTCGAGAAGCTCAGGGCCGCAGCCGGCGAGTCCAGGCCGTCCCCCGAGGCGGTGCCGATGGTCGAGCAGCTCGCCGCGCAGGCGAGCGGCATCGACTGGCCGGGCGTTGTTGCCGAGCGTTTCGGAGCCTGGGCGGGCGGTTACTTCGACGCGGGGCAGGCGCTATGGGCCGCCCCGCGAGGCAAGAGCGCATGGGACGCCTTCCGCGCGCACGCGATCCATGACCTGACGCCCGAGATCGTCGGGCTGAAAGGCTTTGCCGCTTTCGTGGCCGACTCTCCCGAGGATCCCGTCGAGGCGATCGCCCGGGCCGTGCACCGGCTGGGTCTTCGTGCAGCGGCGCTCGACAGCTATTTCCATCAGCTGCTGTTTTCCCTCGGTGGCTGGGCCCAGTATGCCCGCCAACAGCTCTGGCGCGCTGAACTTGCGGGCGGCACCGATGCGACCCTGACCGACTTCCTGGCGATCCGGCTTCTCTGGGAACAGGCGCTGTTCGAGCAGTACGAATCGACGATCGGAGCGTCCTGGTCGGAGTCACGGAGAGCGCATGAGAATCCGATTGCCGCCGGTGAAGACGAGATCGTGGACGGAATCCTGCAGGAGGCAGCGGAGCGCGCGGCCCAGCGCGGGCTCGCCGACAGGCTTGCTGCGGCCCCGCCGGAAGCGGGAGCAGGGGACGGGCGACCCGCGCTGCAGGCCGCATTCTGCATCGACGTTCGATCGGAGGTCTTTCGCCGCGCACTCGAAGGGATCGACCCGGGGATCCGGACGCTGGGCTTCGCGGGATTCTTCGGCGTGTTCGCCAGGCATCGCAGCTTCGCTTCGGATGTCGAGGAACTGCGCTTGCCGGTGCTGCTCAATCCGACCATCGCTTCATCCTCGGGGGGTCCGCACAGCAAGGCGGCGGACCTCGCGGCGCGCTATAGCGCACGTGCCAGGCGTGCGTGGGGCCGCTTCAAGTTCGCGGCGGTCTCGTCGTTCGCATTCGTCGAGGCGATGGGCCCCGTCTACATCGCCAAGCTCCTGCGCGACGCGCTCGGCCTCAACCCGATGCCGGTGCCGAACGACCCGCCGCCGCGCTTCGATCCGGACCTCGATCCGGAGACGCGGATCGAGGCGGCCGAGACCGTGCTGCATGCGATGTCACTGACCGACGGATTTGCACGGGTCGTTGTTCTCGCCGGCCACGGGGCCAACGTCGTCAACAATCCGCATGCCAGTGGCCTGCATTGCGGCGCATGCGGCGGCTACTCCGGCGAAGTCAATGCCAGGCTCCTCGCGTCACTCCTCAATGATCGCGAGGTACGCGAGGGTTTGACGAGAAGAGGCATCGAGGTGCCGGAAGACACGCTGTTCGTCGGCGCTCTGCATGACACGACCACGGACACGATCACCCTTTATGACAGCGACCGTCCCGCGCCCGACCATGGGCCGGACCTGGCGCAGGTACGTCTATGGCTGGCGGCAGCGGGAAAGCTGTCACGTGGTGAGCGCGCGCTGCGCCTGCCACGTGCGGCCAGCGAGCATGACATCGCATCGCGGGCCCGCGACTGGGCGGAGGTCCGTCCCGAATGGGCGCTGGCAGGTTGCAAGGCATTCATCGCCGCCCCCCGGGAGCGCACGATCGGTCGCAGCCTCGAAGGCCGGGCCTTCCTGCATGATTACGACTGGCGCCACGACAGTGAAAACGGTTTTTGCGTCCTCGAGCTGATCATGACTGCACCCGTCGTCGTCGCGAGCTGGATCAGTCTCCAGTACTACGGCTCGACGGTGGCGCCCGATACTTTCGGCTCCGGTAACAAGCTGTTGCACAACGTCGTGGGTGGCGTCGGGGTTGTCGAGGGCAATGGCGGCCCGATGCGCGCCGGCCTGCCGTGGCAGTCGGTTCACGATGGCGAGGATTACGTCCATGAGCCGCTTCGGCTGTCGGTCTGCATCGAAGCGCCATGCGAGGCGATGAGCGATATCCTGGAACGACACGAGGGCGTGCGCCGGTTGTTCGACAATCGCTGGCTGCATCTTTTCGCGATGGATGATGCGGGGCGCCTGGCCTACCGCTATTGCGGCGATCTCAAATGGGAGCGGACCACTCTATCGGCAATCGATCGGCCGGTAATCGATCGGCGCCTGGATAGCGTCGCATAACGTTTTCCGGCCGAATCGAGGCACACCAAGCCGGGAAACACCTGTCTCTCGCTTAAGTTCGGCATCCAACAGACGCGCGCGTTCGCAACAGCTACGCTCAGAGTATCGGAATACTCGC
Organism: Wenzhouxiangella sp. XN24; assembly: GCF_011064545.1. Classification (NCBI taxonomy): domain Bacteria; kingdom Pseudomonadati; phylum Pseudomonadota; class Gammaproteobacteria; order Chromatiales; family Wenzhouxiangellaceae; genus Wenzhouxiangella; species Wenzhouxiangella sp. XN24. The sequence continues at coordinate 344,175 of NZ_JAAMFG010000034.1, forward strand.
AAGAGAGCATCATATGAACAGCAAATCGCCATTTCTGGCCATATTCGCCGCGTGCCTCCTCCTGGCTTATGGCCCGGTCGCCTCCGCCGAAACCGAGACGCGCGCCGAACCGGACGAGACCGAGGACACGAAGGAGATGGAAGGATCGTGGTTTGAGGGCTCAGCGGCCCCCGAAAGAGACACGCCCGCCGAAGAACGTGCCGAAGACCAGATCATAGACGAGCTCGATCCGGTCGCCCCGGGCAAAACGAGCCCAAGCTCCGGCCAGGCACGTCCGGAGAACGAACCACGCGATGCCGATGACAGGTGCCTGGTGCGCACGATCGAGGCCGTGGTGGATGTCGACAGTGCGGGGCGTAGCTCTGAACTGACGATTGACGCACGGAACGGCGTCGTGTCGCTGGCTGGCACACTCCCGGACCAGGCTTCGATCGAGCGGGTTCGCGAGCTGGTCTCGGGCGTCAAAGGCGTCAACCGGGTTGACGCCACCGGGCTCACGACCTCGGCAAATCGGCCGAAGAAAGACTAGCCAGGGCTCTGGCCTACAGGAGCCAGGACAGGGGCGAAGGTTCGAACAGCTCGCACGACGGGGCGCGCGGATTGCGCGCCAGGGCGTCGTGGATGGTTGTGGCTGCGACGGCTGCATGCCCCCACCGCCGAAGTCGCGACGCTCACCGCTCACATAGGCAAAGCCACAACCGTGGGCTGGGCCGGGGAGGGCGAGAGGGATATCATCACCTGAATTCGATCCGTGCGATGCCGCAGTTGATGTCGGTGAACCGCTCTAGCGAACCGTGACAAGAAAGCTGGCTTTACTGCTGTTTTTCGTCTCCTTTCCGGCCCATGGTCAATGGCAGGAGCGGCCTGAGTGGGCGGGGATTTTTGCGGCCGCGGAGGTCGAGGGCACGATTGCAGTGCTCGACCAGCGAGGCGGGGCGACTCGGTACTGGGCGCATGATGCGGAGCGCACCAGCCAACGCTACATGCCGGCCTCGACATTCAAGGTGCCGCACGCGCTTTTTGCCCTTGATGCAGGAGCCATCCGCGACGAATTCGAAATCATCGAATGGGACGGCGAGAAGCGTTGGCTCGATGCGTGGAACAGAGACCAGGACCTGAGATCGTCGATGAGAAATTCGGTCGTCTGGGTCTACCAGCGATTTGCTCGCGAGATCGGCGAAGCGCGAGAGCGTGAGTACCTCGAAAGCATCGACTACGGCAATGCGGATGCGTCCGGCGGCGTCGATCGCTTCTGGTTGGACGGCAATCTGAAGATCTCCGCGGCCGAGCAGGTCGAGTTCCTGCGCAGGCTCTATTACAACGAGCTGCCCTTCAGTCTCGATCATCAGCGCCTCGTCAAGGACGTGATGATCACCGAGGCAGGCCCGGACTGGATCCTGCGCGCCAAGACGGGTTGGCAGGCGAGGGTGGAACCGAACGTCGGCTGGTGGGTGGGCTGGGTCGAACGACCGTCCGGACCGGTATTCTTCGCGCTGAATATCGACATGCCTTTCGGCAGCAAGGACGTCCCGAAACGGACTCAGATCGCACGCGAAGTGCTGCGTTCGCTCGGTGCCTTGAACGACTGAAAGGTGATCGAGTCGCGGCCGGCGATCGAAGGCCATGAGAGCCTCCGTCGATCGGCTTTCTGTTGCTATAACGAAAAATACCGTAGAGAGATTATTGTTTTCGCGGCTTTCTCCGTCGCTTACCTGAAACCGATTGGTTGCAATTGGTATTTGACCGTTTGCGCGCCCGTCTTGGCTAATGCTTTAAGAGTTCCATCCCGAGTCGGAGTGGGAGTTCATTCTTAGGCGTTTCCCGCACTCGATCATCTATTCAGTGATCGAAGAAACGCTGGTTATTGTCGCCATCGCCCATGCACGGCGAGAACCAGGATACTGGCGCTCCAGAACCGAGGATTAAACTGTCACGCCTTGGTGATCTCTGAAACAACCCTCTCCAATGCGCATAATGTATATTATGTTAACTCTAGTACGCGCCAAGCCGCCCATCGGTCACCTGAGAAGACCTCTCCGGCCTTCAGGTATCTCATAGTATTCCGATACTTAGATTTACTCTCTCACCCGTTCTCTAGGTTAATGGCCGGTTTTGCGGCATCTGACCCGCTCGCAGCTCAGGCGCCAGGTGCTTTCTTCCCAAGCAGCCCGCCGAGGGACTTGCGACGCAGATAGGCATAGACCTCGCGCAGCGGGAGCTCCTTCGGACAGATGTCCTGGCAAGCCATCAGCCCGAGACAGCCGAAAACACCTTCGTCGCTGCTGACCACTTCGAACCAGTCGCCCTCGGTGCGCTTGTCCCGGGGATCCATCATGAAACGCGCGATCCTGTTCAGTCCGGCGGGCGCGACAAAAGCCGGCCGCGTGTTGGCGACCGCACAGGCCGCCACGCAGCAGCCGCACTCGATGCAGCGCTCGCGTTCATAGATGGCCTGTGCCAGCTCGTCCTCCATGCGCTCTTCCTGCGCGCCCGGATCGAATGGCGCCTTTTCGCTGATCCAGCCGCCGATCTGCTCGGACATCCCGCGGAACCAGCTCCCGGTATCCACCGAAAGATCGCCCACGAGCCGAAATGCCGGCAAGGGATGCAGACGGATGGTGGCATCGAGTTGCGACGTCAGGGTCTTGCAGGCCAGGGACGCCCGCCCGTTCACCATCATGCCGCATGACCCGCAGACGGCCGACCGACATACGAAGTCAAACTGGAGACTTGGATCCTGTTCTTCACGTAACTTGTTAAGTGCGAGGAACAGCGACATGAATGGCGTTTCGCGGAGTTCGAAGGTCTCCATGTGGGGCTTGGAAGACGGATCTTCCGGGTTGTAACGGAAAATTTCGAACTTCAGCTTGCGGCCGGTGATTGGCGACATGGTCTCGGATCTCCTCAGGTCGGCGCGCTGAATGCGCCCTGCCAGGCACCGGGCCGCAGGCGTGCGCCCAGGGCCTCCGTGCTGGGCAGACGCCCGGCGGCGGCCTGGGCCGCGGAAACCGACGCGTTGTAGTCGGCGACGGTCTGTTGCATTTCGACCTGGCTGCTCGCGCCATAACCTCGATGTCCAGGTGGCAAGTCGAGCAGCCCGACGGGTTCGTAACTGAGTTCCGGCGCATCCGCACCCTCGCGCCAATGCGCCAGCGTGCGGTTAAGCCACTCGGCGTCATTGCGCTGGGGATAGTCCGTCCGATAGTGGGCACCGCGGCTTTCCGTGCGCGCGAGGGCGCCCATCGCGGTGATGAGCCCCAGTTTCAGCATCCCGAGCAAGCGCAACGCGAAAGTCAGCTCCGGGTTCGATCCGGGCGCTGACGAACGCAAGCCGATGCCCTCCGCTTCCCGTATCAGGCCGTTGAGGTCGCCGATCGCGGTCTCGATTTCGTCGCCGCTGCGGAACACGCCGAGGCGGTTCATCATGATCTCGCCCAACTCGTCGCGGATCGCATAGATACTCCGTCCGCCGTGGCTCCGCTGCGCCAGGGCCGCAATGCGGCTCTCCTGCGCGCGTAACGCCTGGCGGCCAAGGCCGGAGTCCGGGCCGGGCCCCGACGCGGAAACGAACTCGGCGATCCGCGCGCCCACGACGCGCCCGGCGACCAGCGTCTCGGCGAGGCTGTTGCCGCCGAGCCGGTTGAAACCGTGCATATCCCAGCAAGCCGCCTCGCCGACGGCAAACAGGCCGCCCAGCCCATAGGCCTGCCCGTCCTTGTTGACCCGCACGCCGCCCATCGAGTAGTGCTGGGTCGGGCGCACCGGCACCAGCGCCTCCCACGGGCGGATGCCCAGGAAGTCGCGGCAGATCTCGTAAATTTCGCGCAGGCGGGTGGTGAGGTGCTGTTCCCCGAGATGGCGCAGGTCGAGCCACAGATGCGGGCCGTTCGGGCTGTTTTCACCGCGCCCGGCGAGGATCTCGTTCATCATGTGACGGGAGACGACGTCCCGGCTGGCGAGTTCCTGCTTCTCCGGCTCGAGATCGACGAGGAACCGTTCCCCCGCGGCGTTGAGCAGGTATCCGCCGTCACCCCGGCATCCTTCCGTGACCAGGATGCCGGCCGGCCACAGGCCCGTCGGATGGAACTGCACGGCCTCCATGTTACCCAGCGGCACAACGCCGGTATCGAGCGCCAGCGAGGCCCCTACCCCTTCGTTGATCACCGCGTTGGTCGTGTAGTTGCCGTAAATGCGTCCGTAACCGCCCGTCGCAATGACCGTGGCCTTGGCCATGATCGTTTCCAGCCGGCCGGTGCGCAGGCAGCGCACCACCGCACCATGGCAGCGTTCGCCGTCCTGAACGAGCGCGATGGCTTCCATGCGGTCCAGCACGTCGATGCCGAGCCGGACGACCTGGCTGTCAACGGCGTAAAGTGTGGCATGCCCCGTGCCGGCTGCCGCGTAGCAGGCACGCCACTTCGCGGTACCGCCGAAGTCGCGATGCATGATGAGCCCGGCATTTTCCGCGGGCTCTTCGATGTCCACCTGCTGTCCCTTGATGTGATACCGGTTGGTACCGGGCCTCAGCCGCGTCCAGGGCACGCCGAAATGTGCCAGCTCGCGGACTGCCACGGGGGCGTTGTCGGCGAAGATGCGGGCCACCTCCTGGTCTGCGCCCCAATCGGAGCCGCGGACCGTGTCCAGGAAATGCACGTCCGGGCTGTCGCCCTCGGCCTTCGCACAATTTCCCAGCGCGGCCTGCATGCCGCCTTGCGCCGCGCAACTGTGGCTGCGGCGCGGCGGGACCAGCGAAAGAATCAGCACGGAATGACCGGCGGCGGCGGCCTCGATCGCGCAGCGCTCGCCGGCCAGGCCGGCGCCTATGACCAGCACATCGGTGATCTTCAAGTCAGGACCCCATCAGGAATGCGAACGGCGCCGGGACCCAGCCCGCCATGACGACCAGCACGAAGACGCCGAATACCAGGAATGCGATACCGAAAATCCGTGCGAATCGCTGCAGCGCCGGGCGCGAGTAGCTCGCTCCCACTCCCCACTTGATCGCGAGGCGATAAAGGCCCGCAGAGGCGTGGATCGCGAGCAGCACCAGCAACGCGAGATAGAACCACGACAGACCCGCCGCCACCCTTTCGATGGTGGTGGCGGCTTCCATGCCATGGCGCTCTCCCCACAACGAGGTGAAGGTATCGAGCGTCACCAGGCCGATGTGGAAACTGCCCAGGAGCAGGATCAGCATGCCGGTGCGGATCTGCCAGATCCATACGCGGGTGTCCTGGTGCGGCCTTTCGATGCCCTCCCCCGCGATCCAGCTGCGATCGGACTTGGCGAGTTGCCTGGCCAGGCGATTGTAGCGTCGCCGCTCACGCATGCGGGCCGGGATTTTCCGGGCTGCCACCACCGCGTGGATCAGGAACAGCAGGGTCACGAGAACGACCACGGGCTGCGCGATGTAGAAGCCTTCGAGAAATTCCGCGAGCCGATCAAAGCCCTCCGGGCCGAACAGCAGGGAGCCGACATCGAAAAGATGGAGCCAGATATACACGGTAAGAAGAAAGCCGGAGCCGCCGCTGATGATTTCCCAGCGCAATTCGCGCCGGGCCGCTGCCCGGTCGGTTGCCCGTGACCGTGCCTGCTCAGCCGGTCGTTCGGCGTCAATGACGTCTGAAGGTTGTCGCATCACGAATTCCACGCAGTCACGGAGGCCGAGTCTAAGTCGCGCGGAAAGCCTTCGCGTACTGTGGATTGCCGCAAGCATGGGATTTCTCCGGGCCCGGTATATAATTCCGCTTTAATGTCGACGCCCGGGCCTCCTGGTCCTCGAGGCGCTATACAGGCGAGCGAGATGCATCGTGCGCCGCAAGAACACACATATGGAGGCCAATCGGATGGCAGCGCGTTTTTCCCTGGAACAGTACGGCATCGGCGTCGAGGACATTCATCGCAACCTGCCGCCCGCCGTGCTTTATGAGCATGCTCTCGCCTGGGACCGCGGCTCCGCGATTTCAGCGTCCGGTGCGCTGGTCGCCATGTCCGGCGTCAAGACCGGCCGCAGCCCCAACGACAAGCGCATCATCGACGATCCGAACGTGGCCGAGGACGTCTGGTGGGGCAAGGTCAACATGAAGCTCGACCAGGAGACCTTCGAGATCAATCGCACCCAGGCGGTCGATTTCCTCGGCACCCGCGACCGGCTGTATGTCGTGGACGCCTACGCGGGCTGGGATCCGAAGTACCGCATCAAGGTACGCGTCATCTGCGCCCGCCCCTACCATGCGCTGTTCATGCACAACATGCTGATCCGGCCCACGGTTGAGCAACTCGCCGAATTCGGCGAACCCGATTACGTTATTTTCAATGCCGGCAGTTTCCCGGCCAATTCGCGGGTCCCCGGCATGACCTCCGGCACCAGCATCAGCCTGCAATTCGGTCACCGGGAAATGGTGATTCTCGGCACCGAGTACGCGGGAGAAATGAAAAAAGGCGTGTTCACCATCATGAACTACCTCATGCCGGCGCGCGGCGTGCTGTCGATGCACTGCTCCGCGACCGAGGGCGCGGATGGGGACACGTCGATTCTTTTCGGTCTCTCCGGCACCGGCAAGACCACTTTGTCCGCGGATCCGAAGCGTCGCCTGATCGGCGACGACGAGCACTGCTGGAGCGACGAGGGCATCTTCAACATCGAGGGCGGCTGCTACGCCAAGGTGATCGACCTCTCCGAGGAGGCGGAACCCGACATCTACCGCGCCCTGCGTTTCGGCTCGGTGCTGGAAAACGTGGTCTACGACGAGGAAAGCCGGGAGGTGGACTACGAGGACACCTCGGTGACCGCCAACACGCGCGGCTCCTATCCCATCGAGTACATCGACAACGTCAAGATCCCCTGCGTCGGCGGGCACCCGAAAAATATCATTTTCCTGACCTGCGACGCCTTCGGCGTGCTCCCCCCGGTGAGCCGCCTGACGCCGGAACAGGCCATGTATCACTTCATCAGCGGATACACCGCGAAGGTCGCCGGGACAGAGGTCGGCGTGACCGAGCCCGAGGCCACCTTCTCCCCATGCTTCGGGGGGCCGTTCCTGGTCTGGCATCCGGCCAAGTACGCGGAACTGCTCGCAGAGCACATCCGGCGCCATGATGCCGACGTCTGGCTGGTGAACACGGGCTGGTCCGGCGGGGCCTACGGCACGGGCAAGCGCATGAAGCTGGCCTACACGCGCGCGATCGTGGACGCCATCCATTCGGGCGCCCTCGCCCAGGTGCCGACCGAGGTGGACCCCGTGTTCGGCCTGGCGATTCCGACGTCCTGCCCCGGCGTACCGGACGAGATCCTGGTGCCGCGCAACACGTGGGCGGACAAGGAGGCGTATGACTCTACCTGCCGCAAGCTCGCCCAGC